>NZ_JBNZCE010000003.1:0-407189 GCF_050589265.1 Actinoplanes sp. G11-F43
GACCTTTCCCCCGCCTCCGACCTTTCCCCCGCCTCCGACCTTTCCCCCGCCTCCGACCTTTCCCCCGCCTCCGACCTTTCCCCCGCCTCCCACCTTTCCCCCGCCTCCCACCTTTCTCCGGCTTTGTCCGTTCTCGCCGCGCGGCCGTTCGTCGGGCGCGACGGTGAGCTGCGGCGGCTCGGTGAGCTGGCCGCGACGGTGGCACGGGAGCGCCGGCCCCGGCTCGTGCTGCTCTCCGGTGATCCCGGCTCCGGCAAGACCGCCCTCGCCGAAGCACTGGCCACCCGGCTGGCCGTGGACGGCTGGACCGCCGCGTGGGGAGTGGGCCCGGAGCACGACGGCGCCCCGGACGCCTGGCCGTGGAACCAGATCGCCACCGGTCTGGGCCGGGAGCTCGGCGCCACCGGGCCCGGGTTCGGGCTCTACCGGGCGGTGCTGTCGATGGTGGGCGAGGTGTCCGGGCGTACCCCGGTGGTGTTGATCCTCGACGATCTCCAGAACATGGACGCGGGCGCCTTGGACGTGCTGTCCGCCCTGTTCAGCGGTCCGGAAACGATCAGTGGGCCGGTGCTGATCGTGGGCACCCACCGGGCGTCCGAGAGCACCGTCGGCCTGACCGCGGCGCTGGCCCGGCTGGCCCGTGCCGAACCCGTCCGGATCCCACTCGGAGGCCTGTCCGAGACGTCGACCGGGCGGTTGGCCGCGCTGGTCACCGGGGCCGAGCCGGACGTCGAGACGGTACGGGTGCTGCACCGGCGCAGTGGCGGCAACCCGTTCTTCGCCCGCGAACTCGCCCGGGTGCTGGCCGCCGAGGGGCGGGCCGGGCTGGACACCGTGCCGACCGGCGTACGCGATGTGCTCCGGCACCGTCTGGACCGCCTGCCCGCGGCCGCCCGGACGGTGTTGCGGCAGGCCGCCGTCCTCGGCCGGGAGATCCGCCCGGACGAGCTGATCGGGCTCGCCGGTTCTTCGGGGTCTGCCGAGGCCGTCGTGCTGGACGCCCTCGACGACGGTCTGCGGGCCGGGTTCCTGATCGAGGACGGTGACCGGCTGCGGTTCGGGCACATCCTGGTCCGGGACGCCCTGTACGCCGAGATCTCCGGCCCGCGCCGATCCCGCTGGCACGCCCTGGCCGGGGCCGTGATCGAGACTCATCGGCCCACCGCCGTGACCGAACTGGCCCATCACTTCGATCGTGCCCGGCTCCTCGGCCCGGCCACCCGGTACGCCCGCGCCGCCGCCGAGCGGGCCGAGTCCCGGTCCCACCCGCACGAGGCGGCCCGGTTCTGGCGACAGGCCCTGACCTCCGCGGACCCGGCCGCCCCGGACCGGTCGACGGTGATCATGGGGCTGGCCCGGGCGCTCGCGCTGATCGGCCGTCTGGACGAGGCCCGTGCCCTGCGCGCCGAGGTGGTCGGCGATCCGGCGCTGACCGCGGCCCAGCTCGCCGGCTTCGGGGTGCCGGCGATCTGGCCCGGCAACGACGACGAGGACCTCTCCGCCCGGATCGTGACCGCCGCCGAACGGGCCCTGACCGGCCTGTCCCCGGACCAGCCGGTGATCCGCAGCCGCCTGCTCAGCACCCTGGCCCTGGAACTGCGCGGCACCACCGGCCGGCGGGGTGACACCGTGGCCCGCGAGGCGGAGGCGCTGGCCCGGGCGTCCGGCGACCCGTCGGCGCTGGCGTTCGCGCTGAACGCCCGGTTCATGCACACCTTCGCGCGTTGCGGGCTGGCCGCCGAGCGGGCCGTGATCGGCGCCGAACTCGTCGACCTCGCGGCCCGGCACGAGCTGGCCACCTTCGAGGTGCTCGGGCACCTGATCCTGCTGCAGGCCCGGTGCGCGCTCGGTGACCTGCCCGGCGCCGACGCCGCGGCCGAGGCCGTCGATCGGCTGGCCGACCGCTACGACCTGCCGGTCGCCGAAGCCTTCACCGCCTGGTACGCGGCGGTGCGCCTGGTCCTGACCGGCCGGGGCGAGGAGGCTGGGGAGGCGTACCGGAAAGCGGATCTTCTGCTCCGGGGCCGTGGCATCGTGGCGATGGAGCGTGGGCTCCTGCCGCTGGCCGAGCTGACCCTCGGTCAGGCCGCTGATCAGGTCGACTGGGGTCCGCACGAGCCGTGGGCCCGGCCGCTGATCCGGCTCGCCCAGGGACGTCCCGGTGAGGCCGCCGCGGCGCTCCGGGCGGTTCCGGAGTCACCGCACGACCTGCTGCGTGAGGTGCGTGCCTGCCTGGTCGCCAAGGCGGCGATCGCGGTCGGTGACCGGGAGACGATGGCCCGGGTGTACGAGGAACTGCGCCCCGCCGCGGGCGAGATCGCGGCCGGCAGTGGCCTCGTCACGCTCGGGCCGGTGGCGGACTGGCTGCGGGCCCTTCAGACCGCGTAGCGGGCGACCATCGTGGCCACCGCCTCCTCCACCGCGTGGTCGATCGCCTCCGGCGCCGGGGCCCAGTCGATGAGCAGCAGGTTCGGCCAGAAGACGAAGTTGGAGATCATGCCGAGGAACTGGGTGGCGGCCAGCTCGGTGTCCGGCACCCGGGCGGAACCCGCGGCGTCGGCGGCGGCCAGGTAGCGGCGGACCGACTCGAAGTACGGCAGCTTGCCCCGGCTGAACTGGGCCTCACCCAGCTCCGGGAACCGGGGCAGCTCGGCGATCACGATCCGGAACAGGGCGGTCATCCCGGGGCGGGTCAACAGCGCCACGTAGCGCTCGCCCATGGTGGTCAGGCCGGCGCGCACGTCGTCCGGCGCGGGCTGCGGCTCGTCCTCGTCACCCAGATGCCACGACTCGGTGACGATCGCGTCGAACAGGGCCGCCTTCGTCGGGAACTGCTTGAACAGGGTGGCCTTCGAGACGCCGGCGCTCTCCGCGATCCGGGCCAGGGAGATGCCGTCGTAGCCGGACGCCAGGAAGAGGGTGGTCGCCGCCCGCAGGATGGCGGTGCGTTTCTCCTCGGCGACGCGGCGGTGGTACGCGGACGGCTGGGTGCTCATCGACTCATTATGAGTCACTTGACTCACCTCTCGCACCCGGCCTAGTCTTCCATGGCGAGGTGAGCCGGTCAGCTCACCATAGGGCAGGAGTGTGACATGCGATTCAGCGGACAGACCGTCCTGATCACCGGTGCCACCGGCGGCATGGGCGAGAGCCATGTGCGGGGTTACCACGCCGAGGGCGCCCAGGTCGTCATCGGCAGCACGCCGGGCCGCCTGGAGACGGCTCACCGGCTCGCCGACGAGCTGGGGGAGCGCGCGCTGGCCGTCCGGCTCGACGTGACGAGCGAGCGGGACTGGGCGGCCGCCGTCAGCGTGACCGCCGAGCGGTTCGGCGGCCCGGCGATCCTGGTCAACAACGCCGGTGTGCAGAACCCGGCGGCCACCGTCGAGGACACCGATCCACGGGTGTGGGAGCGGACCTTCGCCGTCAACGTGACCGGCCAGTTCCTCGGCATCCGGGCGGTCACGCCAGCGATGCGCCGCTCCGGCGGCGGCGTGATCGTCAACGTGGGTTCCACCATGGGATATGGCGCGACGGCCTGCTACGCGCCCTATGTCGCCGGCAAGTGGGCGATCCGCGGCCTCACCGGCAGTGCCGCCCTGGAGCTGGGCCGCGACAACATCCGCGTCAACGCCCTGCATCCTGGCGTGGTCGAGACCAAGCTGATCACCGAGCCCGCGGAGCCCGGCGGGCGGCCGATCTCGGACTTCTACGACCCGACACCGTTCGCGGTGCCGCGGATGGCCCGACCGGCCGAGATCACCGCGGCCCTGCTCTATCTGACCTCCCCGGAGGCGGCCTTCCTCACCGGGACCGAGCTGGTCGTCGACGGCGGGCTGCTCCTGGGGCCGGCGCTCCCACCACTCCAGGCCCCGCGGGCCGGTCTCGCGGGGGTGGCCTGAGATGGCCGCGGACCCGGTGGCGCCCGCGATCCGGCGCGCCCTAGAGCTGACACCGGCCTCACCCACCCGGGCCCGGATCATCGACATCACCACGATCGGCCGGCGGACCGGGCGGCACCGGCGGATCGAGATCTTCTTCTATCGGGTGCGCGGCCGGTTCTACCTGTGCAGCGGGCTGCTGCCGTCGCCGAGCTGGTTCGCGAACCTCAGCGCCGACCCGGATTTCACCGTGCATCTCAAAGACGGCGTCCGTGCGGACCTGGCGGCCCGCGCGCGCCCGGTCGTCGATCAGGCCGAGCGCCGTGCGGTGCTCACCGAGATCGTCGCCGACCTCAACCAGCCCAGCAATCCGGGCACCATCGTCCAGCCGGCCCGCCTGGAGGACTGGCTGCGGAGCCGCCTGGTCGAGTTCACCCTGACGATCGATCAGTGACCTCTGGTCAGTAACGCTTGTCGTGGTCGGCTTGACCAGGCAGATCGCTCTGAACGTGCGACCGCTCCCAGCAAGCCGGCACCCGCAGCGACGGCGAACACCGTGTGCCACCGGTGACGCCGGCTCCCGCGGAGGCTTTCATCGCGGTCATGTCCCCTTCGCGTCTCATGCGGGCTCATGCCGACACGGGTCGATCCCTCCGCGAGAACGACCGATGAACCCTCACAGATCTTGGTCGCTTCTCCACCGGCACTTCTCCGCCGGCACTTCTCCGCCGACGCTTCTCCACCGGCACTTCTCCACCGGCGGGAGTCTTGTTCTTTCATCGCCGATCCGTTCTCGGGCGATTCTCCGCGTAAGGGCGACCGCATTCTGTCGGACTTTGGCGTATTTACCCACCCGGGCGAGCCATTTCCTCGACTCTCCCGGATCGCTAGCGGCCCATCCCTCACGCGGACGACCCATTCAGCTGATATCTTGGAAGATTTGCCACCTTTTTGAGCCTTCTCCCCGGCGGCTGGGCCGCTCGTCGTCGATTCCCGCGCGAGTCCACCTTGTGCTTCTAATAACATCGGCCTTGTGCTTCTAACATCGGCGATCTTGGGGGATTTGCCACCGTTTCCGAGTCTTCCTCTGGGCTACCGGCCCGTCCGCTGTCAATTTCTCGCGCGAGTGTCCGCCCTTCCGGTCCCGTCTTGGTTGATCTTGGCGGATTTTCCACCGGATAGAGCCTTCTTCTCGGCTGCTGGCCTGCTCGCGGTCAATTCATCGTGCGAGTGTCCGCCTTCCAGCTCCGGCCCGGCCGATCTTGGTGGATTTACCCCCGGAAAGAGTCTTGTTCTCGGCTATCTGATCACTTGCGGTCAATCCCTCGCGTGGGCAAACCGTCCCGCCGGGATCTTGGCGGATTTACCACCTTATTCGGTGGAAAATCATCCAAGATCGGCCAGAGTGGGGCCGGAAAGCGGACACTCGCGCGGGGAATTGACTGCGGACGAGCCACTAGCCCAGAGGAAGGCTCGAAACGGTGGTGAATCCACCAAGATTTCTGCTGAGCGGGTCGCCTGTGCGAGGGATTGACCGCAAGTGATTAGGCAGCCGAGAAGCGGACTCCTTCCGGGGGTAAATCCCCCAAGATCGCAACTGGGCGCATCGCCTCTGCGGGGGGGGCAAGTGATCAGGCGGCTGAGAGCGGGAATCTTTTGAGCCTTCTTCTCGGCCGCTGCTCGATTTGCCCTAAGTGTCCCGCGAGGCTGCCCTCCCCTCGCGGATTGTGATGGATCTTGGAGGACCTGCCACCGTTTTGGTTCTTGTTCTTGGTCGCCTGATCGCTTCCGGTCAAACTTTGCGTGGGTGATCCGCCCATTTTTAGGAGATTTACCCCCTCGACTTTCGCCATTTTGCAGAAGATGTACGTAGCAGGGTTCCCAGCGTCAGCCCAGGTCAAGCCTTGCGGTGGTGTCTGTATCGAGGATCTTGAGGCTCATGCGAGATTCTCTTCGAAAGTCGCCCTGCCCTGTATGGTCGCCGCCTGCAAAACGGCGAAAGTCGAGACCACCGGAAAGAAGAGTCTTCTTGGTGGAGGGCCGGGTATTGCGCAGGTCCTCGGCCGGGTGGCACGGCTCCGTCCCGGTGCGGGCACACCGGGGCCGGTTTGTGCGCGGGCACGGACGCCTTGGGCCCGGTGGGGCGTCACGGTCCTCCGGTCGTGTTCCCGCGTCGGTGTGCTCGGTCTGACCAGCGCAAACGAGCCGCGAACGTGTGCGCCGGCCGGGCCGGTGTCCGTGGCTGGCGGCTGGCGGCTGGCGTCAGGCGGAGTCGCGGAGGACCAAGGGGGTGGGGAGGAGTTGGCCGGTGGTTTCCGGGTGTTCGCCGTTCAGCTGGCGTAGCACCACCTGGGCGGCGCACGAGCCCAACTCCTTGGCCGGCTGGTGAACCGTGGTGAGCTGGGGCTGGCAGCGGACCGCCCATGTGCTGTCGTCGAAGCCGACCAGGCCCACGTCGCCGGGGACGCTGCGGCCGGCCTCGCGCAACGCCTCCAGCGCTCCGGCCGCGATCGCGTCCGAGGCGGCGAAGACGCCGTCCAGGGACGGGTCGCGTGCGAGCAGGTCGCGCATGCCCTTGACGCCGGAGCCGTAGTCGTAGTGCGGGACGTCGGCGACCAGGGTTTCGTCGAAGAGGGAGCCGAGGGCGGTGCGGAAGCCGGTCAGCCGGTCGATGCCGGAGTCGCGGTCCAGGGCGGCGGCGATCATGCCGATCCGGCGGCGGCCGGTGCTCACCAGGTGCGCGGTGATGGCCTGGGCCGAGCCGACGTTGTCTATCCCGACGAAGGGGATGTTCTGGTCGAGGTCGGGCGGGTGGCCGACGAACGCCGCGGGCAGCGAGAGATCGCTGATGACCTTGATGATCGGGTCTTTTGTTCTGGCCGAGACGACGATGGCGCCGTCGACGAAGCCGCCGCTCAGGTAGCGGGCGACACGCTCGGTGTCGCGGGCCGACTCGACGACCAGGCTGACCATCTGATGGTCGGCCAGGGACAGGGCGGCGTTGGCGCCCAGCATGATCGAGCCGATGTTGGGGTCGTCGAGAAAGAGCGAGTGTGGCTCGTGCGCGACGAACGCGACCGCCTGTGACCTGCGCATCTTGAGGGCGCGGGCGGCATTGTTGGGCACATAGCCCAGATCGGTCATCGCCGCTTCGATGGCGGCGCGGGCCTCGGCCGAGACGTAGCCGCCGTTGATGACCCGGCTGACGGTGCCCCGGGACATGCCGGCCGCGGCCGCGATGTCGTGCACCGTGGCTCTTTTTTGGGGCTGTGGCCGGGACATGAGCTAACAGTAACCCTCCCGCTATTGACCTCGTCGCAGGCCAGTCCTACTGTGTGCACGTTCACACACCCGTAACCGCCGTTTAGGCTCACAGAAATGTGTGCACGTGCACACATCCAGGAGTTCTATGAAAACCGTCCGTATGCCGCTTCCCGGCGTCAGTCTGGGATGCGACTACAACCCGGAGCAGTGGTCGCCTGACGTCTGGCGTGAGGACGCCGCGCTCATGCGACAGGCCGGGGTGGGCCTGGTGGCCGTCAACATCTTCGGCTGGTCCAACCTGGAGCCGAGCCCCGGCGAGTACCGGTTCGACGACCTGGACGAGGTCATCGAGTTGATGCACGCGAACGGCATCAAGATCAACCTGGGTACCGGCACCTCGTCGCCGCCGCCCTGGCTGACCACCCAGCACCCGGAGGTGCTGCCGGTCGCGGCCGACGGCACGGTCCGGTTCCCGGGTGGGCGGCAGGCCTGGTGCCCCAGCTCGCCGGTCTTCCGCAAGCGTGCGCTGGATCTGGTCGAGCGGGTCGCCCGCCGCTACGGCGAGCACCCGGCGATCGCCCTCTGGCACGTCTCCAACGAGCTGGGCTGCCACAACGCCCTGTGCTACTGCGAGACCAGCGCCGAGGGGTTCCGCACCTGGCTGCGCGGCCGGTACGGCAAGATCGAGACGCTGAACGAGGCGTGGGGCACGTCGTTCTGGAGCCAGCGGTACGGCGCCTGGGCGGAGATCCAGCCGCCACGGCTCGCGCTGTCGCTGCGCAACCCGGCCCAGCTGGTCGACTTCCAGCGGTTCAGCTCGGAGAACCTGCTGGACTACTACCGGGCCGAGACGGCGATCCTGCGCGCGCACTCGACGGTGCCGGTCACCACCAACTTCATGGTCACCGCGCACATCCGCAACCTGGACTACTGGTCCTGGGCGCCGGAGATGGACGTGGTGGCCAACGACCACTACCTGGACCACCGTCTGGGTGAGCCGGTCCCCGAGCTGTCGTTCGCCGCCGACCTGACCCGCGGGCTGGCCGGTGGCCGCCCGTGGATGCTGATGGAGCAGGCGGCCGGCGCGGTCAACTGGCAGCCGCACAACCTGACCAAGGCGCCGGGCGAGATGATCCGTAACTCGCTGACCCACGTGGCCCGCGGCGCCGACTCGATCTGCTTCTTCCAGTGGCGGGCCTCGGCCCAGGGCGCCGAGAAGTTCCACTCGGCGATGCTGCCGCACGCCGGCACCGACACGGTGGCCTGGCGTGAGGTGCTGAAGCTGTCCGAGACGCTGGGCCGGATCGGCGAGGTGGCCGGCTCCGAGGTGGAGTCGGACGTCGCCCTGCTGTTCAGCTGGGAGTCGTGGTGGTCGGCCGAGGGGGAGGCCCGTCCGTCGCAGGCGGTCACCTACCTGGACCAGGTGCACGCGAGTCACCGGGCGCTGCGCGCGAACGGCGTGACCGTGGACGTGATCGCGCCGGGCACCGATCTCACCAAGTACAAGCTGGTCGTGGTGCCGGGTCTCTACATGATCTCGGACGCCGACGCCCAGGCGATCACCGACTACGTGGCGGCCGGCGGGAAACTGCTGGTCACCTTCTTCAGCGGGATCGTCGACGAGCGGGACCGGATCCGGCTGGGCGGTTACCCGGGCGCGTTCCGGGACGTGCTGGGGGTGGTGGCCGAGGAGTTCGGGCCGTTGCTGCCCGGCGCCGAGGTCGATCTCAGCGACGGCACCACCGGCACGCTGTGGACCGAGCGGCTGCGCACCACCACCGCCACCGCGCTCGCCACCTACGAGAACGGCCCGATGACCGGGCTTCCGGCGATCACCCGGAACGCGTACGGCAAGGGAACCGCTTGGTACGTCGCGACAAAAACAGACATGTCTGATTTGCTCAAAGAGGCCGCCGGGGCCACCGGCGAGAAGAACGACCAACTCGAGGTGGTACGCCGGAAGAACGGCGACCGTGGCTACCTCTTCGTCATCAACCACAGTCCCGACCCCGTCGAACTGCCCGCGGCCGGGCACGACCTGGTCACCGATCAGCCGGTGACCGGAGTGCTGCGCGTCGAGGGCGGCGGTGTCGCAGTCGTCCGGGAGGAGGCATCGTGAAGGGGAAGAAGGGCGCTCTACTCTTCTTCATCGCGCCGTTCGGCCTGCTGTTCGCGGCCTTCTATCTGGCCCCGATCGGGTACGCGATCAAGCAGTCGCTGTACAAGGTCGAGCGCCAGGGCACCTTCGGCAAGGCCCAGGAGGTGTTCGGCGGGCTGGACCAGTACGTGCGGGTCTTCTCCGACGGCCCGTTCTGGGACTCGATCGGCCGGGTGCTGCTGTTCGGCGTCGTCCAGGTGCCGGTCATGCTCGGCATCGCGCTGTTCCTGGCGCTGCTGCTGGACTCCGGCCTGGTGAAGGGGCGGCGGTTCTTCCGGCTCGCGTTCTTCGTGCCGTACGCCGTCCCGGGTGTGGTCGCCGCCATCATGTGGGGCTTCCTGTACTCGCCGAACCTGTCCCCGTTCACCGCGGTGACCAGCGCCGTCGACATGCTCTCCGCCGACTTCGTGCTGTGGGCCATGGCGAACGTGGTGACCTGGGTCTACGTCGGCTACAACATGCTGATCATCTACTCCTCGCTGCTGGCCATCCCGCAGGAGGTGTACGAGGCGGCCCGGATGGACGGCGCCGGAGCGATCCGGACCGCGCTCTCCATCAAGATCCCGCTGGTCATGCCGGCGATCATCCTGACCACCGTCTTCTCGATCATCGGCACCCTGCAGCTGCTCGCCGAGCCGGCCGTGTTCCGTACCTTCAGTTCCGCGGTGACCAGCACGTACACGCCGAACCTGACGGTCTACTCGACGTCGGCGATCCCGAACTTCAACCTGGCGGCGGCGTTCTCGGTGGTGCTGGCCCTGGCCACCTGCCTGCTGTCGTTCGGCTTCCTCAAGCTCACCCAGCGGGGAGGCGACAAGTGAAGAACGTCAACCGCATCGGCCCCATGCTGGTCATGGGCGCCGCCACCCTCTACTTCCTGGTGCCGATCTGGTGGCTGGTGGTGGCCGCGTCCAAGAGCCGCAGCCAGTTCAACAACACCGACCCGCTCTGGTTCGCCGACTTCGCGCTGGGCGACAACCTGAGCGAGCTGTTCGCGTACCGGGACGGGGTCTTCCTGCGCTGGATGCTGAACAGCGTCCTGTACACCGGCGGCGCCGCGCTGATCGGCACGGTGCTGGCCGCGATGTGTGGATACGCCCTGGCCAAGTACCGTTTCCCGGGCCGGGACGCGATCTTCAACATCGTTCTGTCCGGGGTACTTGTGCCGGCCACGGCACTGGCCCTACCGTTGTTCCTGATCTTCAGCCAGTTCAACGCGACGAACACCTTCTGGTCGGTCTTCCTGCCCAGCCTGGTGAACCCGTTCGGCGTCTACCTGGCCCGGATCTACGCCACCGCGAGCGTCCCGGACGAGCTTCTCGAAGCCTCCCGCCTGGACGGCTCCGGCGAGGTCCGCACGTTCTTCACGATCTCCGCCAAGCTGATGTTCCCGGCCCTGGTGACGATCTTCCTGTTCCACTTCGTGGCCGTCTGGAACAACTTCCTGCTGCCGCTGATCATGCTCGGCAACGAGCGGCTGTTCCCGGTCACCCTCGGCCTCTACTCCTGGAACACCCAGGTGAACCAGATCCCCGAGCTGCGGATGTTCGTGCTCACCGGCGCTCTCGTCTCGATCGTCCCGCTGGTGATCGCCTTCCTGCTTCTGCAGCGCTTCTGGCGCAACGGCCTCGGCTCCGGCGCCATCAAGTAATTCCCTTCCGAAAAATGTGAGGATCATCGTGCGTCCACCCATGCGATCACTCGGCATTCTGCTGACCTCGGCACTCGCCCTCGGAGCCTGCTCCTCCGGCGGCGACGACACCGCCACCGGCGAGGGGACCGGCGCGGCCAGCTGCGCCCCGTCGTCCGGCCCGGTCGAGCTGACCTACACCACCTGGATCCCCGGGATCGAGAACGTGGTCAAGCTCTGGAACGACAAGAACCCGAACATCCAGGTCAAGGTGCAGACCGGCCCGAACGGCAACGGCGGCACCTACGCCAACTTCTTCAACCAGCTGAAGGCCGGCAACGCCCCCGACCTGGGCCACATCGAATACGACGCGCTGCCCAGCTTCCGGGTCCAGGACGGCCTGACCAACCTGGCCGAGTGCACCGAGGTCACCGCCGCCAAGGACCAGTTCGTCGACTGGACCTGGGGCCAGGTCACCTTCGGCGAGCAGAACTCGGTCTACGGCATCCCGCAGGACTCCGGCCCGATGGCGATGTTCTACCGCAAGGACCTGTTCGAGAAGAACGGCATCGCCATCCCCACCACGTGGGAGGAGTACGCCGCCGCGGCCGAGAAGGTGAAGGCCGCCGGTGGCTACATCACCAACTTCTCGCAGAGCGACATCAACCAGTTCGCCGGGCTCGCCTGGCAGGCCGGCGGCCGCTGGTTCGCCAACGACGGCGACAAGTGGACGGTGAACTTCGGCGACGAGGGCACCACCAAGGTCGCGAACTACTGGCAGGACCTGATCAGCAAGAAGCTGGTCTCCAGCGTGCCGCCGTGGACCACCGAGTGGGACAACGCGTACAACAAGGGCAACGCCTGGACCTGGGTCTCCGCCGTGTGGGGCGCCAACTCGATCATCTCCGGCGCGCCGGACACCTCCGGCAAGTGGGCGGTCGCCCCGATGCCGCAGTGGACCGCCGGTGGCACCTCGGCCGGTAACTGGGGCGGCTCCTCGACCGCCGTCTTCAAGACCTCGAAGCACCCGTACGAGGCCGCGAAGTTCGCTCTCTGGCTGAACACCGACCAGGAGGCGCTGACCGCCCTCAACAAGGAGGCCCAGCTCTACCCGGCCACGAAGTCCGGAGCCACCCTCCCGGCGCTCACCGAAGGCGTAGAGTTCTACGGCGGCCAGAAGATCTACGAGGTGTTCGCGACCGCGTCCACCCAGGTCGCCGCCGACTTCGTCTGGGGACCGACGATGACTGACACGTACGCATCCGCGTCCGACGGCTTCAAGGGCGTCGTCTCGGGCACCGGCACGCTGTCCGACGCGCTCAAGACCGCCCAGGGCAAGACCATCGAGACGCTGAAGTCTCAGGCCATCCCGGTCGCCGAGTGACCGTGTTCCACCTGCGCGCCGCGGGCACCAGCCTTGTGCTGGACGCCCGCGGCGTCGCGCCGTCGATCCTGCACTGGGGCGCCGATCTGGGCGATGTCGACGTCGAGGCCTGGGCCGACGCCATGGTTCCGGCTGTGCCGCCGAGCTCGATCGACGTACCCCTGCGGTTGTCCCTTCTGCCGTCGCTGACCGAGGGCTGGAGCGGCCGGCCCGCGCTGGCAAAGACCTCTGAGCTACGGCTAGCCGAACATCAGACAGGTAACCGCTCCATCGCCGTACGGTCGGAGAGTGCCACCGCCGAGGTCCTCAGCGAGCTGAAACTGTCCTCCGAAGGCGTCCTGCGGGTTCGGCACACGCTGACCAACCGTGGCGACGCCGACCTCGCGGTCCCCGGCCTGGACGTGCTGCTCCCGATCCCGGACGAGGCCGCCGAACTGCTCGACTTCACCGGCCTGTGGTGTCACGAACGGCAGCCCCAGCGGCTCCCGCTGCGGCACGGCGTCTGGTCCCGGGAGAGCCGGCACGGCCGTCCCGGTCACGACGACGCGTTCCTGATGGTGGCCGGCGAGCCCGGCTTCGCGTTCCGCACCGGCCGGCTGTGGGCCGCCCACCTGGCGTGGAGCGGCGACAAGCGGATCTGGGCCGAGCGCTCGGCCCTCGGCTACGGCGTCCTGGGCGCCGGTGAACTGCTCGCCCCGGGTGAGGTCACGCTGGCACCGGGGGAGACCTACGAGAGCCCGTGGCTGATCGCGGTCTACTCGGAGACCGGCCTGGACGGGGTCTCGGACCGGCTGCACCCGTGGATCCGCCGGATGTCCCCGCTGCGGATGCCGCGCCCGGTGGTGCTGAACACCTGGGAGGCGGTCTACTTCGACCATGACCTCCCGGTCCTCAAGGAACTCGCCGACGCCGCGGCCGAGGTCGGGGTGGAGCGGTTCGTCCTGGACGACGGCTGGTTCACCGGCCGCCGTGACGACCGGCGGGCCCTCGGCGACTGGTTCGTCGACGGCACGGTGTGGCCGGACGGCCTGCACCCGCTGATCGCGCACGTCCGGGAGCGGGGCATGGAGTTCGGCCTCTGGGTCGAACCGGAGATGATCAGCCCGGAGTCCCGGCTGGCCGCCGAGCATCCGGACTGGATCCTCGGCGGCGGCACCGGGCCGACCTGGCGTCACCAGCGGGTCCTCGACCTGGAGAAGGCCCACGACTACCTGCTGGAACGGCTGACCGCGCTGCTCACCGAGTACCCGATCGCATTCCTCAAGTGGGATCACAACCGGGATCTGCTCACCCCCGGTGACGCGCACCGGCAGACCCGGGCGCTGTACCGGCTGCTGGTGGCTCTGCGGACGGCCTTCCCGCATGTGGAGATCGAGAGCTGCGCCTCCGGCGGAGCCCGGATCGACCTGGGTATCCTGCCGCGGGTCGACCGGTTCTGGACCTCGGACACCAACGATCCGCTGGACCGGCAGTCGATCCAGCGCTGGACGTCGGTGGTGGTGCCTCCGGAATTCCTCGGCGGGCACCTCGGCGACGGCGTCGCGCACGTCACCGGGCGTACCTCGGCGCTGGGGTTCCGCCTGGCCACCGCCCTGTTCGGCAGCGCCGGCATCGAATGGAACCTGACGAAGGCGTCGCCGGCCGAGAAAGCCGACATCGCCGCGTGGATCGCCGAGCACAAGCGGCTGCGGCCCCTGCTGCACACCGGCCGGGTGGTCCGCGCGGACACTCCCGACCCGGCCCAGCAGTTGCACGGGGTGGTCGCTCAGGACCGTTCGCATGCGGTGTTCGCACTGGTCACGGTCGGTACCCCGGCGGCCGCCCTGCCGCCGCCGATCCGGTTCCCGGGGCTGGACCCGGACCGGCTCTACACGGTCCGCCCGATCGGTGTCCCGCCCCGGGTGATGCAGGACGCCCCGCCTCCGTGGCTGGCGGACGGGGTGACCCTGCCCGGCCGGGTTCTCACCTCGGCCGGCCTGCCGGCCCCGCTGCTGGTCCCGGACCAGGCCCTCCTGCTGGAGCTGACGTAACCCCGCGTGCCGCGTAACGGTGCGTTCCGCACCACAACGCGGCACGCGGTCGGGGTTGGGGCCTGATGTGCCGCACAGCGGTGCGTTTCGGACCGCAGCGCGGCACGCGGTCGGGGTTGGGGCCTGGTGTGCCGCACAGCGGTGCGTTTCGGACCGCAGCGCGGCACGCGGTCGGGGTTCGGACCTTGTGTGTCCCGTAGCGGTGCGTTTCGGACCGCAGTGCGGCACGTGGTCGGGGTTCGGACCTTGTGTGTCCCGTAGCGGTGCGTTTCGGACCGCAGTGCGGCACGCGGTGGGTGGGGGTGGGTGTGGTGNGACTTGCGGGGCGGAGCGCCCCGCAAGTCACCACACGAACGCCTGCGCGCGGCCCGGGTCAGGCGCCGCCGAAGCGTTCCGTGCGGACCTTCTTCGGGTCGTGGCCGAGCGCGACGAGCATGTCGGCCACCACCTCGACGAAGGTGTTCGGGCCGCAGACGAAGCAGTCCGGTTCGAAGTCCGGCGGCCAGGCGTGCGTGTTGACCACCGCGACGTCGATCCGTCGCGGCGCGACCGGCCAGCCCTCCGGCACCTCCCGGCTGTAGACGAAGTGCACGTCCAGCCCGGGATCGGAGACGGCCCGGCGGCGCAACTCGTCGGCGTACAGCACGTCGGCCGGGGTACGGACCGCGTAGATCAGCCGGAACAGCTGCCGTCCGCGGGCCCGGATCATCGCCATCAGCGGGACGATCCCGGAGCCGCCGGCGATCAGGGTCACCGGGGCCGTCGACTCGGCGCGCCAGACGAACCAGCCGCCGATCGGGCCGCGGACCTCGATCTGATCGCCGGGTTCGACGACCTCGGTGAGGTAGGGCGACACCTCACCGTCGTCGAGGCGCTGCACCGAGATCTCGACGGGATGCACGGCGGACGCGATCGAGTAGCTGCGCTGTGCCTGGTATCCGTCCGGCGCGGTGAGCCGGACGTCGATGTGCTGACCGGGCAGGTGGCCGCTCCACTCCGGGATGTCGAGCACCAGGGTCCGGGCGGTGCCGGTCTCCTCGCGCGTCTCCCGGACGGTGGCCGCCTGCCAGGTCAGTCGCCGTGGTACCGCTGCTCTTGCCACGGGTCTCCATACATGTGGTAGCCGGCTTCCTCCCAGAACCCGGGCTCGTCCTCGTGCATCATCCGCAGCCCGTCGACCCACTTCGCGGACTTCCAGAAGTAGAGGTGCGGGATCAGCAGCCGGGCCGGGCCGCCGTGCTCGGGATGCAGGGGCTCACCGTCGTACTCGTAGGCGATCCAGGCCTTGCCGTCGAGCAGATCGTCGAGCGGCACGTTGGTGGTGTAGCCGCCGTAGCTGTGGGCCATCACGTAGTCGGCGGCGGTCTCCACGTCCTCGAAGAGGGTGTCGAGGGCGACGCCCTTCCACCCGGTGCCGAGTTTCGACCACTTGGTGACGCAGTGGATGTCGACCGTGACGTCCTCGGCGGGCAGCGCGGTGAACTGTTTCCAGTCCCAGGTGTGCTTCTCGCCGGTCTCGGTGACGATGGTGAAGTGCCAGCGGTCGAGGGGGATCCGTGGCGTCGGCCCGGCGGACAGCACCGGGAAGTCGTGCGCGAGATATTGACCGGGAGGCAGGTCGGGCGACGGTTCACGCCGCCGCCCGCCGAAGCCCCGCGAGATGATGCTCATGAGGTACGAGTAAACCGCACCGCTGTCACGTTCAGGCCTTGACCGTTCCGCTGGTCACACCGGCCACCGCCGTGGTGGAGGCCAGCACCACCCGGTAGCTGCCGCCGGCCACCAGCCCGGTGATCTTGCGGCTGGCCGTGGCGGAGTAGGACTTCGCGGTCGTCCACTTGCCCTTGACCAGGCGCTGGAGGGTCATCTTCTGCCCGGTCGCGCCGGTCACCTGGACCGTGATCGCGCCCTTGCCGGACTTGGTGGCCTTGACCACGGCCTTGACCGTGTAGGTGGTGCCGGACGAGGCCTTCTCGACGGTGTCCGACTCGGGGACGGTCAGAACGACCTTGAACGCGCCGGTCGCGGTGTGGGCGACGGTGTATTCGCCATCGTCGTCGGTCATCCCGGTGCCACAGGACGTCTTCGTCCCGACGGTGACGCAGGCTTCGACGTTCTGGCCGGTCAGATCCTCGAAATCGGATCCGGTGGTGACGTGGAAGGTGGTCCGGGTCTTCGTGCCGTAGGTGATGGTGCGCGCGGAGTATTCGGTGGTGACCTCGGGGATCACGCGCTCGTCCCCGTCCCCGTCTCCGTCTCCGTCTCCGTCTCCGCCGAGCGACTCCAGGGCGGCCGCCGCGTCGACGCGCCCGTTGCCGAAGTCCTTGTCGAACCCGGCCGTGCCCAGGTCGACGGCGGTGCTCTCCAGGGTCTTCTCGATCTCGTCCGGGGTGATCTCCGGCTGGTACGCCTTGAGCAGCGCGGCCACCGCGGCCACGTGCGGCGCCGCCATCGAGGTGCCGCTCGCCTTGCGGTATTCGCCGCCCGGCCAGGTGCTGAGGATGCCGCTGCCGGGCGCGGCCACGTCCACGTAGTCGCCCCGGTTGGAGTAGTACCCCACGTGATCGTTGACGTCGGTGGCGGCCACCCCGATCACTCCGGGGTACGCCGCCGGGTACGACGGGGGGCTGCCCTCCTCGCGTTCGTTGCCGGCCGCCGCGATCACCGTGACGCCCTGCTTGCGGGCGTAGTCGACGGCGGCTTTCTCGGCGGCGGTGGCGGTGTCCCCGCCGAGTGACAGGTTGATGATGTCGGCGCCGTTGTCGGCCGCCCAGACGATGCCCTCGGCCTCGTCGGAGACGTCGCCGCCGCCTTCGGCGTCGAGCACCTTGACCGGCAGGATCCGCGCGTCCGGGGCGATGCCGGCGATGCCCGCGCCGTTGCCGGCGATGGCCGCGATGGTGCCGGCCACGTGGGTGCCGTGCCCGTTGTCGTCGGTGTCGCCGCCCGCGGTGTCCGCGATCGCGTCGTATCCGGGCAGGACCTGTCCGGCCAGGTCGGGGTGGTCGCCTTCGACGCCGCTGTCGATCACGGCGATCACCACGCCGTCGCCGGTGCCGGACTTCCAGGCGGCCGGCACATTGATCTTGTCGAGGTCCCACTGCTGACCGCGGAGGGTGTCGTCGCCCGACGGCACGTCCAGTGCGTGGACCCGGGCGTCGACCTCGACCGCGACCACGTCGTCCCGGGTCGCGGCGGTGGCGGCGATCCGGGCGGCCTGCGCCGTGCCGGTGACCGTGCGCACCGAGAACGTGGGTCTGCCGGTGGCGTCCAGGGTGGTGGTGACCAGTCGCACCGGCGGCCCGGCCGCGTAGGAGACCGGGCTGAACGCCTGGCTTCCGGTGGGCAGCGCGAACACACCGACCGCCGCCGCGGTGATCGCGGCCATCCCGCCCGCGAGGAGACTCCGCCGTGCCCGCATCCGCGTCCCACCCTCCGTAGTGGGCCGCACAGGTGTGCCCGGCCCGTGTCGACAAAGGTGGGGCCGGCGGAGTGCGGAGCGGGCTCACGCGGGTTGCGGTCCGGGTGCGCGAGGTAGGGTCGGGACCATGCCGTTGACGGGTGAATACGCTCCCAGTCCCTCCGACTGGGCTCGCGAGCAGGCGGAGAAGTACGAGGCCACCGGCGGTGCCGAGGCCAACGAGATCATGGGTCGGCCGATCATCGTGCTGACCAGTGTCGGCGCGAAGAGCGGCCAGCTGCGCAAGACGCCGCTGATGCGGGTCGAGCACGACGGGGAGTACGCGCTGGTCGGATCGCTCGGCGGCGCCCCGAAGAACCCGGTCTGGGTCTACAACCTGCGGGCGAACCCGCGGGTCGAGCTTCAGGACGGGGAGGTGAAGCAGGACTACATCGCACGGGAGGTCTCCGGCGCGGAGCGGGACGTGTGGTGGGAGCGGTCGGTGGCCGCCTACCCGCCGTACCAGGAGTACACCGAGAAGACCGGCCGGGAGTTCCCGGTTTTCGTGCTCAGCCGGTCCTGATCTTCTTGTCCGAGCTGGCCGGGCCGTAGGATTCGACAAGCACCGGAGCGTCCAGCAGGGTGGAGATCGCACCGCACCAGTCCTCGGGGCGGTGCGTCTCCGCCGGCCGGGCGCCCGCCAGCGCCACACCCAGGCGTTCCTGGTGGCCGAGGTCGCGGAACGGTCCCGGTTCGATCCGGGTCCAGATCTCACCCCCGATGGTGTACGAGGTACAGACGCGCAGTCGCGGGCAGCGGTCCGGGACGTCCAGGTGCGTGATCGCCAGCGCGTCGACACCTCCGGACACCTCCACCGCGTAGCGATGCGCGACCGCGTCGAAGTGGCCGGTGCGGAAGGCGCCCTGCCACGGGTCCCGCCCGTTGTGCCGTTCCGGCAGATCCAGCCCGGCGTCCTCGGTGACGAAGGGGCCGGCGCCGTGCCGGGTGGTGTACGTGCGTACCACCCCGAGTCTTTGAAAGTCCTGGCACAGCTCCGTCACGTTGCCGAACGTGGTGGTCGACCAGGTGGTGTGCGGATGCCAGCCGCGCCACTCGTCGAGCAGCACCCCCTGGGCGCCCTCGAAGACGCACGGGCCCTCGGCCAGCAGCCGGGCGGTGAAGTCGCCGCCGACGATCCGGACCGTCTCGCCGAACGCGGTGAAGGCGTCCACCACGTCGTCGAGCGGCACCTCGTGGTCGTCGTAGAAGTCGCGCAGGGCGGCGAACCGGCGGCGCAGGCGTGCGGGGGAGAGGACGTCATGGACCCGTGGCGCGTCCGGGTGCTCCACCGCGTACGCCATCGTCTCGCCCACCCCCATCCCGCACGAACCGTGCCGGGAATCGCCCCGCGCGATCTCCCGGCGCCGGTTCGCTCTGCGATGCCACGGAGTGGCGAGCAGCGCATCCCCGTCCACCGTGAGCAGGTGGTAGGGGTTGCCGAGCGCTGCCGCCTCACCCGCCAGCGCTAGCGGGTCCACGACCGTGAACCGCGTCAGGTGGGTCGGCACCCCGCGCAGTGTGCCCGACCCGAACTGGGCGAACGTGTGGTGCCGTCCGTCCTCGGTGACGACGTTGTGCGCGGCCTGCGCTCCCCCGTTGAAACGCAGGACGGCCCGCCGGTCCTCCGCCGCGCAGAGGGCGTCCACCACGGTGCCCTTGCCGGCGTCGCCGTAGCCGAGATCGACGACGGCCACGTGATCGGTCACAGTCGCTGGTTCCCGCCCGGACCGCCGGCGATCTCGAAGGTGGACCGGACCACCGGCGTACGCTGCAACGGCGCCAGCGCCCGCTCCACCGAACCGCCGGCCCGGGAGCCGACGTCGGTCAGGTCGGAGATGCCCTCGTCCAGATCGATCGCGTCCTCACCCAGCCCGACGGTCAGCGCGATCGTCTCGCAGACCGCGTCCAGGTCGTCCAGTTCGAGGACGTTCTGCCCGAGCAGCTTGCGCCAGCGGCCCAGCACCTCGCGGTCGCCGCTGTGGTGGGCCGCGGTCGGCAGGATGTAGTAGACGTCGTACTTGCGGCGCAGTTCGGTCAGGATGTCCTCGGTGGAGATCGGCTCCGGCAGGTCGTCGCCGATGACCGCCTTCACCTCGCGCGGCTTGACCCGCGGGTACGGCAGCTCGTCGCCGATGATGAACAGGTAACCTCGCCGGCCCCGGTTCACCATCGAGTCCAGCAGCGTGTGCCGGGCCATGAAGTAGAGCGCCAGCTCGTACGACTCGTGTTTCTGGCCCCCGCCGCCGCCCTCCAGGACGATCCGCTCCAGGTGCTCGTCCATCCGGTTGTCCGACTCGAACTGGCCGACCTGCAACGGTGCCCGGTCACAGGTGGCGTCGCCGATCGCGCCGAACATGATCTGCGGGTCGACCGCGTAGCTCTTGCGGGTCAGCAGCCCCAGCAGTTGCGGCAGCTTCGTCTGCAGGACGCGTGGCACGTTGCCCATCGAACCGGTGACGTCGAAGAGCACGGCGATCGGCGTACTGAACGGGTGCTCGTCGCTGTCCCGGCTCTCCCGCATGAACACGCCGTGCGGGCTCAGGTCCGGGTGGACCGTCCGGGCGCCGCCGTCGCTGTACGCGAACGCGCTCGTCCCGGAGGCCGCGCGGTAGTTGGCGGCCGCCGTGTAGACGTCGGTGGACCAGTGTCCGCTTCCCATTTTGTCCTCCTAAGGAACGAACGGCCGGAACTTGCGCGGGCCGTAAAGCCGGTGAATCAACTCGTCGAACTCGCCCAGCAACGCCCAGGCGTCCTGGGGCCGCATGCGCGGCGCGTCGTACATGCAACCGGCGGCGAAGCGCCGCAGTGGGGCGGGCATCCGCGGCCCGATGAGCCGTGTCATCAGGCCTGTCGCCATGTAGATGTCGGTGGCGGGACCGGCGAGTCGGTCGTTGAGCACCTCCGGCGGATAGTCGGACAGTCGTGCCTTCACTATCGCCGCCGGTCGATGTCCCGCATAGCACCAGTCGACCAGGACCAGACCGTGTTGCTCCGGGTGGATCAGCACGTGCTCGGGCAGGATCGCGCCGTGCGTGACACCGGCCCGGTGCGCCCAGCCGAGCGCGGTCAGCAGCCGCCGCCACATCCAGGCCACGTCCCGCGGGTCCCGCTCCTTGAGCCCGACCTCGGCGAGAGTGATCATCTCGGCCTGGTACTCCATCACGTTCACCCGGCGCCGGTGCCGCTGCCCGTCCTCGCAGATGAAGCTCTCGATGAGCCGGGGCGCGTACGCCCGGAACTTGGGGTCACCCTCGCTCCACAACCGCCGCAACGTGGCCGCCTCGGTCTCCATCAAGTCGTTGTCGACCGCGCTGCGCGGCACCTTGATCAGCACCGACCCGTCCACATACAGCTCGGCCAGGTCGCCGCTGGCCTGGAGGTGGTCCATCCGGTACGTCCGGCGCCGCCCGTGCAGCACCGGCGCCCGCTCGGCACGTTTGTAGAGATGTGCCAGCTTCGCGAAGGCGTCCGTGGCGGTCGCCTGCCGGGCGACGCCCACGGTGTCCGGGTGGACGAGCTTCGCCCACTTCTTGAACGCCCGCTTCTCGCCCAGCTCCCGGAAGTCCCGCGCCGCGGAGATGCGGGCCACCGCCTCGTCGAACGACAGCGTCTCGATCCTGGCCGTACTGATCATCGCACTCGGTCCTCCCTGGTCGGCCGGAGCAGCGCCGGGTGCAGCAACCGGGCGTCTCCGGCCCGGTACAGCTTCGCCTTCGGCCCGCCCCGCTCCCCGCCCTTGGCCGTCGTCCCGCCGGTGCTCTCCACGAAGCCCGGGACCGACAGCACCTTCCGGTGAAAGTTGCCGGCGTGCAGCTCCTCGCCCCACACCGCCGCATAGACCTGCCGCAACTCGCCGATGGTGAACTCGCCGCCGGTGAAGGCGGTGGCGAGAGGCGTGTACTCCAGCTTCGAACGGGCCCGCTCCAGCCCGTCCGCGAGGATCTCGTCGTGATCGAAGGCCAGATCCTTGGCCTCGTCCACCGGCACCCAGTAGGCGCGTGCCGCGTCACTGCCGGCCGTCGGCTCGGGCAGGCTCGGCGCGAACGCCAGGTAGGCCGCCGAGACGACCCGCATCCGGGGGTCACGGCCCGGATCGCCATACGTCTGCAGCTGCTCCAGATGGACCCGGTCCAGGTCGCCCTCGCCCGGGGTCAGGCCGGTCTCCTCGGCCAGCTCCCGCAGCGCCGCCTGGTCGAGCGTCTCGTTGCGGACGAAGCCGCCCGGCAGGGCCCGCTGACCGGCGAACGGCTGGTGACCCCGCTCGACCAGCAGGACGGACAGCTTGCCGTCGCGGATGGTCAGCGCCACGACATCCACCGTCACGGCGACCCGCGGGTAGTCGTCGGGGTCGTACCGCGCCAGGAAGGTCGCCTCGTCCATGCGGTCCATCTCTTAATGAGTCCTTCTCCATATGAGTCTTACTTTGTTTGAGTCTTACTCGATCTGAGTTCAACCTAGCGCGAGCCGCGAGCATCGTCAACATGATGGATCAGCCTGGTCCGACTTATACGGTTATCTCTTAGTTGAGACCGTTTCGTCATTACGCTTCCGGCGGGCGGCCTGCTCTGGCCAGCCCCACCCCACGCTCGGTCGACGAAAGGCCCTCGCATGCCCAAGATCCGGAAGAAATCCCTGGCCCGAGCCCTCGGCGCGGTCACCGCCTCGGTAGCCACCGCAGCCGCCGCGGTCGTGGCCGGTGCCCCCGCCTGGGCCGGAACCGCCACCCCGACACTCGCCACCCTCGGCGCCACGGTCAAGGTCGCCGACCCCAGCCTGGCGAACGTACCGGCGCCCGGGGTCCTGCTACGAGCCGACGCGTGTGGGACAAGCACCTATGCCACACCAACCGCGACGGTGCTCGCGGGTGAACAGATCGCCAAGGTCAGCGACGGCCTCACCTTCCGGGTCCCGGCCGCGGTGCCGCTCGCCGTCAACGGCGCGGCGAAGAACTACAACGTCTGCGTCTACCAGAGCGCGACCGTCGGCGCCCAGCCGATCACCGCGGCCAACGCCCCGCTGACCGTCTACCAGCCCTCCTCCGCCAGCCCCGCCACCGGTGTCAGCGGCGTCTCCACCACCATCTCGCTGAGCGCGCTGAGCACCCTCTTCAGCGGTCTCGTGACACCCGCCGCGCTGTTCACCACCGGCACCTGCCCCATTACCTACAACGCGTCGAACGGCACCGCGGCCACCGTCGTGAAGACCGGCCTGGCCAACACCAGCGCCAGCGTCACCGCGCCGGCCGGCCTGGCAGCCGGCACGTACAGCGTGTGCCTCTACTCCGGAACCGGCCTCACCGACACCCTCCTCAGCGTCGCCAACTACGTGTCCACGCTGCCGCAGGTCACACTGAGCAGCGCGAGCGGGCCGTACGACGCCACCAACGGGATAACCCTGGGCAGTGGCACCACCAGCCTGTTCAGCGGCGTCTCCGCACCGGGCGTCCTGTTCACCAGCACCGCCACCTGCCCGGCCGGCTACGACGCGAGCGCGAACACCACCTTCGCGGTCCCGGCCTCCGGCATCCGCAAGCTCGCCGCCAACCGCCTGGCCGTCACGGTGCCGAAGCTTCCGCTCGCCGCCAACCGGCAGCCGGCCACATATCAGCTCTGCGTCTACGGCGGAAGCGCGGCCGACTCGGCGCTGCTCTCCGCGGCGCAGTACGTCTCGACCGTCCTGGCCAACCCGGTATCGATCACCCCGGGCGCCGGTCCCAGCACGGGTGGCACCACCATCACCGTCAACGGCACGGACTTCCCGACCGGCGCCGGCTCGATCAGCGCCACCCTCGGCGGGGTTCCGCTGCTCGACGTCACCCCGGTCAACTCCACGTCGTTCACCGCGACCCTGCCGTCGCGCGGCGCCACCGAGACCGCGCCGCTCGTCGTCACCACCCCGGCCGGAACCAGGGCGCTGCCGGGCGCCTTCGCCTTCCGGGACGCTCTCAAGCTGCTCACCAACACCGCGCCCAACACCACCCCGACCGTCGACGTGGCGGTGCAGGGCTCCAACTTCCTCAGCCGGCCGTTCGGGACCGGGGGCAACTCCTCGCGGATCTTCCTGGTCCGCGGTGAGTACAACGGCATCGAGTCGTCCAGCGGGGTCCGTTCCAACGGCCCGGTCTCCGAGTGCGAGAACGTCCTGGTCATCAGCGACACCGAACTGGTGTGCACGCTGCGCCTGAACCGGCGCCTCGGTACCGATCTGCTTCCCCTCGACCCGGTCGGCCTCGTCCAGTCACTGACCAGTGATCTCGGCACCATCGCGGGCAGCCGCCTGGTCACCTCGCTCGGCAAGGTCTTCACCCGCAACGACATCGGCCAGAAGATCGTCCAGACCACCGGCACCGCGGCCATCCCGGCGAACACCACCATCAAGCAGGTCCTGGCGCCGGGGCTCGCGCTCCTGTCGGCGCCCGCGACGGCCACCGTCGCCACGATCGGCGCCGACATCGGCGGCATCGTCAACACCATCGCAGGCGGCCTGCTCACCACCAACGGCAGCAACGTCGTCTCGCTGGCCACCGGCACCCTCGGCAAGGCCGACATCGGCCGGGTCCTCAACAACGTGACCGGGATCCCGAACGGCACCACCATCACGTCGGTCGCCCCGAACGGCCTGACCGCCACCCTCTCCGCCAACGCCACCGCCAGCACCGGCGGAACCCTCTCCATCACCGGCACGACCGGCAGCAGCACCAACGTCACCGGCACGTTCACCAGCGCCGACGTCGGGGCGATCATCGGCACGAACACGCTGAACATCCCGCCCGGCACGAAGATCGCCTCGCAGACCGGCACGGCAGCGGTTCTGTCCGCGGCGGCCACCGCCACCGCGACGTCGGCCACGAGCACGCCGGTCGAGCGCCCGGTGACACTGAACCTGTACCCGGCCGTGCCGGTGCAGGAGGGCGCCTACAACCTGACCATCGTCAGCAACGGCGCGCCGAACGCCGCCACCGAGGACCCCGACTATCAGCAGACCGCCGTGACCAGCGGTTCCACCTTCACCGTCGGCGCATTCTGACCGATACGCGAAAAAGCGCCGTCCCGCTCAGGCGGGGCGGCGCTTTCCCGTCGGTGCTCAGGCGTGCTCGTAGGTGAGACAGTCCGCCTTGTCGGCGGAGGCGCCCACGGTGATCGCCGGAGCGCGGCACTCCAGGTTGTCGTTGTACTTGCAGTCGGCCCGCTTGCAGGCGCCGACCTGGGCGGTGGCGATGCCCATTCCGCCGGAGAGCCCGGCGCCCGCGAAGGTCCCGCAGGCGGAGTTGCTCTCGCTGATGGTGATGGCGAACGCGGTGCAGCCGTCGTGGTTGTACCCGCAGTCGGTGACGGTGCAGGTCTGCACGCGCGGCATGTTCATCATCTGAGTCACGATGTTCTCCTTCGACCGGCAATCGTTTCGCCGTCATCGAATATAACCATTACTCAGATGCCCTACACGTTTCAGGGGTCACATTTCTGAGATTCCCAAAATTGTAAGGCAAGGCTTACTTCCGTCAATTTAGCTAACCCATACCTAATGCATTCCTGATGCTTATCGGTCATCGTCGAAGCCTGGCAGCGTAGTCCCGGCACCGGTTCCCGTCTGACATATGGGTATGTTTTCGACTCTACCCTGACGAACCGGTCGGAATCGTTACGCTTCCCGCGAGACGGCCCGGCGCCACCGACGCGTGCGGGCCCACCCATTCCACAGACGCGGTTCCTGGAACCCGTAGGAGGACCTCGCATGCGCAAGTCCCGTAACAAAACCGGCTCCCGGGCACTCCGGGCCGGTGTCGCCGTCACGGCGACGACCGCCGCCGTGGTGGCCGGAACCGCACTGCCCGCCTATGCCGCGGCCTTCGTGCTGAGCACGACCCAGATCTCGGCGACCGGTGGCACCCCCGTAACCCTCTACGGCGGGTCGGCCCTGGCCGGCAAGGGCGTTCGGTTCGTCCCGAACGCGACGACCTGCCCCACCGCCTACGACACGGTGGACGCGACCTCGCCGGCCGCGGGCGCGCTGGTCGGCTCCACCACCAAGGCGTGGGTGTCCAGCCCGGCCGGGCTGACGCTGGGCTCGACCTACAAGCTCTGCCTCTACGCTGACGCCGCCTCCGGGGCGGCCTACGCCACCGACTCCACCACCGACACGATGGTGGTGGTCAACATCGGCAACCTGAGCACGACGACCGGTAACGCCAACTCGCGCCCGACGATCTCCGTCACCGGCGCGAACTACGCGACGAACGCGACCTTCGCCTCGCAGTTCATCTCCGGGGCCACCACCTGCCCGACGACGTACCAGGCGACGGGTGTCGCCAACATCGCCGCCGCGACGTCGCGGACCTCGGCGACCTCGGTCACCGTCACGGTGCCGACGCTGGTGGCCGGAACGCCGTACCTGGTGTGCACCTACAACGGGTCGACGGTCAACTCCAGCACCCTGCAGATCCGGGCCAGCAGCACCTTCACCACCGCCCCCACCCCGGCGCTGCCGGCCGCGACGATCAGCCCGGCCAGCGGTAGCTCCGGCGTGGCGACCAACATCCTGGTGAACGCCCCGTCGACCAACACCTCGCTGTTCACCGGCACGCCGGAAGTCCTGATCACCCGGAACAGCTGCCTGACCACCCGGCCCACCAACGCGAGCCTGATCACCCCGGCCGGCTGGGAGACCACCGCCGCGGCGACGACGAAGATCACCAACGCCAAGCTCGCGGTGGCGGTGCCGACCTCGACCGTCAACGCCCACGGTGACGTGACCACGCCGTACAGCGTCTGTGTCTACGCCTCCAACTCCAGCGGCTCCGCGCTGCTGGCGTCGCCCATCACCTACGCGGTGGCCCCGCTGCTCACCGTCGCCGACGCGACCACCCGGTTCCAGGTGGGCTCGCAGGTGAGCCCGACCACGACCGCGTCCGGGCCGTCGCAGGGTGGCTCCACGATCACGGTCACCGGTCTCACCGGTATCCCGTCGCAGGCCTCGGTGGACGGTGGTGCCACTCTCGCCGCCACGCTGGGCGGTAGCCCGCTCACCGGGATCAAGGTCATCGACGCGACCTCGTTCACCGGTGTCACCTCGGCACGTGCGCCCGGTGTGGTGAAGCTGGCGGTCACCACGGCGGCCGGCACGGTCACCGCTCCGACCGCCCGCTACACGTACACCTACGGCATCACCACCGTGCCCAACACCGCGACGCAGGGCTCGGCCCCGGTGCTGGACATCACCGGTGCCGGGTTCAGCGCTCTCACCTTCGCCGACCCGACCTGCACCGGCGGCCCGCCGGTCACCTCCTGCGCCACGCCGGCGGCGGACAAGTCCTACGTGCTGCTGACCGACAACTCGTGGAACGGCCAGACGTTCGGGGCCTCGGTTCTGGCCTGGAACAGCACCCACACCGGCACCGCCTTCTGCAGGAACGTGCTGCCGATCAGCGACGAGGAGCTGATCTGCACGATGGATCTCGCCAACAAGATCGACGCGGTCGCCGGCACCAGCCCCTTCGCGGCCACGCTGAGCGGCACCGCCGTCCCGGCCGGGACCTACACCGTCACCGTCGTGAACGACGCGGACGGCCTGGAGAGCGGTGAGTTCTCGATCCAGTCGAGCGGCTCGACCTTCACGGTCGCCCCGTTCTGATCTGAGCACTGAACCAGCAGTGGCCCGGAGCATCCGCTCCGGGCCACTGTTCTTGTCGCGTCTCAGTCCATCGCCGACCAGCTCTTCTCCAGGGCGGCGACCGCCTTGTCCCGGGACGGTTTGCCCTTCGGGTCGACCACGATCGCCAGGACGCTCTTGGCGTCGGTGGTGCGCCAGCACATCAGCAGATTCTTCCGCTTGGCCGGCGTGGGGTTGGAGCTGAACTGGAAGGTCTGTGAACAGGAGGCGTCCCCGTGCTTCTTGATCCCGCCGGCCACGTAGGCCAGCTCGGACTGGCCGGTGAGGTCCTTGCGGGCGGTCACGATGCGCACGATCCCGCCCTCCTTGAGCGAGCCCTTGGTGGTCCGCTTGACGTCGTCGGTGTCCTCCACGCTCTGTTCCCGGAACGGGCGCTGCACCTTGACGCCGCTCTCCGCCATCTTCCGCCGCGCCTCCTTGATCTCGTCCACCACCTTCTGCGGCAGTGGTGATCCCGAGGCGTCGGTGGTGGGGACCGGCGAGGGCGTGGTATCGCCGGGTTTCTGATCCAGTGGTTCGCTGATCCGGACCGCCTGGTTGACCGTCTCGGACGGCGCCGGCTTGTCGGCGTCCATGATCGCGGACGTGGTCAGATAGGCCCCGCCGCCGAGCAGCGCGGCCAGCCCGGCCACCCCCGCGGTGACGCGTTTACGGGTGTTCCTCGGGCGGGCCGCGGCCGGTGGTGTGGTGGGTTCGCTGCCGTCGGTCATATGGTTTGTCTCCCTGTTTTCGCTACTGCGGAAACCTGTCGTCAGGCCATCGCCTCCATCGTCGCAATGCCGATGGCGGGCCGTGCCGAAACCGCTGACTAATGGCGGCGAACTCGGCCCGGCCACCATTCTTTCCACCAATACGCCGAGAGGGGCGAATGGCCGAAGCCATCCGCCCCTCTCGGCGAGAGACTGCTGTTCGTCAGCTGGTCAGGTAGGTGAAGTTGCTCTTCTCGCTGAGCGGGCTGGTGCCGTTGTTGGCGCCGACCACCACGACCGGGCAGACACCGGCGTAGGTGCTGGCACCCAGGCCGCTGGCGTTACCACCCACGTTGGTCGGGGTGGTGACGGTCAGCACGGTCGCGGTCGCCGCCGTCACGACGCCGGGAAGACCGCAGAAGTTGACGGTCCAGTCGCCGACTGTCGTGCCGAAGTTGGTTCCGGTGATCTTGACTGTGGTCGCGGTGTTCGACTTGCCGGACGTGACGTCCAGCGACGTGACCGTCGGAACGCCCACGATGGTGGGGTTGCCGATGTCCGTGCTCTGGAACGTCTTGGAGACGCCGTTCTGCGAGATGGTCAGGGTGGGGGTCGCGTTGGCGGCCAGCGCGGTCGCGGTCTTGGCGATCCAGAAGTTGCCCGGAGTGCCCGCCGCGCTGTTGGCCTGCGCCGTGCCGTCCGGTGCGACGAACCCGACGGTGGTCAGCGGTTTGCCGCCGAACGAGCCGGAGAGGGCGTTGGCGGACAGGCCGCTGAACGTGGTGTTCGCGTCGGCCTTGATCCGGATGGTCTGGCCGCCGGTGGTGGTGAAGTTGGTGACCTGGTTGGCGGCGAGAAGCGTGGAGCTGTTCTCGGTGATGATCGGCTTGGCGGCGGCGAGGGCGGGCGGGTTCACGAAGGTCACCGCGGCGGCCCTGGTGACGGTTCCGCTGTTGGTCTGGTTGATGGTGATGTCGGCGGCGCCGGCCGCGCATCCGTCGCCGGGGTTGGAGCCGGCACCCGGTGTCTTCACCGAGATCGAGGTGGAGCTGCTGACCACGTAGCTCTGCAGGTTGGCGCAGTCGGGGTCGGAGCCGAGGTCGATGCCGGTGATCTGATCCTCGTCGAAGTTGGTTCCGGTGAGGATGATGACCCGGTTGGACGTGCCCGCGGAGACCTTGGCCGGCGAGGCGCCGGTGAAGGTGACGTTGTAGTTCACGGCGGCCTGGGCCGGAGTGCCCATCGCGAGCGATGCGCTCACCACGAGGCCGGCTGCGGCAGTCACGGCGGCCGCACTGCGTCGACGCCTCGATGAGAGAAGCGACATTGGGAGGAGTCCTTCCATGCGTTAGACGACAGTCCGTCCGGTGGCTCACCAAAACGTGGCGTACGAAAGCACCGACGTGACTGAGAGTGTCCTCAGACTAGCCACGCGTGTGTGGTTCCGAGACGATTTCGAGGCTTAAGTGAGCCCGTCTCGGACGTCAGCTCTGACTCTCCGTCACCAGTGGTCGACTTCTGTCACGGCGGTGGCGCAAAGCCGAGATCCGATCGTTTTCCGTAGCTAGGCTGTGTTGCTGCTGATTCGGGGGGATTGTCATGCATTTCAGTCGTACCGCTGCACCGCAGCGCCCACTCCGCCGTACCGGACGGTCCGGTCTCGCCGTGACCGCGATGTCCGCGCTCCTGGTGGCCGCGGCCGGGGCCCCGGCGAGCGCCGCACCGGCGGCGATGACCTTGAGCAGCCCGGCCGGGCCGAGCGGCGGCGGCAACATGGTCGTCGGCACGCTGACCGGAGCCGGGGTCAAGGCCACCACGTTCCCGGCCGGGACGCTTCCCACCGTCCAGTTCCAGTATGTCGGCGGCCCTGTCTCCGGGTGTGCGGCCATCGCCCAGGAGATGGCCGAGATCAGCGCCGAGGGCGCCGTCGCCACCGGCGGGGTGGTCCAGGTCAGCCCCCTCGACGTGCGCCGGATCTCCGGGACACGGATCGCGTTCAAGGTCCCGTCCACCGACTATCTGGGCAACAACATCAACACCGGCGGTCTGGTGCTGACCGAGGACCAGATCACCGCCAAGTGGAACGTCTGTGTCTACGACTCCGACTCCACCGCCAACAGCAGCCTGCTGGCCGCCTCGACGTACACCCTGGTCCGGCGGCCGACGATCACGTCGATCGTGCCGGCCAGCAGCCCGGCGTCCGGCGGCCAGACGATCACCGTCAACGGCACCGGGTTCACCGCGGTCAACACCCCGATCACCGCCTCGATCGGCGACGTCCCGCTCACCGACATCGAGGTGGCCCCGAACGGCGCCAGTTTCACCGCGACCACCGGGCCCCGGGCCGCCGGTTCCGGGCTGCTGCTCACCGTGACCACCGCGGGCGGCTCGGTGAACAGCATCGACCCGGACAACGACATCAACACCAACGACAACCCGATCACCTTCGAGTACAGCAACGGCGTCCGGGTCCTGCCGAACACCGCGCCGGCCGGATCCGTGCTCACCGTCTATCTGACCGGCGTCGGGTTCTCCCAGCTCACCTTCGTGGCCGGGCCGCCGACCAGCAACAACGCGCACATCTTCCTGGTCGCCGGGGCGTATGACGCGGCGAACAACCGCGGGGTCGCCGAGTGCCGGGACGTCACCGTCCTCAACGACACCGAGCTGGTCTGCACCCTGAACCTGGCGGGGAACCGGCTGAGCCCGACGACCAGCGCGCCCCTGCCGAACACGACGATCGCCGACAACGCCTATCTCCTGACCGTCGTCTCGGACGGTGGGCTGGGCGCCGGCTCCGGACCCGGCAGCCAGGCCAATCCGTCCGTGGTCAGCACCGGCGCGACCTTCGTGGTGGCTCCGTACTGACGTCCTGCTCCCCAACGGCAACCCGGGAAAGGATCGCGCCCCGACCCGTACCGCCGATGCTGCTCCTCGACCGTGAACGGGAGAGGAGGCGCCGGGATGAGGGCTCAGCTGTATCGTTCGGCCGCCGGGGCCCTGGGACTAGCCGTCGCGGCGGGCACACTCGCTCTGCCCGCCGCCGCGGACGCCGCGTCCCGCACCGTGCGCGTGGTCACCACCACGCTCGACGGCGACGGGCGGCCGGTGTTCACCGTCGCCGAGGTGACCGAGCGGGCCGTGCCGAGCATGCGGCGGGCCGCCGGCGTGGTCGACGTCGAGGTGGACGCGCCGATGTACGCGCTCGGCGTGCCCACCGGCTCCGACCCGTACCGCGCCCAGCAGTGGAGCCTCGCCAGACTCCGTACCACCGAGGCCTGGAAGAGGTCGACGGGCGCGGGCGTCACCGTCGCGGTGATCGACACCGGGGTGGACGCGTCGCACACCGATCTGCGGGCCGCCGTGCTCGCCGGATACGACGCCACCACCGGCCGGGCCGGGGTGAGCCGGGACGCCAACGGGCACGGCACCCACGTGGCGGGCACGATCGCCGCGGTCACCGGCAACGGGACCGGGATCAGCGCGGTGGCGCCGGACGTCCGGATCCTGCCGGTCAAGGTGATCGGGGACGACGGCGAGGGCGCCGCGTCGGACACCGCGGCGGGCATCGTCTGGGCGGCCGACAACGGCGCGCAGATCATCAACATGTCGCTGGGCGGCCCGGTCCAGGTCTCCGCGGTCAGCAGCGCCATCGCGTACGCCCGGGGCAGGGGCGTCACCGTGATCGCGGCAGCGGGCAACGAACGTACCGCCGGAAGTCCGGTCTCCTATCCCGGCGCGGACGCCGGGGTGATCGCGGTGGCCGCCACCGACTCCGCCGACCGGGTGGCCCCCTACTCGAACGCCGGCTCGTATGTCGACGTGGCCGCGCCGGGCAGCGCGATCCTGAGCACCTGGCCGGGTGGCGGCTACCGGCAGTCCAGTGGCACCTCGATGGCCGCGCCGCACGTGGCGGCCGTCGCCGCGCTGCTCAAGGCCTTCCAGCCGGACCTGACGCCGGACCGGATCGAGTCGGCCCTGGAGAGGTCGGCGGCCGACCTGGGGGCCAAGGGGTTCGACCGGGACTACGGCTACGGCCGGATCGACCCGGTGGCGGCGCTGACCGCGGTGACGCCGGTGACGCCGCCCAGCGATCCGCCCGCCACCGGCACGGCGCCCCGGCTCAACCCGCTGATCACCACGAACGTCACCAAGCGGGAGGTCGCCTACGGCACGAAGACCTCGACCACCTTCACCGTACGGGTCTCCGGCACCGTCTGGGCGAACAAGCCGGTGCAGCTGTGCGTGGACGGCGACTGCTCGGACACCACGACCACCTCGTCCGGAACCGTGGTGGTGAACCGCCCGGCGACCGGCGCCGTCACCCTCCAGGTGCGGATGGCCGAGTCCGCCACCACCCTGGCCGCGTCCTCCCCGGTGGCGACCTGGACGGTCCGGGCGACGGTCAGCGCGAGCCGCACCGCCCGCGGCGCGATGACGGTGACCCTGAACGGGGTGGACGGGCAGACCGTGCAGGTCCAGCAGTACGCCGCCCCGCGCGGCTGGGAGACCGTCGGAACGTATCCCGCAGTCGCGAAGATGCAGGTCACGGACCTGCGAGTGGGGCAGAAGCACCGGGTGGTGGTCCCGGACAGCGCGACTCTTCTGGGCGCTGCGAGCAACGCCGTGACGGGCTGAGGAGGCTACAACCGACGGGCAACGGTCGGACAACCGGATATGCACCCCACCTCCTCGAATCTTTGTCTTGTCGCTGTTCGAGGGGGAGGAACACTGTTGATGAAGTCCCAGGTCCGTAAGTTCGCCGCCGGTGCCGTCGCTGCGGGTGCGCTCGCCGCTGTGGGTGTCTTCGCTCTTCCGGCCGGCACCGCCGACTGGAACCCGGTGTCGTACGGTCTGACCTCGGCTCCGGAGGAGATCGTTCCGGCCGTCGTGACCGAGGCGCAGCCGGCGCGCGTCGTGTCGACGACCCTCGACGAGGACGGCCGCCCGGTCGTCACGGTCAAGGAGGCCACCGACAAGGCCGCCGCGCTGGCGCTGGTCGAGGCCGCGCAGCAGGCGGACCGGGCGATCGGCGTGGAGATGGACGCCCCGGTGCACGCGCTGGGTGTGCCCACCGGCTCCGACCCGTACCGGGCCCAGCAGTACAGCCTCAGCAAGGTCCGGGTCACCGAGGCCTGGCAGCGGTCGACCGGCGCGGGCGTCACCGTCGCCGTCATCGACAGCGGTGTCGACGCCAACCACGCCGACCTGAAGGGCAACGTCCTCAGCGGCTACGACGCCATCACCGACCGGGCCGGCAGCACCTCCGACAAGCACGGTCACGGCACCCACGTGGCCGGCACCATCGCCGCGGTCACCGGCAACGGCGTCGGCGTCACCGCCGTCGCGCCGGACGTCAAGATCCTGCCGGTGAAGGTGCTCGGCGACAACGGCAGCGGCAACATGTCGGACACCGCCGAGGGCATCGTCTGGGCCGCCGACAACGGCGCCCAGGTCATCAACATGTCGCTGGGCAGCACCGCCAAGGTCGCCGCGGTCACCAACGCGATCAAGTACGCCCGGGGCAAGGGTGTCACCGTCATCGCCGCGGCCGGCAACAGCCGCCGTGAGGGCAGCCCGACCTCCTACCCGGCCGCCGACGAGGGTGTCATCGGCGTGGCCGCGACCGACTCGTCGGACCGCATCGGCGAGTACTCCACCGCGGGCGGCTTCGTCGACGTGGCCGCCCCCGGTTCCGGCATCGTCAGCACCTACCCGTCCGCGCTGGGCGCCTCGTACAAGTCGATGAACGGCACCTCGATGGCCGCCCCGCACGTCGCCGCGGTCGCCGCCCTGATGAAGAGCTACAACACCGCCCTGACCCCGGACCAGATCGAGTCGGCGCTGGAGAAGTCGGCCGTCGACCTGGGCGCCAAGGGCTTCGACAACGACTTCGGGCACGGCCGCATCGACGCGGTCGCCGCGCTGGACGCCGTCGCCCCGGCGACCCCGCCCACCACGGCCCCGACCACGCCGCCCACCAAGGCGCCGACCACCCCGCCCACCAGCGCGCCGGTGACCACCCCGCCGACCAAGGCCCCGACCACGCCGCCGACCAGCGCGCCGGTCACCACCCCGCCCGCCACCACCGCCCCGGCGCCCGGCGGCACCAAGGTCACGCCGGAGATCACCGCCGACGTCACCTCCGCCGAGGTCGTCTACGGCACGTCCACCACCACCACGTTCTCCGTCACCGCCGGTGGCCGCGCGTGGGCCGGCCAGCCGGTCGAGGTGTGCGTGACCGAGGCCGGCGCGGACGAGGACTGCACCGCCGCCACCACCGGTGTCAACGGCATCGTGCGCCTGAACCGCACCGCGACCGCCACCTACCAGGTCGTTCTCAAGGCGGTGGCCACCGACGCCTCGGAGGAGTCCGTCTCGGCCGCGGTCAGCTACCAGGTGAAGGCCGCCGTGACCGTGGTCCGGGTCGGCCGTGGACAGCTCGGTGTCACCCTGACCGGCGCCACCGGACAGGCCACCGAGGTGCAGCAGCGGGTCGGCGCCGGCTGGCGGACCATCGGCACCTGGACCGCGCCGGCCTCGCCCTCCCGGGTGACGATCAGCGGTCTCGCCCCCGGCCAGACCTACCGCATGGTGGTTCCGGACAGCCCGGCCGTCGCCGGTGTGGCCAGCGCCCCGATCGTCGCCTGAGCACGTGAGACCGCGGCGGGACTCCCTCTCGGAGTCCCGCCGCGGTTCGTTCGTCATCCCAGGCTGAGCCACTCGCGGTTGATCGCCGCGACGCTCTCCGCGGTGGCCGAACCCGGCCCGATGGTGATCACGCTGCGGTACTCCGACGTGCGCCAGCACACCAGGATGCCGGGCGCCGCCGGGGGCAGCCCGGTGCCGAACCGCATCTCGCTCGTACACCGCACGCCCTGCCCGACCGCCCGGCCCTGATCCCGGGAGAGCAGGGTCAGCCGTTCGCCGGTCAGGTCCCGGCGGGCGCTCACGATCCGTAACGTCCCCGCGCCGAGGGCCTCGGTCCGTTCGTGGATCTCCTCGTGCGCGCCGAGCATCCCCTCGACGGCCGCCGTCGCGGCCGCCTCGGCCGGTTCCGGGATGGCGTCGAAACTCGGGGGAGGCGGCGGGACCGGGCTGATCCGGACCGGCGCGGCGTGCCTGGTCGCTTTCGGGGTACGCGTGATCGACGGCTCCACCGGCGCCGGCGCGGGCACCGACTCGGTGACCGCCGGGCTCGTCATCGGCGCCAGCGCGGCGGGTTCGGGCTGGCGGGGCTGGTTGTCGTTGATCAGCTGGGTGACCAGGAAGCCGGCTCCGGCCAGGACCGCGGCCGCGCCCGCCACCCCGACGATCGCCTGTTTGCGCCGCCGGGCCGAGCGCTGCGGGTCGGCCGCCGCCGAGGACATGTAGAGCCCGCTGTCGGGTTCCGGATTCCCGTCGTAGGTCATGTCACCGTCCTCGGCCGTAGGGGCGTCGCTCAGCCCCATGCTCCCAAAGAGGTGGACATATCGGGCGGGATTCCGATCATCTGCTCCGGCCCGGATTCTCGACTCACGGTGACGACTCCAGAACGACGGGTGCCGATGCCCCGGCCGGGCGTCACCCGGACAAGCGAGCGGGCCGCGCAGGCTGTTGACCCCCGGGCGATGCGCGCGCAATGTGTGGGGCACACGGGTGCGAAGGGCGGGCGTACCCGGCGTCGTTCCCTCGTGCCCGCGTCACGAAAGGAGCGGCCTCGTGCGCGACCAGGCGGAGCACGACCCCGCCCGGCCGTCCTGGGACTGCCGCGTCTGCGGCCGGCCGTGGCCGTGCGATCCGGCCCGGGAGGCGCTGTCCCGGGACCGCAGCCGGGTCGAGCTCGCCGTCCTGATGTGGGACCACCTCGAGGAGGCCGCCCGGGACATGCCGCGGGCGCCCGCCTCGGAACTCTTCGACCGCTTCCTCCGCTGGACCTCCTGAGGCCCCGCGTTCCTACTTGAGGCCGGCCACCGCGGCGTCGGTGCCGCCGCGCCACAGGATGCCCGCCTCGCGGAACCCGGCCGTGCGCAACGCCTCGACGTGCCAGGTGGCCGGCGGGATCCACTCGAAGTCGTGGTGCTTCTCCGGGTAGATCCGGGCCCGCTCGACAGCCTTCGCGGCGAGCTGCTCGTCGGCTCCGGCCAGCTCCCACCAGCGCGGCCAGGAGGTGGCGGCGCCGGTCGCGTACCGGGCCTCGCGCACCCGGTCCCGGTGTGCGCGCAACTTCTCGGAGAGCCCCGGCAGCCCCTCGTCCTCCATGTGGTCGGCGTTCGCGAACACGCCGCCCGGGCGCAGCACCTCACGCACCTCGGCGTAGAGCGCACCGACCCGCTCCGGCGGCAGCCAGTGCAGCGCGGTCGCGGTCAGCACCGCGTCGAACGGCTCGCCGGGCAGCTTCGCCCGCCAGCCCGGGTCGCTCAGGTCGGCGTCGACCACCGTGCCCCGGTCCCGCAGTGAGGACTCGGCCATGGCCAGCAGCACCGGATCCTGGTCCAGGACGGTGACCCGGGCCCGGGGGAACCGGGCCAGCAGGCGCAGCGAGATGCTGCCGGTGCCCCCGGCCAGGTCGAGCAGCCGGGGCTCGTCGCCGTCGGTGACCGCGGCCACCGCGTTCAGCATCGCGGCGAACCGCTCCTCCCGGTCCGGCATGAACGCCTCTTGCTGCCGGTCCCAGCTCTCCTGCCACGCGGCCGGATTCTTCAGGTAAGCACTCATAGCCCTTACGGTAGTTACATGGTGGGGCCCTGCATACCCTCTTCGGCCAGCTTCCCGGCGAAGGCGCGAAGATCACGGCGCTCGATCGCGGCGGCCATCAGATCGGGGAACGCGTCCGGCGTACACGCGAACGCCGGCACCCCCAGAGCGGCCAGCGCCGCCGCGTTCTCATGATCGAACGCGGGCGCGCCCTCGTCGGACAGCGCCAGCAGCACCACCACCTGCACCCCCGCCGCCGTCATCTCGGCCACCCGGCGCAGCATCTCCTCCCGGACCCCACCCTCGTACAGGTCGCTGATCAGCACGAACACGCTTTCCCGGGGACGGGTGACAAGCCGTTGCGCGTACGCCACCGCCCGGTTGATGTCGGTGCCGCCACCGAGCTGCGTGCCGAACAGCGCCTCCACCGGATCGGCCAGCCGGTCGGTCAGATCCACCACCGCGGTGTCGAACACCACCAGCGACGTGCGCAGCGACCGGATCGAGGCCAGCACCGCCGCGAACACCCCGGCGAACACCACCGACGCCGCCATCGAACCCGACTGGTCTACACAGAGCACCACGTCCCGCTGGACCGCGGAGCTGCGCCGCCCGTAACCGACCAGCCGCTCCGGCACCACCGTCCGGTGCTCCGGCAGGTAGTGCCGCAGGTTCGCGCGGATCGTCCGGTCCCAGTCGACGTCCGCCCGCCGGGGCCGGCTGGTCCGGGCCGCCCGGGACAGCGCGCCGGTCACCGCGGCCCGGGTCCGTCGCGCGATGCGGCGCTCCACCTCATCCACGACGGTACGGATCACCTGTCGCGCCGTCTCCCGGGCGGTGTCCGGCAGCACCCGGTTCAGCGACAGCAGTGTCCCGGCCAGGTGCACGTCCGGCTCCACCGCGGCCAGCATCTCCGGCTCCAGCAGCAGCCGGGTCAGGTCCAGCCGCTCGATCGCGTCGGCCTGCATCACCTGCACCACCGTCGCCGGAAAATACTCCCGGATGTCGCCCAGCCACCGGGCCACCCGCGGCGCCGACTCGCCCAGCCCCGCCGACCGGCCCGCACCCCGCCCGGCCCCCGCCTCCACACCGTCGTAGAGCGCCCCCAGCGCGGCATCCATCGCCCCGTCCCGCCCACCGGCCTCCCCGAGCGCCTCCCCGGCGGCCGCCCCGAGCACCAGCCGCCACCGCCGCCGCCGCTCCACATCCCCGTCCACCCCGTCCCCCTCGCCCGTCACCGCGTCCCGCTCTCCGCCGTGCTCGTCAAGGGGCGGCCCAGCAGGGCGCTCAACACCGGCAGCGGCTGGGCCGCCCGGGTGGCGTCGAGCGGGGCCACCACCGGGCCGGGACCGATGCGCCGCCCGGCCACCCGCTCGCCGACGGCCCGGCGCTCACCGGCGTCGAACCCGCCGAACGTCCGCCGCAACAGCGGCAGCACACTGTCGAACACCTCCGCCGGAATGTCCGCCAGCCAGTCGTCCACCAGCGCGAACAGTGCCTCGTCGTGCACCAGCAGCAGCCCGCCCCCGGCCAGGAACCCCTCCACCCAGGCCGCCGCGTGCGCCGGAGGGGTGCCCACGGTCAACGGCAACCGCAGCCGCCGTCGCGCCTCCGGGCCGTCCAGCCGTCCCGCGTCCAGCAGCAGCCGGGTCAGCCGGCCGGCCGCGAGACCGTGCAGCCCCGGGCGTACCGCCACATTCTCGATCGTCGTCATCCATCGCTCGCGCGCCGGGCCCGCACCGAGCAGGCCGACCGCCCGGTGCACACCGTCCATGCCGTCCCGCAGCCGCCGGGCCGCCTCGTCGGAGAGCGAACCGGCCGCCGACGGCAGCGCCGCGCACACCCGGTCCAGCAGACCCATGGTCACCGTGGACAGTCCGTCCAGGTCGGTGCGGCGCACGTCGCCGTACCGCAGCGTCCGCGCCAGCGCCGGAATCGCCGCCATCAGGTGGTGCACATCGGTGTCGAGCGCGGCGCGGGTGTCCAGCGCGGCCAGCACCGGCGGGTACGCCCCGGCCAGCCCGGCGAGCAGGCACACCTCCACCAGCTCGGTCACCTCGGCCAGGCTCGCCGCGTCCGCCGCCCGCCGGGTGATCCGCGCGGTGGCCGCCGACGCCACCGTCGTGCCCCACATGCCGCCCTCGACCAGCCGGACCGCGAACTCCGGCTGCCAGGCCAGCAGCCACTGCTCCCGGAACGTGCCGGTGCCCCGGCCGGCCCGCCGCTCACCCCACGGCACGCCGAGCACCCGCAGCCGGTGCAGCAGCCGGCTGCGCCGCAGATCGGTCTCCTGCCGCAGATCCAGATCCACTGTGCGTTCGGCCGCCTCCGGTTTGAGACGCAGCGACCGCTGCCGGGCGGCCAGATCCCGGGCCAGCGGCACCCCCGGAACCCCGTCCGGCACCGCGCCCAGCCGCTCCCCGACGACCAGCCGCCGGGCGATCAGCGCGGCCCGCAGCGGCTCCCCGTCACACATCACCGCCTCGGCGGCCTCGGTCACCTCGGCCAGCCCGGCCAGCGGCCGGTCCCGCAGCGTGGCCAGCGCCTCCGCCAGCCGCACCGCCTCGATCACATGGGCCGACGAGGTGGGCACACCCTCCGCCCGCAGCACCCGGGCCGCATCCACCAGCCAGCGGGTGACCACGTCGTCCCCGGCGGTGAACAGGTGGTGGTACCAGCCCGGCGACCGGACCCCCGCGCCATAACCGGACCAGGACGCCAGCCGCCCGTACGTCCACGGCACCCAGGTGAACGCCACCCGCCCCCTCCGCCGCCCCCGGAGCAGCGCGGTGTCGTCCTTGACCGGAACCGCCCGCAGCAGCGCCGGCACATGCCAGGCCCCGCACACCACGGCGATCTCGGTGTGCCGGCGCCGTTCCTCCCGCAGCACACTGCGCATGTACGCCTCCCGGAGCAGATCACCGGGATCCTCCGGAGCGGTCTCCCGGATGGCGGCCATGGCCTCCGCGATCGCCGCGAACACCGGCACACCCCGATGCTCGACCACGTCCTCCCACCACCGCTCCGGATCGTCGTAGCCGGCCGCCGCGGCCAGCTCCCCGATCGGATCCACCGGCCGCCCCGGCTCCGGTTCCCCACCCGCGGTCGGCTCCTTCTCCCCGCCCGGTGACGTCGCGGCGGCCGTGCTCGACGGCGGGGGCGGGGCTGTCCGGTACGCGTACGGCAGATCGAAGAAACGGACCCGGACGCCGCGCCGGACCGCCCACCTGATCGCCTGCCACTCCGGGGAGAAGACCGCGAACGGCCAGAACGCCGCCTGACCCGGATCGTCCACCGCGTAACCGAGCAGGGCGACCGGCGGCTCCATCCCCTCCTCGCCGGCCCAGCGGACCAGATCGTCGGCCTCCGGCGGGCCCTCGATCAGCAGCACCTCCGGCGGGTGGGCGTCCAGCTCCCGCAGCAGGGCCCGGGCCGAACCGGGACCATGATGGCGTACGCCGTAGATCCGGTCAGGCATCGCGGGCGGCCCGGTAGAACTCGCGCCAGCCGGGGCGCTCCCGGACCACCGTCTCCAGGTACTCCCGCCAGACGACGGCGTCCGAGACCGGATCCTTGACGACCGCACCGACAATGCCGGCGGCCACGTCCGCGGGACGCAGCGTGCCGTCCCCGAAGTGCGCGGCGAGCGCCATCCCGTTGGTGACCACCGAGATGGCCTCGGCGGTGGAGAGCGTGCCGGTCGGCGATTTCAGCCGGGTACGCCCGTCCTCGGTCATCCCGGACCGCAACTCCCGGAACACCGTCACCACCCGGCGGATCTCCTCCATCGCGGCCGGCGCCTCCGGCAGCTCCAGCGCCCGGCCCAGCTGGGACACCCGCCGCGCCACGATCGCCACCTCGTCGTCGGCGCCGGCCGGCATCGGCAGCACCACCGTGTTGAACCGGCGGCGCAGCGCGCTGGACAGCTCGTTCACCCCACGATCCCGGTCGTTGGCGGTGGCGATCAGGTTGAACCCGCGCCGCGCCTGCACCTCGGTGCCCAGCTCCGGAACCGGCAGCGTCTTCTCGGACAGGATGGTGATCAGCGCGTCCTGCACGTCGGACGGCATCCGGGTCAGCTCCTCCAGCCGGGCGACCGACCCGGACCGCATCGCCCGCATGATCGGGCCGGGCACCAGCGCGGCTTCGGTCGGGCCGTCGGCGAGGAGACGGGCGTAGTTCCACCCGTACCGGATCGCCTCCTCGGCGGTGCCCGCGGTGCCCTGCACGAGCAGTGTGGAATCGCCGGAGATCGCCGCCGCGAGATGCTCCGACATCCAGGTCTTGGCGGTGCCCGGCACCCCGAGGAGCAGCAGCGCCCGGTCGGTGGCCAGGGTGGAGACGGCCACCTCGACCAGGCGGCGGGGCCCGACGTATTTCGGGGTGATCCGGTCGCCGTCACCAAGCAGATAGGTGACCACGGCCCGCGGCGACATCCGCCAGCCCGGCGGCCGGGGCCGGTCGTCGGCCTCCGCGAGCAGGGCCAGCTCCTCGGCGAACTGATGCTCGGCGTGCGGGCGCAACACCGCAGCCGGCCCTGCCGTCCTTTCCGCGGTCGGCTCTGCGGTCGGCTCCGCCGTCCGGTCGGCCGTCCGCTCCGGCCCGGCCGGGAAGTCGTTCATCGCAGCTCCTCGAGCATCTCGTGTCGAAAGGTCAGGGTGCGGGCCAGCTCGGCCACCGGACGGACCCGCGCCGGATCGAGCGTCCGGTCCAGCTGGCCGGCGAGACGGCCGGCGAGGTCGGCGTACCCCGGTGGCATCGCGGTTCCGGCGGCCCGGCACAGCTCGCTCAGCTGCCAGGTGTGCCGGTCGGTCCGGGCCCGCTGCTCCACCGTCTCCAGCACGGCCACCGACAGCCCGTCCGGCCACGGCCCCGGATGCAGCGCCAGCAGACGCTGCGCCGAACCGTCCTCGGACCGCAGTGCCGCGGCCGCCAGCCGGGCCAGCCGGCCGGGCGGCAGCACCAGATGCAGATCCCAGCGCACCGACTCCCGCAGCGTCGCCGACTCGGCGTCCAGCAGGGCGGCCGCCCAGTCCGGATCGTGCTGCGCCACCGCGGCCTTGGCCCACCCGTGCAGCAGCGGCGTCGCCCAGTCATGAGCCCGGGCCAGCCCGATCCAGCCGGCCGGCCCAAGCCCGGCCGGGCCGTCCGGGCCCGGCCGGGGGCCGGACCAGGTGGCCAGGGGAGTGCCGGCCACCACCTCCTCCAGCAGCCAGGCGCCCGTCCCGATCCCGCGGACCGGGGTCGCGCCCACCCCGTCGCGCCGCAGCTCGCTGTCGAGATCGGTGGGTGGCTCGACGACCAGCACACCGCCGGCCAGCCGGACCGCGGCGCGGGCCCGGGCCGCCATCCGCTCGCCCAGGGCCGCCCCGGGCAGGCGCCGGAGCAGGTCGAGCGCGGTCTCCCGGACCTCCCGGCGCCGGTCGTCGAGTGCCCGGTCCAGCAGCGGCTCGTCGGCCAAGGACAGCCCGGTGGCGAACGTGGCCAGACCACGGGCCCGAAAGTCCGCGGAGTCCTCGTCCCAGGTGCCGGCCAGCAGTTCGACGGCACGTGCCGGATCGGTGTCGCGCAGAGCCGCCAGGTGGCCGAGCCGTTCGGCGGTGGTGGCCGACGCCCAGTCCCCGGCCGGGAGTGGCGCGGCCTCGGCGAGCAGCCACCGCCAGTCGTCGCGCTGCCCGGCCAGCCAGGCCCCGCGCCGCCCCGCGACCAGCGCCACCTGGGCCCGGATGCTGGTGGTGCGCCGCCCGGCCTCCAACAGGTCCGGCAGGATCGCCGGGGGGACCACCCCGCCCCGCTCGGCGGCGGCGCGCAGCCATTGACCGAGGAGTTCCTGCTCCTGATGCCCACCGCCGGGCGCCCCACCGCCGAGCAGCAGCGCGAGCCGGGCTCCCGCCGCGGCCGGCAGGACCGGGGTGACCTCGGCCGGCGCCGGAGCCGTCGGCACATGCCCGCTCTCCGGCTCCACCCCGGCGCGCCCGCAGACGAGCGCCACCGCGGCCGCCTCCAGCAGCGCCGAGGGGCTCCCGAGGTCGATGGTCAAGGCGCCGACCCGGAGGGTGGCGGCCGACCAGGGGCGGCGACCGGTGCCGACCAGCGCGGCGGTCAGCAACTCCGGCGGCAGCTCCGGCCGGCCGGCCGGGGGCGAACCGGTGGCCGGCGCGCTGACCGGCACGAACTCGCCGTCGACCCAGGCGGCGAGTGGCCGCAACCCGGCCGGCGACCACTCCGCCGCCACCGTGGCCGGAGCCGCCCCGGCCGCCGCGAGCAGCCACCACGGCCTGTCGAAGCCGGGAGCCAGCGGAAGGGCGCAGCCGGTGCCGTCGACGAGGAGGCCGCCCGACGCGGGGACGACACCGGACAGGAGCATCGGGGTCTCGTACCGCCAAGGGTCGCCGGTGATGAGTGACGCCCACCGGGAGAGCCCCGCCCGGAACGACCCCGCGCCCACCGGGGAGCCGACCGGCGCATCCTCCGGGTGGCGCGCGGCGATCAGGGCCCGCAGCGGCGCCGCGCCCGGATGAAAACAGAGGTCACCGTGGAATCCCCGGCCCGGGACGAGCCCGCCGGGCAGCGGCCGGCCGGGCGCCGCGAACTCCAGGATCAGCGCGAACCGCCCGGTGCCCGCCCCGAGCAGCCAGGTGCGCCGGCTGGTGAGCGGCCCGTCGTCGGCCTCCACCTGGCCGAGGATCTGCCAGTGGTCGGTCACCCGCGGCCCGGACAGCACCTCCGCGGACGCGGTCGGATAGCCGATCCGGCCGCGCACGGTCGCGGCCGTCGCCGGGTCGAGGGTGCCGAGCCGATCGTGGCCGGCGATCAGGAGGCGCAGCAGGGCGAACTCGCCGAGCAGCCGGTCGGCCCAGCGCTCGCCGACCCCGGCGATCCCGGCCAGCCGGCGGACGGCGCCGGCCACCGCGGGCGCCTGCGCGTCGACGAGCCGGGCGGCCATCGTCTCGAACGGCTGGGGCCCGTCCCGCCCGGCCGTGGCCAGCCCCTGCTCGATCTGATCGTCCAGCCAGCGGCGCAGCTCGGCCATGCCACCGGCGACCCGGTCGGCGCGCGACGGGGCTCGGGTGTGGACGGACGGCGACCTCTCAATGGACACGCCACGACCCTAGGCCCGGGGTACGACGTTTTCCGTCCCCGCACGCGGCACACTGGGAGCATGCGGGTGATCGTTTTCGGGGCGACGGGCATGGTGGGTCAGGGTGTTCTGCGGGAGTGTCTGCTCGCGCCGGACGTGACCGAGGTGCTGGTGGTGACCAGGTCGAAGACCGGGGTGCAGCATCCGAGGCTGCGCGAGGTGGTGGTCGAGGACGTCGCCGACCTCAGCCCGATGGCCGGTGAACTGTCCGGCTGGGACGCCTGTTTCTACTGCCTGGGCGTCTCATCGGTGGGGATGGACGAGGCCGCCTACACCCGGGTCTCCTACGATCTGCCGATGGCCGCCGCCCGTGCCCTGGCCCCGGCGAACCCGGACCTTACCTTCGTCTACGTCTCCGGGGAGGGCACCGATCCGGAGAGCCGGCTGATGTGGTCGCGGGTGAAGGCCCGGACCGAGCGGGAGATCATGGAGCTGTTCCCGAACGGGTTCGCCTTCCGCCCCGGGTTCATCCAGCCCACCCACGGGGTCCGGTCGAAGACGCGGTGGTACGACATCGCCTACACGGTCACCGCCCCGCTGGTGCCGGCGCTGCGCCGGATCGCCCCGCGCTACATCACCAGCACCGACGAGATCGGCCGGGCCATGCTGCGGGCGGCCCGGGGCGGGTACGCGAAGCGGATCGTCACGACGGCCGACATGCACTGACTGTCCCCACACGACCGCACCGAACGCGATCACCATGCCGGCCAGCTGCACCGGGGTGAGCGCCTGATCCAGAACGGCCCAGCCGATCAGGGTCGCGGTCAGTGGGGCGATCAGGTTCAGCAGCGACACCCGGGCCGCCGGAAGCAGTTCCAGACCACGGAACCACAGGGTGTACGCGAGAGCCGTGCCGATCAGTGACAGGTAGACGTACCCACCCAGGTTTGTCACCGACAGTGAGCTGGGCAGACCCTCCACCGCCAGGACTACCGGGACCAGCAGCAGACCGCCCATGGTGAGCTGCCACCCGGTCACGGTGAGCATCGAGACGCCCGGCCGGCCCCAGCGTTTGGTGAGCACCAGCCCGAGCGCCATGGAGACCGCCCCGGCCAGGCCGGCGAGGACGCCGACGGGGTCCAGGTGGGCCGCGGAGGTGAGCACGGCGAGGGCCACACCGGCAGCTCCGATCAACCCCGCGATCACGGTACGTGTGGAGACCCGCTCGCGCAGCAGCAGCACCCCGAGCCCGGCCACCAGCACCGGCTGCACCGCTCCGAGGACCGCCGCCATGCCTCCGGGTAGCCGATAGGCGGTCACGAAGAGCAACGCGAAGAAGATCCCGATGTTCAGCGCGCCGAGCACCGCGGACTTCCACCACCAGGCGCCGCGGGGCAGCCGCCGGGTGATGGCGAGCAGGGCCAGCCCGGCCGGGAGCGCCCGCAGCATGCCGCTGAGCAGGGGCCGGCCGGGTGGCAGGAACTCGGTCGTCACCGCGTAGGTGGTCCCCCACAGCGCGGGGGTCAGCGCTGTCACCAGCAGTACCCGCATCGTTCCCACTTCCCTCGCCATCAAGTATCTCGACGTAAAGATAAACTTTGTCGAGAAGCTCGTCATCAAGAAAATGGGGAACGTGACCGACGACATCGACCGGATCCTCGCCCAATGGGCCACCGAACGCCCCGACCTGGACACCGAGGCGATGGGCGTTTTCGGACGCGTCTTCCGCCTATCCCGGGTGGCCGGCGACGCGGTCGAGAAGGCGTACGCCCGCTATGGCATCGGCCGCCCCGAATTCGACGTGCTCGCCACCCTGCGCCGCTCCGGCGAGCCGTACCAGCTGTCACCCGGCGCGCTGGCCGCGTCGATGATGCTCAGCACCGGCGGCACCACCGCCCGCCTCGACCGCCTGGAGAAGTCCGGCCTGGTCACCCGTTCACCCGACCCGGACGACCGGCGGGCCGTCCTGGTCCGCCTCACCCCGTCCGGCCACCACCTGGCCGACGAGGCGGTCACCGCCGGCCTGGCCGAACAGCAGCGCCTGCTGTCCCACCTGCCCCCGGCCGACCGAACCCACCTGACCACCCTGCTCCGCGCCCTCCTCAACGGCCTCTGACGAAGGTTTCCACTGGCTCCTGTGCGGGTTTCCTGCAAAAATCGCCCTGTGATTGATGACGAGGGGGCATCGGTGCTCCTCGGATTCCGGGCGGAGAACGTGCGTTCCTTCCGGGATCCGGTGGAGATCAGCCTGCTGGCCACCGCTCTGGCCCAGCCGGCAGCGGTCCGCCGGGTGCGGTGGCGTGCGGGCGGGCGGCCGATCAGCGTGCTGCCGGCGGCCGGTGTCTTCGGAGCGAACGCGACCGGCAAGAGCAACCTGCTTCGTGCGATGCGGGACATGCGGCTGCACGTCCTCCAGTCGTTCCGGTTCGGGAATCCCACCGGTGGGATCGTCCGGCGGCCCTATCTCCTGGACCCGTCGTCCCGGCTCGCGCCGTCCCGGTTCGAGGTCGACATCGTGCTCGGCGGAGTGCGGTACGAGTACGGCTTCGTGCTGGACGACACCCGGATCCTGGAGGAGTGGGCGTACCGGTATCCCCACGGCCGCCCGGCCCAGTTGTTCCATCGCCGCGGTGACGCCGTCGATCTCGGATCGGTCGAGCGGGCGAAAAGCCGGGTGGTGGTCGAGTTGCTGCGCCCGAACGCGCTCTTCCTCTCCACCGCGGCGTCGGCGAACCATGCCACGCTCCTGCCGCTCTACGCGTGGTTCGAGCAGAACCTGGTCCTGGCCGAGGCGGACAGCCGGCCGGTTCGGCAGGCGCTGACCGCGCAGCTCATGGAGGATCCCGGAACGCGGGACCGGGTACTGGCGTTCCTCACGGCCGCTGACCTCGGTGTGACCGGCGTCCAGCAGATCGAACCTGATCCGGTCACCCGAGAGCGGATGCAGCGCGCCGTGCGGATCATTCTCGGACAGGAGGAGGAGCCCGATCCGTCGGCTGAGGGCCTGCCGTCCGCCTCTTTCGGGGTGATGATGACCCACCGGGGCGCCGACTCCGACGTCGCCATGAACATCGACGACGAGTCCCTCGGGACCCTGGTGTGGTTCGGGCTGGCCGGCCCGGTGCTCACCGCCATCGCGGACGGCACCGTCCTGCTCGCCGACGAACTGGACGCCAGCCTGCACCCTGCCCTGGTGGCCGAGTTGGTCCGGCTTTTCCAGGACCCGGCCACCAATCCACACCACGCCCAACTGATCTTCAATTCGCACGATGCGGCGCTTCTCGGGGAACCGGGTGTGGCCTCTCCACTCGGCCGGGATCAGGTGTGGTTCGTGGAGAAGTCGAACGACGGCGGTTCCCGGCTCTACGGCCTGTCCGATCTGGCGCCCCGCAAGGAGGAGGCGATCGGCCGCCGCTATCTGGCGGGTCGTTACGGCGCGGTTCCGATCCTGTCCCGGCAGCAGCTCGCCGCCGCGGTCAGCCCGGCGCCGGAAGGGCCGGCCCGATGAAACGCTCCGGAGTTCCGGTCCGGCCGGTGACCACCAACGCCCGGCGGCACGAGATCCTGGCCTTTGTGGAGGGCCGCGAGACCGAAGAACGCCACCTGACCTACTGGGCCCGTCGGCATCGTGACCGGGTCCTTGTCACGATCGACCCGTTTCGTGGTGGCCCGCTGCAATTGGTGGAGAACGCTGTTTCGGCGAAGAGACGTGATGAACGGGACGCCAAGCGAGGGCGGGGAAAACCCTACGACGAGATCTGGTGCGTCTTCGACGTCGATGAGCACCCGAATCTCGGGAAAGCGATAAGCCTCGCGGAGAAGAACCGGATCAATCTGGCGGTTTCGAATCCCTGCGTCGAGCTGTGGTTCCTGCTGCACTTCACGAACCGGACCGCCTATCTCGATCGGTATAGCGCTCAGCGGCTCTCCCGTGTCCATCTCGGCGCGGGCAAGGTGCTCGACGACACCGCCCTCGATGCTTTGGCCCTCAGGCATGCGGAAGCCACCCGGCGCGCTCGGGACCTGGATGACAAACACCGAGGTGACGGATCGCCGTCCGGGGCCAACCCCAGTTCGGGCATGTGGCGTCTGGTGGATCGGATCTGTGCCGGCTGACCGTCATGCCGCCCGGTGGCTTTCCGGGACGGTTTCCGCGGGTGGGGGCGGGGGAGGGGGCGTGCCGTCGCCGAACGGGCGGCCGCCCAGGTCCTCGCGGCCGTGGGGGGTCAGCCAGGCGCTCAGGTCCGGGCCGGACGGGACGACGCCGCTAGGGTTGATGTCGCGGTGCACCTCGTAGTAGTGCCGTTTGATGTGATCGAAGTCGATGGTGTCGCCGAAGCCGGGGGTCTGGAACAGGTCGCGCGCGTACGCCCACAGCACCGGCATCTCGGTCAGCTTCTGCCTGTTGCATTTGAAATGGCCGTGATAGACGGCATCGAAGCGGGCCAGTGTGGTGAACAGCCGGACATCGGCCTCGGTGATCTGGTCGCCGACCAGGTAGCGCTGCCCGGACAGGCGTTCGGAAAGCTGGTCGAGACGGTCGAACAACCGGGTGTACGCCTTCTCGTAGGCTTCCTGGGTGCCGGCGAACCCGGCCCGGTACACGCCGTTGTTCACATCCGCGAAGACCGCCTCGTTCACCTCGTCGATCGGCCCGCGCAGCCGTTCCGGATAGAGTTCCGGCGCGCCGTCCCGGTGGAATGCCGTCCACTCCAGGGACAGATCGATGGTGATCTGCGCGAAATCGTTGGTGACGACCTTTCCGGTGGGCACGTCGACGATCGCCGGAACGGTGATGCCCTTGTCGTAGTCCGGGAACCGGGCCAGGAACGCCTCCTGCAACCGCTCGATGCCGAGAACCGGATCGCGCCCGCCCGGATCCAGGTCGAACGTCCAGCTCCGCTCGTCGTGGGTGGGGCCGGCGACACCCATCGACAGCGCGTTCTCCAGGCCGAGCAGCCGGCGCACGATGATCGCCCGATTGGCCCACGGGCAGGCCCGGCTCACCACCAGCCGATAACGCCCGGCTTCGACCGGGAAACCGTCACCGCCGTTCGCGGTGATCCGGGTGGCGATGTACCGCTGGTCACGGGTGAACTCACCCGACGGATTCAGGTAGGCCATGCTTTCACCATTCCCGGGCCACCCCGAAAATCACACCCTTTTCCGGTACGCGTAATCAGAGCGCTGTGGCGGCCCCGCGAGGTGGGCGCCGCACCGGACCGTCCGGCGACCGCCGGGCGAATGCGCCGGTCACCGGAAGCGGTCCCGGGAACAGGACGGTCCGGAACGGCTGGACGTGAAGGGGCGAGGCATCCCCCCGTGTGCGACGCCTCGCCCGGCTCACGATCGTGAGGACGGAGGGCCGGGCGTGTTCGCACGGCGCCGGGCACTGGTGTCACGTCTCACGAGAACGCCCGGCCGCTGGGCGTTGTCGCCTTTATAGCATGTTGCGAAAGCGCTTCCAGTACTTTTTTGGGAGCGTGCCCACTTATGGCCGGTTACTGCTCAGCCGGGAAGATCCGGGCCGTTCGTCCGGTCCGGTGCGACGCGCACACGTCACCCGGTCGTGTCTTACGTTTCCCGAACATTCCCCGTGTCACCCGGACGGCATGATGGGGCGGTGACGGATGCGCCGGCCCGGGGCCTGGTCCTCGTGGTGGAGGACGAGCGGCCGATCGCCGACCTGGTGCGGCTGTACCTGGCCCGGGAGGGTTTCGGGGTCCAGGTGGAGCGGGACGGCCCGTCCGGTCTGGCCGCCGCCCGCCGGTTGCGGCCGGTGGCGTGTGTCCTGGACATCGCGCTGCCCGGCCTGGACGGCACCGAGATCTGCCGCCGGTTGCGGGCCGCCGGCGACTGGGTTCCGGTGATCCTCCTGACCGCCCGGGACGACGAGGTGGACCGGATTCCGGTGCCGGTCGACACCGATCCGGGCCGGATCCGCCAGGTGCTCGACAACCTGTGCGAGAACGCGCTGCGGGTGCTCCCGGCCGGCGCCCCGCTGGTCCTGGCGGTCCGTTCCGAGAACACGGCCGGGGTCCTCGAGATCCGCGACGGCGGTCCCGGTTTCACCGATGACGACCTGCTGGTGGTGTTCCAGCGCGGCGAGTTGAACCGCCGCTACCGGGGTGTCCGCGACGTCGGCAGCGGACTGGGCCTGGCTCTGGCCGCCCGCCTGGTCACCCGCCTGGACGGCCGCATCACCGCCGCCCACGCCCCCGAGGGCGGCGCCATGTTCACCATCCGCCTCCCCCGCCACTGACCCCTGTGGACGGGCCGGCTTTACCGAACTCGAACACGACCCTGACCGGGCCCGATCGTCCGGCGGCCAGCATCGCTGTCATGACCCGTACACCCCAGTGGTTGATGTTCTCTCTGGCCGCGACCCTCGCACTCACCGGTTGTGGCGGGCCGGCCGCGGCCACCGGCACCGCCGGCGCCGAGAGTGTCGCTCTTCAGGCGGTCGGCTACCGCGCCGACGAAACCGAAGCCGGGACCGAGGCCGCCGAACCGGGCGTCCGGCCGAGGCTGGTGCGCAAACTGTTGCGGCGCGACGCCCTGCACGGCGAGGTGGTGGTGCAGGACCGGGACGACCAGATGCACACCGTGGTCGTGCAGCGGGGCGAGGTGACCGCGGCGTCCGCTGACGGTTTCACCGTACGTTCCGCTGACGGTTTCGCGTTGTCCTGAACCTACGGCGACAAGGCGCGTGTGGTCGAGCAGCGTGAGGAGACCGGCCGGGACGTGATCCGCCTCGGCGCGAAGGTCGGTGTCGGCGGGATCCGCGACGGCGAGACCACGAAGGCCCGCCTGATCCTCGTCGGCTGATCACCCCTGCCCGGAGCCGGACGCGGCGCCGGGCAGGGGTCCGTCACTGAAGAAAACCGCCGAACGGCGACAGCAGCAGTTTGCCGAGGCCGGTGGCGGTGTTGTCGAGGCGGCGGCGCTCCTTGTCCAGAGTGATCATGTCGTGCCGGACGGCCCAGATCTTCTGTGCGTTACGCCAGGCGACGTTGCGGGTGTACTCCACCATCTCGCCCTGCCACCAGTCGTCCAGGTCGCCGTTCATCGTGTCGATGAGAAGCTGCCAGCGGTCCAGATAGCCGCGGCGCAGCCCCGGGATCTCCTCGGCGAAGATGTCGTTGACCTGGAGGTAGTCGTGGTGCTGGTCGCTGCCGTCGATCGGGTCACTGCCCAGGTGGTCGAAGGTGGTGACGAGGGCGAACGGCAGGTCGAAGTTGATGTGCGCGTTGACGCCGGCGACCGCCGAGGGCAGTGGCCGGGCGTCGGGGCCGGGAATCCGGCAGAACAGTCCGGCCCAGACGCCGGGGCACGCGGGGCTGCCCTCGGTCCAGTAGCGCAGAGCGTCGAAGTAGCGGGCCGCGAATTCGACGTCGAGCCGGGAGAGGAATGCCGGGTCCTTGAACTTGCCGGCGTAGAGACGCTCCAGCACGTTCTCGGTGATCGTCAGGTAGAGCTTGTTGAAGTCGGCCAGTGGGTTGCTATCGAGCAACGGTGGCACGCGGCAGAGGACTGCCTGGAGTTCAGCGAGCTGTTCGACCACTCCGGGTACGTCGTCGGGGTGCCGTTGCAGGATATCGGACATCTCCTGCTGAACGGGGCCCCAGATGGGCTGGGTCATCGGATCCTCCGTGGGTGAAGCAAAGGCAGCGGAGGGCCCCCAGCACCGGCCCGGCTCCTCGAGGGAACCGGGCCGGTGCTCCCCCGTGGGGGACACATTTCCACGGGGGATCCGCTGTGGGATCGGTAGAACTACGTATTCCGCATACGTATGTCACGGGGAGATAACGAACTCCTGGTCAGGCTGCTGTCAGGAAGACGCGACTGGCCTGCACGCGGGTTCGGACCTGCAATTTGTCGAAGATGTGCCCCAGATGGACGCCGACCGTCCGCTCGCTGATGAACAGCAGCTCACCGATCTCCCGGTTGGTCAGGCCGTCGGCCACCGCGGCGAGCACCTCCCGCTCGCGCCCGGTCAGCGCGGACAGCTCGTCGGCGGCCCGCTCCACGGCGGTCCCGGCGACGGTGGTCTGCGCGTCGTCGCCGAGAGTGACCCGGAACCGCTGGGCGATCCCGATGATCTCGTTGGCGAACGGCCGGGCGCCCATCGCGAGCGCCGTGGCGTACGCCTGGCGGAGCCCGTTGACCGCGGCCGTCCGGCGGACCCGGCGCTGCAGCGACGCCTCGGCGTGCCGCAGCCGGGCATAGGCGGCCGGGTAGGGCTGCTGCCGCCGGTCCCAGATCGCGGCTGCCCGCGCCCACGGCTCGGGATCGTGCCGGTCCTCGATCCGGCTCAGCTCGGCGGTGCACAGGTCGAGGTAGCCGTCGACCACCGCGCGCACCGCGGGCGGGGCGTCCACCACACCCTTGACCAGGCGATCCATCACCGTCCGCAGACGCCGGATGGCGCCCTGGTCGGTGGGCTGGGCGGCCACGTGGGCCTGCGCCTCGGCGCGCAGCCCGTGCCAGGCCAGGACGCCGAGGAGGACCAGGTCGTCGGAGCGGGTCTCGGTGACACCACGCTGGACGGCGGCCCGCGCGGCGGCGTGCTCGCCCTGCCACATGGCCAGCCCGGCCCGCAGGGTGAGCATCGGCAGCACGTGCCGGGCCCCGCCGCCGGCCAGCAGGGTGGCGACCGCGTCCAGGTCCCGGCGGGCGTGGTCGACCTCGCCGAACCCGACCCAGAGCTGGGAGCGGGCCAGCAGCAGCTCGACCGCGTCGGCGCCGGAGGGCCGGTGCCGCATCGCGGTCTCCAGCACCGCGTACGCCTCGGACCACTGCCCGATCCGGAACAGCCCCTTGGCGGCGATCGCCAGCAGCCGGGTCTGGTAGGTCCGGCCGACCCCGCGCTCGGCCAGCCGGCCGGCGCCCCGGCGGGCCACCAGGACCCCCTCCTCGATGCTGTTCAGCGGGCCGGTGAGCAGCTCGGCCAGGTGCAGGTAGGCGACGCCCAGGTCGTCCGGGTGACCGGAGCGCTCGGCGATCTCCACGGCGTGCCGGATCACGGCGAGGCCGGCGTCCGGATCCTCGCGGAAGGCGGCGCTGAACCCGAGCGCGGCACTGGCCCGGACCAGGTCGGTGGTGGCCCCGTTGACCGCGGCCAGCTCCAGGGCCTCCCGGGCGTGCTGGTTGGCGTCCGCGTACCGGCCCAGGTGCAACAGCAACTCGGCCAGGTACGCGGCGGCCGAGGCGCGCCGGCGCGGGGTGCAGTCGGGCGCCTCCAGGGCGCGCTGGTACTCGATCTCGGCGGTCGCCGAACGCCCGGCGGCGGCCAGGTACCGGGCACGGCGCAGGTGCACGTCGGACTGGCCCGGGGCGTCCGGCCGCCCGGCCAGCTCCTCCAGCCGGGCCAGGGCCAGCAGGTGCTCGCCACAGTGGTGTGCCGACTCGGCGGCGTTGCCCAGCAGCTCGGAGCGCCGCGGGTCGGTCTCGGCGGACAGCTGCAACGCGATGGTCCAGTAGCGGTGGGCCTCGGCGAACCCGTACATCCGCTCGGCCGCCCGGGCCGCCGCGACCACCGGGTCCAGGGCCCGGCCCGGCTCTCCGGCCCGCTGCCAGTGGTGGGCCAGGCGGGCGTTGTCCGGCTCGCCCTCGAACGACTCCAGGGCCTCGGCGTACCGCCGGTGCAGGGACGCCGCCTCGGCCGGCAGCACCTCCTGCTCCAGGACCTCGGCGACCAGCCGGTGGCGCAGTTTGTACCCGTCGCCGTCGCTGGCCACGAAACGGTGCGTGACCGCGGCCCGAACCGCTTCGATGAGCTGGTCCTCGGCCAGCGGGACCACCCGGGCCAGCACCGAGTGGTGGATCGGCTCGACCCCGGCGGCGATGGCGTGCACCACGGTGTGGGCGTTCGGCGGCAGCTCGTCCACCCGGGACAGGAAGATCTCGCGCAGCGTGTCGGACAGCTCGATCCGGCCGTCGCGCAGGTCCCGGGACAGCTCCTCGACCACGAACGGGTTGCCACCACTGCGTTTGAAGACCCGGTCGGCGTCCTCGACGGCCGGTGTCCGGCCGACGATCGCGGCCACCAGCTCGTGGGTCTGGTCCTGGTTGAGCGGCGCCAGGTCGACCACCCGCACCGACCGCAGCCGGCGCAGCTCGGCCAGCACCCGGCGCAGCGGGTGGGTGCCGTGCAGGGCCTCGGCCCGGATCGCGGCGAGCACCGACACCCGCACGTCGCCGAGCCCGGCCAGCAGATAGAGCAGCAGCTGCCGGGTGCTGCGGTCGGCCCACTGCAGATCGTCGAGCACGAGCAGCAGCTGCTGATCGCCGGCGATCGCGCGCAGGTCCCGGGACACCCGTTCGAGCAGGGCGCCGGCGTCGTCGGCGGTGGTGGACGGACGGCTGTCGTCGTGCCGGCGCAGCGCCTGCAGCACCGGGTGCAGCGGCGACGCGTCTCCGATGTCGAGGCAGGTGCCGAAGAGCACGGCGAAGCCACCGCCGCGCAGCGCGTCGGCGGTCTCCCGCAGCAGCCGGCTCTTGCCGACACCGCTCTCGCCGGTCACGAACACGGCGGAGGTGCCGCCGGTCCCGACGTTGCGCAGGTAGGACTGCATGTCGGCCAGCGTGCCGGTACGCCCGACAAGCGGTCCTTCGTCCCCCATGCTGGCCATGTCCGGCAGCCTAATCCGTATCCGCCTATCACTATGTCGTCGGTTCGGACTGTTCTGCGTCACAAGAACGACGGAATTCGATGCTGTCAGAGATACGTCGTTCTGCGGATCCGCGTGCCGGGGAGGGCTGGCACCGTACTCCCGGTCAACGCATTGATCTGGGGGAGCGAAGACATGAGCACCGTCATCAGCGCCGTTCAGGAGCGGCGACAGACCGTAACCGTGCTGTTCATCGACATCGTCGGCTTCACCGCTCTGGTGGACCGGCTGGACTGCGCGGAGGTCCGCGCGCTGCAGAGGGACTACTTCTCGGCGGTGTCCGAGGTGGTCCGGGCGTGCGGGGGGATCGTCGAGAAGTACGTGGGCGACGCGGTGATGGCGGTGTTCGGTGCCGCGGAGGACGGCTTCCGGCCGGAAGCGGCGGCCTCCGCGGTGCGGGCGGGCCTGTCGGTGCAGGAGACGTTGAGGGGGCGACTCCTCGCCGGCAGGTTCCCCGTCCGGACACGTGTCGGTCTGGCCACCGGTGAGGTGATCGTCGACCCGATGGCGGCCTTCGACGGCGGATACGGGATGATCAGTGGCAGCGTGGTGAGCACGGCGTCCCGTCTCCAGGCGTACGCGCCGCACGGCACCGTGGTGGTCTGCTCGGCGACCCGGGAGGTGACCGACGAGCTCATCGCCTATCAGGAACTGCCTCCGGTGTCGGTTCCGGGCAAGGCCTGTCCGCTGGACCTCTGGCGAGCGCTCCAGCCGCAGACCGCGCCGTTGGCTGGTGTGGTGTAACGCACTTTTTCGCGTTGATCATCCCCTTTTCGGCCACGGACTGGTCTAGACCTGCCTCGCCTGGGGCAGAAGTGTCGGAGGGGCCGGGTAGGCTCGCGCCGTCCTTGACCACCATGGCCGATCGGGAGTGCCGCGTCGTGACCGCGCAACCAGAGACCTTGTACGGGGCTGACGACCTCACGCACCTCGAAGGGCTGGACGCTGTCCGTAAACGCCCGGGCATGTACATCGGCTCCACCGACAGCAGGGGCATCAACCACCTCGCCAACGAGATCATCGACAACTGCACCGACGAGGGTGTCGGCGGGCACGCCACCAGCATCGCGGTGATCCTGCACGCCGACGGCTCGGTGCAGGTCGACGACGACGGCCGGGGCATCCCCACCGACGTGCACGCCAAGTCCGGGCTGAGCGGTGTCGAGCTGGTGCTCACCCGGCTGCACGCGGGCGGCAAGTTCGGCGGCTCCGGTTACAAGGCGTCCGGTGGCCTGCACGGTGTCGGCGCCTCCGCGGTCAACGCGCTGGCGCTGCGCTTCGACGTGACCGTCAAGCGGGCCGGCAAGGTCCACGAGATCTCGTTCCAGCGTGGTGTGCCCGGCGTCTTCGACGGCCCCGGCCCGGACGCCGCCTTCACCCGCGAGCCCGGTCTGCGGGTGGCCCGCCGGATGAAACGCGGCGAGCCGAGCGGCACCTCGATCCGTTACTGGTACGACGCCCGCTACTTCGAGACCGGTGCCCGGCTCGACGTCGAAGCGGTCCGCACCAAGCTGCGCAACACCGCGTTCCTGGTCCCCGGCGTGCAGTACACCCTCTTCGACGCGACCGCCGAGGAGCCCGCCACCGAGACCTTCCACTACCCCAACGGCCTCTCCGACATGGTCGACTTCCTCAGCCCGGCCTCGGACAAGCCGGTCTCCGGCATGCTCCTGGTCACCGGCGAGGGCACCTACAAGGAGAACGCCGCCGACGCCAACGGCGTGATGCAGTCGAACGTGGTCCGGCACGCGCAGGTCGAGGTGGCCTTCCGCTGGGGGACCGGCTACGAGCGCAACGTCGAGTGCTTCACCAACACGATCCGCAACATGCACGGCGGCACCCACCGCAAGGGCTTCGAGCGGGCCCTGGTGCGGTCCATGACCGACGCCATCCGCAACACCCGCGGGCTGCTCAAGCCCAAGGAGGAGCCGCCCGTCCTGGACGACTTCCTGGAGGGCATGACCGCGGTCATCCACGTGCGGGTGCCGGAGCCGCAGTTCACCTCGCAGACCAAGGACGAGCTGTCCACGGCCGGTGTCACCCGGGTGATGCAGGGCCTGGTGGAGGCGTACGTCAAGAATTGGATCGACGACCGGAAGACCAAGACCGAGGCCCGCACCGTCCTGCAGAAGGTGGTGGACGCGGCACGCGTCCGTCTCACCCAGAAGCAGCAGAAGGACGCCGCCCGCCGCAAGACCGCCCTGGAGGGGGCGTCGATGCCGGCGAAACTGGTGGACTGCCGGGCGATCGGCATCGACCGCTCCGAGCTGTTCATCGTCGAGGGTGACTCGGCGCTCGGCACCGCCCGGATGGCCCGCTCGTCGGAGTACCAGGCGTTGCTGCCGATCCGCGGCAAGATCCTCAACGTGCAGAAGGCGAGTCTCCAGCAGGTCCTGGACAACGCCGAGTGCTCGGCGATCGTCCAGGTGCTCGGCGCCGGTTCGGGCCGCACCTTCGACATCGGCCAGATGCGGTACGGCCGGGTCATGATCATGGCGGACGCCGACGTCGACGGCTCGCACATCCGGACCCTGCTGATCACGCTCTTCGCGAAGTACATGCGGCCGGTGATCGAGGCCGGGCGCCTGTTCGCCGCGATGCCGCCGCTGCACAAGGTGGTCACCAAGGGCCGCAACGCCGAGACCATCTACACCTACACCCAGCAGGAGATGGAGAGCACCGTCGGCCGGCTGGAGCGCGGCGGCAGGCAGGTGCAGAAGCCGGTGCCCCGGTTCAAGGGTCTCGGTGAGATGGACGCCGACGAGCTGTGGGACACCACGATGAACCCCGCCGAGCGGACCGTCCGGCGGATCACCATCGAGGACGCCGAACGCGCCGAAGCCACCCTCGAACTGCTGATGGGTGAGCGTGTGGAGCCCCGGAAGAACTGGTTGATCGAGGCTGCCGGCCGGATCGACCAAGAGACCATCGACGCCTGAGAGGCCCGCGACCCATGGCACGCCGTAAGAACGACAAGCGCGTCGACCTGTCCGCGTTCGACCAGGCCGGCGCCCGCGTCATCGACAACCCGCTGACCACCGAGGTCGAGGACTCCTATCTGGAGTACGCGTATTCGGTCATCCACTCCCGAGCCCTGCCCGACGCCCGCGACGGACTGAAACCGGTGCACCGCCGGATCCTCTGGTCGATGTCCGAGCAGGGACAGCGCCCGGACCGGCCGTATGTGAAATCCGCTCGCGTGGTCGGCGACGTGATGGGTAAGTACCACCCGCACGGCGACGTGGCGATCTACGACGCCCTGGTCCGGCTCGCCCAGGACTTCTCGCTGAACACCCCGCTGATCGACGGCCACGGCAACTTCGGCTCGCCCGACGACGGCCCGGCCGCCGCGCGGTACACCGAGGCCCGGATGTCCCGCGAGGCGATGCTGCTGGTCGGCGAGCTGGGCGAGGGCACCGTCGACTTCAAGCCCACCTACGACGGCTCCGAGTCCGAGCCCAAGGTGCTGCCCGCGGCCTTCCCCAACCTGCTGGTCAACGGCACGTCCGGGATCGCGGTCGGGATGGCGACCAACATGATCCCGCACAACCTGGGCGAGGTGGTGGCCGCCGCCCGGTTCCTGATCCGCAAGCCCGGGGCCAGCCTCGACGACCTGATGAAATACGTCCCCGGCCCGGACCTGCCGACCGGAGGCCAGCTGCTCGGCCTGGACGAGGTGCGCCGGGCGTACGAGACGGGCCGCGGTGTGGTCCGGGTCCGGGCCCGTGCCGAGACCGGTCTGCTGGAGGGCGGTCGTGGGCGCCAGGCCATCACGATCACCGAGCTGCCGTACGGCATCGGCTCCGAGAAGATCATCGAGGCGATCACCGACGAGGTGAAGGGCAAGGTGATCACTTCCGGCCCGCGTCGTGGCCAGCGCCAGGCCGCCCGCCTGACCGGCATCGCCGACGTCAAGGACCTCACCGACCGCGAGCACGGCACCCGCCTGGTCATCGAGTGCAAGGTCGGCGTCAACCCGCAGGCCCTGCTCGCCGACCTCTACCGGCTGACCCCCCTGGAGAGCTCGTTCGGCATCAACAACCTGGTCCTGGTCGACGGCCAGCCGCGGACCCTCGGCCTGAAGGCCCTCCTCGAAGTCTTCGTGCAACACCGGTACGACGTGGTCACCCGCCGCACCATGTATCGCCGCACCAAGCGTGAGGACCGCCTGCACCTGGTCGACGGCCTGCTCATCGCCCTGATCGACATCGACCGGGTGGTGGCGCTGATCCGCGCCAGCGACGACGCGGCCGCCGCCAAGGACGGCCTGATGACCGAGTTCGGGCTCTCCGACATCCAGGCCACCTACATCCTGGACACCCCGCTGCGGCGGCTCACCCGGTTCGACCGGATCGAGCTGGAGGCCGAACAGGACCGGCTGCGCAGTGAGATCGCCGAGCTCTCCCGGATCCTCGACGACGAGGCCGTCCTCAAGAAGGTCGTCTCCGACGAGCTGGCCGCGGTCACCAAGCAGTTCGGCGCCGCCCGCCGCACCACCCTCATCGACGGTGACCTGAAGGAGGTGCTGGCCGCCTCGGTGCCGGCCGGCCCGCTGGAGGTCGCCGACGACCCCTGTCAGGTGATCCTCTCGGCCGGTGGCCTGATCGCCCGGACCGCCGCCGAGAGCGAGGAGTCCACCGAGGGCGGCAGCCGCAGCGGCCGCACCAAGCACGACGCGGTCCGCGCCGTCATCCACTCCACCGCCCGCGGCCGGATCCTGCTGGTCACCAACCTGGGCCGGGCGTTCAAGACCGACGTGCTCACCCTGCCGGTGCTGCCCGAGCAGTCCGGCACCGTCTCGCTGCGCGGTGGCATGTCCGCGTCCGAGCTGGTCCCGTTGCAGAAGGGCGAGCGGGTCGTCGGCATGGCGCCGCTCACCAACGGCGAGTCGCCGGGCCTCGCGCTCGGCACCAAGCAGGGCATCGTCAAGGTGTGCGCGCCGGAGTGGCCGGTCCGCTCCGACGAGTTCGAGGTGATCACTCTCAAGGAGGGTGACGAGGTGCTGCAGGCCACCTGGCTCACCGACGGCGCGGAGGCCCTCGTCTTCGTCACGTCGGACGCCAACCTGCTGCGCTTCCCGGCCAAGCTGGTGCGACCACAGGGCCTGAAGGGTGGCGGCATGGCCGGCGTCAACCTGGCCGCCGACGCCGAGGTGATCTCCTTCAACGCGGTCGCCACCACCGATGACGAGCACGGTGCCCCGATGGTCGTCACCTCCACCGGCACCCAGGTCAAGGTCTCGCCGTTCGCGTCCTACCCGGCGAAGGGCCGCGCCACCGGTGGCGTCCGGGTCCAGCGCTTCCTGAAGGGCGAGAGCCGGCTGACCATCGCCTGGGTCGGCCCCCGCCCGGTCGGCGCCTCGGAGACCGGCGACCCGGTCGAACTCCCCGAGCCCGACGCCCGCCGCGACGGCTCCGGCAACGCGGTCATCATGGGACCGCAGCTCATCGGGCATTTGATCGAACGCGACTGAGAATCGTCGTCCCGCCGGTCCTTGGTGGCCGGCGGGACGGATTCCTCAGATCACTTCCCGCGTTGCGCCGTCATCCCGCCCTGGGCGAGCCGACCGCCGAAGCTGTGGTGGCGATCAGGGCGCCGGCGAAGTTGTCGCGCCAGTTGACGTAGTCGTGGCCGCCCTGGAATTCCTGGTACGTCACCCGGAAGCCCCGGTCGGTGAGGGCGTCGCGCATCCGGCGGCAGGCGGTCAGCTGCGAGGGAGCGCCGCCGGGGCCGGTCATCGTCTCCAGGAAGCCGACGTCCAGGAAGAAGTGGACGTTGCTGGGGGAGGTGCGGGCTACCTCGCGGACCAGGCGTGCGGGTGTCCCGGCATCGGGGGACGGCCACCAGAAGCTGCCGGAGTGGGCGATCGCTGCCTGGAACAGGTCAGGGCGGCGCAGACCCAGATGGGCCGCGACCAGGCCACCGCGGGACATCCCGGCGATCAGGTTGCCGCCGGGGGAGCCGATCCGCCAGGTCTTCTGTGCCCAGGGCAGCAACTCGTCGGCGACCAGGCGTTCCATCGGCCGGCCGGGGGTCAGGTCCCGGTTGCGGTGCTCATCGCGGCCGCGGACGAACAAGGCCGCCATCGGGGGGATCCGGTGCCCGGCGATCAGATTGTCCAGGACAGTGGGAATCCGCATCATCGTCTGGGCCGGATAACCATCGAAGACGACGAGCACCGGCAGCCCGGCGGGGTCGATGCCGGGCGGAAGGTAGGCGGTCACCCGGACGTTCGTCCTCAGGGCCAGGCTGGGCAGGGTGCGATCGTCGAGCCGGCCGGCGGGGGTGTGCGGGCGCAGGCCGGTCCAGGTGACGGGCGGGGCGTCCGGGAGCTCCAGGACTGAGCACCAGGTATCGGCGTCGGTCGGATCGTCGGGGTCGGCCGGCAGATGGAAGACCCGCGGGTTGGCCTGGTCGATGGTGGCGGGATAGGTGTCGGTCCTGGATTGCGGCACCTGTTCGGCGCCGTCGTGCACCAGGCAGTAGATGGTTCGCAGGTCGGACGGGAACACCCCGGAGCCGTGCCAGAGATCGGTCCCGGGTAGCCGTACCAGCGGAATGTCGATGTTGAACCAGGCCCGGACGGCGGTCGCCTCGCCCCGCCACAGGAAGGTGACCAGGTGCCTGCCGTCGGCGTACGGCTCGATCAGAGGTGTTCCGGTTCTGGTGATCTCGGCCCAGAAACGGTCGACGGCGTCCGGCGCGGGGTCGTCGAGGAGGGCGGCGATCCGGGGGCTCTGCATTGCGAGTCATCTTCCGAGTCCGGACGGCGGCCGGCCCGGCGGCCGGCCGTCGTCGTCAGTGGTCAGTTACCGCTGGGGTTGCTACCGGTCGTCGGACCAGGGCGGGCAGTTGGGCCGGCTCGGTGACGGTCAGCCGCTCGCTGGTGACCTCGATGTCGGAGTTGAGCCGCCGAAGCCGCCCGGCGGTGACGTCCGCCTTGGGCCGGCCGATGTCGGTCTCGTCGAACTGGGTCTGCCGGTTGAGGTTGGACAGCTCGACGACGTCGGCGTCCACGCAGTGGATCCGGCCGACTCCGGAGGCGGCCAGGGCCAGGGCTACGGTCCCGCCGGTGCCACCCAGGCCGAGCACCGTCACCCGGGCCTGTTTCAGTCGTAGCTGGGGTTCCCAGGAGTTGTCGCGCCGGCGCATGTCCAGCCACCGGTGGAACTGTCGGCCGCGGTCGTACCGCTGCTGTTCCCGTGGGCTGAGCTGGGAAGGCGGCCCGGCGGCGGCGGACAGCATCGTCCACACCAGGCCTCGCGGGTCGTCGACCTCAGCGGCCACCCCGTACACCGAGCCGCCGATCCGGACCCGCCCGTCCGGCATGCGGAACAGGCCGTGTTCGGGCTTCACCCGTGGACGCCACTCCACCGAGGACACCGGTGATGCACCCCCGCGCTCGACTGCTACCGAGCGTGCCAAGCGAGATGCTCTCGGTCAAGCGTCGAGCTTCCTCGATATGAACACAGCGGACTCGCCGCGTCGTTCCGGCGCCCGAAGAGCCCGCTGCCGCCAGCCTGCAGCGATCGCTGGACCTCGGGTGGTCGACGGACAGCGCGGCCCGGCTGGCCTTCAGTGAACGGGTCCGGGTATCCAGGGCGGCCACATGCGTGGCGGCCACCTCGGCGATCGTGGCGCGGCCGTCGAGTATCCGGAACACGTCGCCCGATGGGAGGCCCAGCTCCCGGAGCGCGCGGGCCGACTCGGCGGGGGCAGCCCCGGCGGTGTCGTAGAGCCGGTAACCGGCTGCCGATCGTGCGGCCGGCCGGATCACCAGAGTGGGCGGATGCGGCCCGGGGTGGCCAGGTGGCGCAGGGCCGAGCGGAGGGACCGGGCCTCGGCCGGGGTCAGTGAGCGGGCCAGCGGGCTCAGCGCCGCGGCTGCCGCGTCGTCGGCCGCCCGGGTGCAGGCGTGACCTTTTTCGGTCAAAACCAGGAGGCGGGCGCGGGCGTCGGTGGGGTGCGGGGTGCGCTTCACGTAGCCCTTTCCGATCAGCTCCTCGGCCATCTGGCTGGCCGCCTGTTTGGTGATCTCCAGGTGCTCGGCGAGTTCGGTGACCGTCGCGCCGGTGCCGGAGAGGCGGGCGAAGGCGTATCCGTGGGCGGGGCGGACGTCGGTGAAGCCCGCCTCGCGGACTCCGGCGTCGATGCCGTCGACCAGGGCGCGGGCCGCGCTGAGCAGGAGTACCGGGAGGTCCTGGAGATCATCGTGCACCGGACCAGTTTGACATGACGGTCAATCTGCTTGACTATTTGGTCAAGCAGATTGACTAGTTGAGGAGGGGACATGACGGTGTTCCGTGAATCCCAGGCGGTGGCGCACCGGCTGGACGGGGTGGTCTTCCACGCGTTCGCGTCACCGTCCACCGGCAGCCGGGAGCTCTGCGCCTGGCGGGTGGAGATCGCGAGCGGGGTGACCGGGTCGGCACACCGGGTGGGGCGCGACGAGGTGCTGATGGTGCTGGCCGGTGAGCTGTCGTTCAGCCTGGACGGGGTCGCCGGGCGGGTCGCGGCCGGGGACGTGCTGGTGGTGCCGGCCGGCAGCGAGTTCCGGGCGGGCAACGACGGGCCGGTCACCGCCTCGGCCTGGGTGACCACCAGCGCCGGTTTCGCGGCGACCATGCCGGACGGCACGAGCCTCACCCCGCCCTGGGCGAGCTGACCGCCCCGGCGACGGACCGCCAAGAGCCGGACCGGGCGAGGGCTGAGGCCCTCCGCTGACCCGCCCCCGTCGCGGTCCGGAGACCGGCCGGTCAGCGGAGGACGGGTCAGCGGAGGGCGATCACGGCGGCCGTCTCGTCCGGGGAGAGTGGGCCGCGCGCCTCGGCGTCCAGGCATTCGGCCAGTTCGACACGGTTCTTGACGCCCAGCACGACGGTGGCGACGCCGGGGACCGACAGGGCGTAGCGGTGGGCCAGGGCGGCCGGTGACTCACCGAGTTCGGCGGCCAGTTTGCGGAACGGTTCGGCACGGGCGAAGTCCACGGCCGCCGGATGGGTGGCCGGCACCGAGCGGTCCAGGGCGCTGGTCAGGGATCCGGCGGCCACCGCGCGGATGGCGATCACGTTGACCGACGCGGCCTGCGCGGCGCTGAGCAGTGCGGCGTTGCCGGGCTGGGCGCTGTCGCCGTGGATCCACATGTCGCCGTTCTGGTCGAGGGCGTTGACCACGATCTGGGCGACGTCCGGCGCGGGCGCCTGCTGGAAGGTCTCCAGAACCACCGCCGGATCGCCGACCGCGCTGATGCCCCACGCCCGGATCAGGCCCTCGTCGCGGAGCCGCTCGAACTCGGGCGCGATCTCGTCGCGGTAGGCGCCCGATTCGACGGTTCCGGGCAGCACGGTTCCGGGCTGCCGGAACTGGGTGTGCAGCAGGAGCACGTCGAGGTGGCTGCGGCCGAGCCGGGTGAGGCTGTCGTGCAGGCTGCGGCGGATCCGGGCGGCGAAGTCACGCCCGTCGTCGTCCGGCAACTGCACTTTGCTGGTGATCATCACCTCGGGGGAAGAAGAAGAGAGCGCTTCGGCTACGGCCACTTCGGACTCGAAGTCGGAGCCGTAACTGGGGGCCAGGTCCAGCATGGTGATCCCGGCGTCGAGTGCCGCGTGGACGGTCGCGACGGCTTCGGCGCGGTCGGTGCCACCCCACACCCCGGCGATGCCACCGCCACCGAGAGTCAGCGCGCTGATCTGACCGAGGCGCCCGAAGTCCCGCAGTTCCATGGTGTTCCCCTCCCGTGCCGGCTCTGACGTCTTCGACCGTAGAACCTGGAGCGCGCTCCAGATCAATACCTGAACCGGATTCGGCGCGCCGCCGGGCAACTGGTGTCCAGCACGTGAATAATCCGTGCTTCCGCGCCCCCGACCAGCCAGGATGGTGCGTGCGGGAAAGGGGGAGCGGTGGATGTCGTGACGCAGTGGGTGACTACCGAGTGGACCAGGATCTCGCGCGGCGGCAGGGGGGCCGCGCTCCGGAGTTCGGTGCCGCAGGGTTTCCGGCTGCCGTCGCCCCGGCGCGGCGGGGTGCACGAGGTGAAGATCACCGAACGTAACGATTTCGAGCCGGTGGAGACGGTCGGCGCGGAGCCGCCGGAGCGGGAGCCGGGTCTGACCCGGTCCGGTCTGCGGCTGGTCCGGGCGGACAAGGGGGTTCGGGTGGAGTTGCTCCTCGCCCGGCACGGCGCCCCGTCCCGGCCGCGCCGCCCGCCGGCCGTGTGGCTGGGCCCGGGCGAGTGGCTGCGGTGGCAGGTGAACTACCGGATGTCGGGGCCGCTGAACGAGGGCGGTTACCGGCAGGACACGTTGAACATCGCGGTGGGCTCGGCCGATCCGGAGCTGTTCTTCGGCGAGCCCACCCGGCACATCGACGAGCGTGGACTGTTGCGATGACCCTTACTTGCTCGGCTCCGGGACCGAGCAGTCGATCTTCGGGTTGACGCCCATCCAGTTGAGCGGGCCGGCGACGGTGGTGACGATGACCGTCCCGGCTTCCGCGCAACTGGCGTCGTCCGTGTCGGAGAAATAGCCGCGCTGGTAGGCGGCGGTGGCGCCGAGAACCAGCCAGATCACGATGAGAACCGCACCGATACGCATTGAGAGCCTCCAAAGTCGGGGGATGAGCTGCTCATACCCCGGCGGAGGCGATCACTAAACGGCGGGCCGGACCGCCTGGAGCGTGTACGTGTGTGGCAGCCGCTCAGGCCGGTCGGCGAGCTGGAACTCGCCGTCGCCGATGGCTCGCATCCGCCCGTTGATCGCGTTCCACGGGACGCTCTGATGCTCCTCCAGGCCGGTCAGCACGAGACCCGCCTCGAGAACGGCGGTGACGATCTCGCCGATGCCGTGGTTCCACTCATGGGTCACGGTGTGGGTGAACTCGTGGTCGGTGGCCACATAGGTGAAGGCTTCGTCGTACACCTGGGGCTCTGACGTCTCGAAGTAGGGCTCGGTGATCGAGAGCAGCCCGTCGGTGCGGTCGTAGTCGAGGGCCCACAGCACCGGGTGGCCCTCCCGGATGAAGAGCCGGCCGCCGGGCGCCAGCAGCGAGGCCACGGTCCGCGCCCAGCGTTTGACGTCGGGCAGCCAGCACAGCGCGCCGACACCGGTGTAGACCAGGTCGAACTCGCCGTCGAGCACGGCTCGGGCGGAGTAGACGTCGCTCTCCACGAAGTCGACGGCGGCGCCGGTCCGGGCGGCGAGGGCGCGGGCCTGCTCCAGTGCGGCGGGGGAGAAGTCCAGCCCGGTCATGGTGGCGCCGAGCCGGGCCAGGGAGAGGGTGTCGGTGCCGATGTGGCACTGGAGGTGCACCCCGCGCAGCCCGGTGACGGAGCCGAGCCGGGGTTGATCGAACCGGACCACCTGGCTGAGGTACGACGGATCCCGCACGAACTCTTCGACGCGGTAGTCCGGCGAGGCGGAGTGCGCCTGCGCGCGGTCGTTCCAGTTGGCCCGGTTCAGATCGAGGTAGTCGGTCATGGAGCGGACGTTATGCGATCCCGGAACCAGAGCGCACTCCGTTTAGGCGTACGCAATTGGGTCTGATAATCGACGCGGACCAGGCCGAATCGCTTCGCGTAACCCTCGGCCCACTCGAAATTGTCCATCAGTGACCAGGCGAAGTAACCGCGCACGTCGGCGCCCTGGGCCCGGGCCGCGCCGACCGCGTCGATGTGGGCGGACAGGTACGCCACCCGCTCGGTGTCCTCGACGAAGTCGTCGGCGTCCGGCTGGTCGGGGAAGACCGCGCCGTTCTCGGTGACCACGAGCGGCCAGCCGTAGTCGTGGTGCAGGCGCAGCAGCAGGGTGGTGAACCGGTCCGGGGTGATCGGCCAGCCCAGGTCGGTCTGCGGCACGTCCGGTTTGATCTCCCGGACCACCGGCCGCCCGGAGGCGTCGAGAGTGTTGCCGTCCAGGTCGCGCCCGGCGAAGTCCTGCCCGAAGTAGAAGTTGACTCCGAGCAGGTCGATCGGCGTCGCGATGATCTCCATGTCGCCGTCCTGGACCGGCAGCGTGTAGCCCCGGCCGGCCAGGTCCTCGACCACGTCGGCCGGGTAGCGGCCGTGCCGCAGCGGGTCCAGGAAGATCCGGGCCACGTTGCCGTCGGCCCGCCAGGCGGCCGCCACGTCGAGCGGATCGTCGGAGGCGGGTGTGGCGGTGCCGATGTTCAGCGGAATGCTCACCGTCCGGCCCCGTTCCCGGAGCTGAGCGGCCGCCAGCCCGTGCGCGAGCAGCAGGTGATGCGTCGAGTCCAGGGCCGCCTTGAAGTCACGGCGGCCAGGGGCGAAGACCCCGTGCTCATAACCGAGGTACGCCACACACCACGGCTCGTTGACGGTCGAGAAGTTCTGTACCCGATCCGCCAGGCGATCGATGACCAGAGAGGAGAGATCCGCGAACCGGTACGCGGTGTCCCGCACCGGCCAGCCACCGGCGTCCTCCAGCTCCTGCGGCAGATCCCAGTGGTAGAGCGTCAGCCACGGATCGATCCCGTTGGCCAGCAGCTCGTCCACCAGCCGGTCGTAGAAGTCGAGTCCCTTGACGTTGGCCGGCCCCCGCCCACCCGGCTGCACCCGCGTCCAGGAGACCGAGAACCGGTAGGCGTTCACCCCGAGACTCTTGATCAACTGCACGTCGGACGGCATCCGGTGGTAGTGGTCGCAGGCCACGTCCCCGGTCTCACCGACCACGTCCCGGGCGAAGGTGTCCCAGATCGACGCGGTCCGGCCGTCCTCGAAGGCCGCCCCCTCGATCTGATAGGCCGAGGTGGCGGCGCCCCAGATGAAGTCCATCAGCTCTCCACCAGCCAGCACGCCGCCGACCGGTCCCCGTGCGGGGTGAGCACCGGGATCTTGGAGTCGCAGGGCTCGAACGCCTTCGGGCACCGCGGGTGGAACGAGCACCCGCTCGGCATGCCCTTCAGGTCGGGCGGGGAGCCGGGGATGCCGGCCAGCTCACGGCGCGGCCCGCGCAAGGCCGGGAAAGAGCCGAGCAGACCCTTGCTGTACGGGTGGAGAGGGTCCCGGTAGATGGCCGACGCCGGGGCCTCCTCGACGATCCGGCCGCCGTACATGATCGCGATCCGGTTGGAGAACTCGACCAGCAGTGACAGGTCGTGGGTGATGAAGATGACCGAGAAACCGAGCCGTTCCCGCAGCTCGATCAGCTGGCCCAGGATCTGCCGCTGCATCACCACGTCGAGCGCGGTGGTCGGCTCGTCCATGATGACCACCTGCGGCTGCAGGATCAGCGCCATGCCGATCATCACGCGCTGACGCATACCGCCGGAGAGCTGGTGCGGGTAGGCGTCCATCCGGTCCGCGGAGATGCCGACCAGCTTGAGCATCTCCCGGGCGCGGGCGTTGCGGCTCTGCTCGCTCATCTTCGGCTCGTGCGCCCGGAGCACGTCGGTGAGCTGGGTGGAGATCTTGTGGACCGGGTTGAGCGAGTTCATCGCGCCCTGGAACACGATCGCCGTCTCGGCCCAGCGGAAGGCGCGCAGCTGCCGGTCGGAGAGGCCGAGGACGTCGTACGCCTCGCCCTTCTCCGGGTGGTAGACCACCGAACCGCCGGTGATCACGCCGGGCGGGGGGAGCAGCCGGGTCAGGCCGTAGGCGAGGGTGGACTTGCCGGAACCGCTCTCGCCGGCCAGGCCGAGCACCTCGCCGCGGTGCAGGGTGAGGCTGACGTCGCGGATCGCGTGCACCGCCTGGTCGCCGAGCCCGTAGTCGACGTTCAGGTTCTTGATCTCGAGGACGGGCTCGCTCACTCGACTGTCTCCTTCTCGATGACAGGCGTGGCTGCCAGAACCGGGGTCTTGACGACAGGCGTGGCTGCCAGGACCGGGGTGAAACCGATGCGCATCCGGACCGTACGACCGGAGGCGGTCTTGATCCTGGTCTTTCCGGCACTGCGCAGGCGGGGGCTGACGAACTCGTCGATACCGAAGTTGATCAGCGAGAGGGCGGTGCCGAGCAGGGCGATCGCCAGACCGGCCGGCACGAACCACCACCAGGCGTTCTGCGCGAGGGCCTGCTGACCCTGGGCCCAGAACAGGATGGTGCCCCAGTTCCAGGTGGTGTTCGAGGTGACGCCGATGAAGGCCAGGGTGATCTCGGAGAGCACGGCGAAGATGACCGTGCCGACGAAGCCGGAGGCGATCACCGCGGTCAGGTTCGGCAGCAGTTCGAAGCCGATGATCCGCCAGGTCTTCTCACCGGTGGCCCGGGACGCCTCGACGAAGTCCCGGCGGCGCAGCGACAGTGTCTGCGCGCGCAGCACCCGGGCGTTCCAGGACCACGAGGTGAGGCCGATGACCAGCGCGATCAGCCAGTCCTCGGCGTTCTCCAGGACCGAGGTGATGATGATGATCAGCGGCAGTGCCGGGATCACCAGGAAGACGTTGGAGAACACCGACAGGGTCTCGTCGGTCTTGCCGCCGACATAACCGGCGGTCACGCCGACCAGCACCGACAGCACGGTGGCGACGATCCCGGCGAAGAAGCCGACGAACATCACGCTGCGGGTGCCGACCAGGATCTGGCTCCACACGTCCTGACCCAGGTGGGTGGTGCCCAGCCAGTGGTCCGCCGACGGCGGCGCGACCAGCTGGTCACCGCGGGCGCCCGGCTCGTACGGGGCGATCCACGGTCCGATGATCGCCAGCAGCAGGTAGATGCCGAGGATGATCAGGCCGGTGGCCGCCTTCTTGTTGGCGACGAACCGGAAGCTGTTGCGCCGGGCCTTCTTCGCCGGCTGGGCCATCGCGCCCTGGCCCGGGATGACCTGCTCGATGCTGGAGGTGGGGATGGACACCGGTCAGCCCTCCTTGCGGGTGCGCGGGTCGAGGAGCAGGTACGCCACGTCGGCCAGCAGGTTCGCGATCAGCACCGAGATGGTGATGACCAGGAACACGCCCTGCATCAGCGGGTAGTCCTGGGCGCCGAGGGCCTGGAACAGCTGGAAGCCGACACCCGGGTAGGAGAAGACGATCTCCACCAGCAGCGTGCCGCCGACGATGAAACCGAGGGACAGCGCGAAACCGGAGACGTTCGGCAGCAGCGCGTTGCGGGCCGCGTAGCCGAGGGCCACCCGGCGCTCCGGCAGGCCCTTGGCGTGCGCGACGGTGATGTAGTCCTCGGACGACACCGTCACCATCATGTTGCGCATGCTCAGGATCCAGCCGCTGACCGAGGAGATCAGGATGGTCATCGCGGGCAGCAGGCTGTGCTGGATGGCGCTGGGGATGAACCACTGGTCCCAGGCCGGCTGCAGGGCGATGTCGAAGCCGCCGGACGACGGGAAGAAACTGTCCGGGCCGGTCAGCAGGTAGATCGCGATGATGCCGAGCCAGAAGTAGGGGATCGACGACAGGAACGTGGTCACCGGCAGCAGGCCGTCCACCCACGAGCCGCGGCGCCAGCCGGCCAGCACACCCAGGCCGGTGCCGAGCAGGAAGCTGATCACCGTGGTGACACCGATCAGGGTCAGCGTCCACGGCAGGCTGTCGGCCAGGATCTCGGACACCGGCGTCGGGAAGAACGTGAACGACAGGCCCAGGTCACCGGTGAACAGCTGCTTCCAGTAGTCGACGTACTCCGACCACAGGCTGCGTTCCTTGTCGATGCCGAACAGCACGTAGAGCGATTCCATCGCGCTGGTGCTGAGCTGGCCCTGGTACTTGGCGACCAGCGCCTGCACCGGGTCGCCCGGCACCATCCGGGGGATGAAGAAGTTCAGGGTGATCGCGGCCCACGCGGTGAAGACGTAGAAGGCCAGGCGCTGGAGGAAGTACTTCATTTCTGCACCTCGGCCTTGCCGGTTCCGCTCGTGTCGTACAGCCAGCAGGCGGCCCAGTGACCGGGCACGTCACCGATCTCCAGGCGGACCGGCTCGTCGGTGGAGCAGCGCGCCATCGCCTTCGGGCAGCGCGGGTGGAAACGGCATCCGGACGGCGGGTGGATGAGGCTGGGCGGCTCGCCGTTGCCACGTTCGTCGGCGGTGTCGGCGGCACCGTCCAGGCGGTCCGGGTCCGGGGCGGATTCGATCAACAACTGGGTGTACGGGTGGGCCGGCGACTGTGTGACCGTCTCACTGTCCCCGCCCTCGACCATCCGGCCGGCGTACATCACCATCGTCTCGTCGGCGAAGTACCGGGCCGACGCGATGTCGTGGGTGATGTAGAGGATCGCCAGGTTGAGGCGCTCCTTCAGATCCCGCAGCAGGTTCAGCACGCCGAGGCGGATCGACACGTCGAGCATCGACACCGGCTCGTCGGCGAGCAGCGCCTCGGGCCGGGCGCCGAGCGCGCGGGCGATCGCCACCCGCTGCCGCTGGCCACCGGACAGCTCGTGCGGGAACTTGTCCAGGTACCGCTCCGGCGGGGTCAGCGACACCCGCTCCAGCAGCTCGTGCAGCGACTTCTCCAGGTCGTCACCGGCCGTCCCGTGGATCTGCAACGGGCGGGTCAGGTGGTACCGGATGGTGTGCGTCGGGTTCAGCGAGGCGAACGGGTCCTGGAAGATCATCTGGACCCGGGCGGCGTACCGGCGGAAGGCCGAGCCCGACTTCACCCTGGTCGACTCGCCGTGCAGCCGGATGTCGCCACCGGTGCGTGGGTAGAGCTGGGCGAGCAGCCGGGCCACCGTGGACTTGCCCGAGCCGGACTCGCCGACCAGGGCCACCACCTGACCGCGCCGCAGGATGAGATGCACGTCGTCGACGGCGTGCACCGCCTTGTGCGTACGGGAGAAGACGTCGCGCAGACTCCGGCGGACGGGGAAGTGCTTGGTCAGGCCGATCGCCTCGAGCACCACCTCGTCGGCCGGCGCCTTCGCGTCGGGGATCGACGTCATGCCGGTTTCCATTTCGTGCAGAGGGGTTCGCGGGTGCCCCCGGACGAAGGGGGCACCCGCGAGGCGATCAGGAGTTGGCGGGCTTGAGCTTCAGCACGACCGCGAGGGCACCGGCCTGGGTGGGCTGGAGCGGGGCGTACGGGTCGGCGTCCGACGGCCAGCCGACCCAGTTCTTGGTGCTGTACGCGCCACCGACGTTGTCGGCGCCGATCGGCAGCATCGGGGCCTGCTCCACGAAGATCTTCTGGAGGGTGGCGAGCGCGGTCTTGCGGGCGGCGTCGTCGGAGGCGTTGGAGTACGCCTTCAGGGCGGCGGTCGCCTCCGGGCTCTCGAACCGGCCGAAGTTGCCCTGCTGGGCCAGCTCACCGATCGGCTTCTTGAGGTCGCCGTCCATCACCGTCTGGTAGATGTCGAACGGGGTGGAGCCACCGTTGGTCCAGCGGACCGTGGCGCCGAAGTCGCCCTTCTGGACGTTCTGGTCCCAGACGTTCTGGTTCGGCTTCTCGACCGTCGCCTCGATGCCGATCTCGGCGAAGTTGCTCTTCAGAATCTCCAGCGTGGTCTGGTAGTCCGACCACGGCGCCGGGTCGCTCAGCTTGATCGTCACGGCCTTGCCGCTCGGGTCCTTGAGCGTGGTGCCCTCCAGCTTGTAGCCGGAGTCGGTGAGCAGCTTCTTGGCGCCCTCGACGTCGACGGTGAAGGTCTTGCCCTTGAACTCGTCGGCGATGTAGGCGTCACCCGCGCCCTCCGGCAGACCGGTGACGCTCTTGATCTCCGGGTGGAAGTAGCCGGCCTCGGCCTGGGTGAAGATGTCGGCCCGGTTGACGACCATGTTCATCGCCTGGCGCAGCTTCGGGTCGTCGAACGGCTTCTGCGTGGTGTTGATGTACAGACCGTGGATGCCGAGCACGCCCGGGGCCCAGATCTTGTAGTTCTGCGGGTCCTTGGAGATGAAGGTCTGCTCGTAGTTCGGGATGAAGACGAAGCTCCACTCCGAAGCGCCGGTGGACAGCGCCGTGGTCTGCGCGTTGTTGTCCGCGTAGGAGGTGTAGCGCAGCTCCTTGACGGCCGGCGCGGGCTGCCAGTAACCGCTCTCTCGGGCGGCCAGCGTGATGCCCTGCTGGCTGAACGTCTTCAGGGTGTACGGGCCACTGCCGACCGGCTCCTTGATCGGGTCGGTGGCCGGCTCGGCGATCTTCTCCCAGATGTGCTTGGGCACGATCGGGGTCTGCGAGATGACCTTGTGGTGGGTGGTGAACTGCGACGTCTTGAACGTCATCTTCACGTTGTTGCCGTCGGCGGTGATGCTGTCGTACGGGATCGCGAAGCTGTTCAGCGCCTCGGTGTTCTTGATCATGGTGTGCGTGAACACCACGTCCTCGGCGGTCAGCTTCTGGCCGTCGGACCAGGTCGCGTCGGTCCGGATCTCCAGGTCGACGGTCTTCCAGTCGGGCGACCAGGTGATCTTGCTGGCCAGCCACGGGGCCGGCGGGTCGGACGGCTTGACGTTGTTCCACATGCCCAGGGGCTCGTAGATCATCCAGCGGTAACCGAGCGAGGTCCCGGCCGCGGTGTTGACGAACGGGTTGTTGTTCTCGGTGACCGTGCCGTTCGGCATGCCGATCGACAGGAAGTCGACCTTGGCGCCGTTGGCGGCGTTCTTGTTGGCGTTCGGCGAGTCGCTGCTACAGGCGGTGAGCCCGCCACCGGCGAGCACGCCCGCCAGGGCGACCGCGAAAAGCTTACGTCGCTGCATCGAGATTTCTCCTCGGTATCACATGACGGGGTGAGAGGGGTGCCCTGAGGGCGTGCGGCATCGCGTGACCGGCACATGGCCGGCCCCGGAGCCCGTATCTGATGTTTAGGAAACTTTAGAGTTGAGGAAGAGACTTCTGGTAGGGGTTCTTCCGGAATGGATCAGCGGGTGGAGTCGCGGACGGTGAAGGTCGACGGGATGATCGTCGGGCGGTTCGGCAGCGGGGTGCCCTCGAAGTGGGCGAGCAGCGTGCGGGCCGCCGCCTCACCCATCTCGCGCATGGGCTGGTGGACCGTGGTCAGTGGCGGCTGGGTGTGCGCCGCCATCGGGATGTCGTCGAAGCCGACCACCGCGACGTCCTCCGGAACGCGCCGGCCGGACTCCAGCAGCGCCTGCATGGCGCCGGCCGCGGAGATGTCGTTGTGGCAGAACACGGCGTCGAACTCCACCCCGGCGGCGATCGCCTGCTGGACCGCCCGGGTGCCGCAGTCGAAGGTGAAGTCGCCGAGCATCACGCGGTCCTCGGAGACCGGGTGACCGGCCTCGGCGTAGACCGCGGCGAACCCGTCCCGGCGCTGCACCGTGCAGCCGAACCGGGACGGCCCGGTGATCATCAGGGGGCGGTGCCGGCCGATCGCCACCAGGTGCCGGGCGGCCTCGCCGGCGCCGGTGTGGTTGGTCGTGCCGATGCTCGGGATCTGCCCCTTGATCTGGTCCCGGTCGTCGATCAGGACCATCGGCAGGCCCCGCGCGTGCAGGGTGGCGATGTAGTCGAGGGTGCCCTCCGGCTCGATCACCAGCAGCCCGTCGAACGACTTCGCCGCCACCTGCGCGGCGAACTGGCGCATCGAGTCCTCACCGCGGTTGCAGGTGAAGAGGAGCAGGCCGTACTCCTCGGCCTCCAGGACGTCGACCGCGCCCTGCAGCACCTCGCCCATCCACGGCCAGGTGAGGGACGGGACGAGCATGCCGACCACCCGGGTGCGCCCACGGGCCAGGTTGACCGCCCGGGCGCTCGGAACATAGCCCATCTCGTCGATGACCGCGCGGACCCGGGCGGCCGTAGACTCGTCCAGCTCACCCTTGCCGTTGAGAACCCGGGACACGGTGGTCTTGCTGACCTTGGCCCGGGCCGCCACGTCGGCGATGGTGATGGCCACGCTCGCTCCTCGATGTTTCCAGCGTTGTTGCCGGAGGGTTTCGGAACCGGTTTCGGTACCGGTTTCGGCAGTCAACCTCAGTGAGGGGCGTCACGTCAACGTGCCGGGGGACCTAATTCGATTTCAAGACGGTAACCGCGCTGTTGAATCCGGATCTATCGGTCGCCGTCGCTAGATTCGGCAGCACCACTCCCAGGGGTGCGTCGATCACCAGGTCCGCGTACGGCTCGCCCCTGGTCACACCCCGGTTCACGATCGCCACCCGGATGCCGTCCCGCTTCGCGCGCAACACGAAACGCCGCCCCGACATCACCGTCAGCGACGAACCCAGAACCAGCAGCGACCGTGCGCCGGCCACCGTCGCGAACGCCCGGGACACCCGGTCCGGCGGCACCGTCTCACCGAAATACACCACATCCGGCTTCAGCATCCCCCCGCACGACCGGCAGTCCACCACCGCGAACCCGGCCTCCTCCGCCTCGTCCAGTTCCACGTCACCGTCCGGGTTCACCGACGTCGCCACCGCCGCGAACCCCGGATTGGCCGCGGTCAGCCGCTCCTCCAGCTCGGCCCGGCCGCTCAGCTCGCGGCAGTCCAGGCAGACGATCCGGGCCAGATTGCCGTGCAGCTCGATCACCTCCCGGGCGCCCGCCTCCTGATGCAGCCCGTCCACGTTCTGGGTTATCACCCCGGCCAGCAGCCCCCGCTCCTGCCACCCGGCCACCGCCCGGTGCCCGGAGTTGGGCCGGGCGTCGCCGATCGTGCGCCAGCCCAGGTGACTGCGCGCCCAGTACCGCCGGCGGGCCAGCGGATCCCCGGTGAACGTCTGGTACGTCATCGGCGAACCCCGCCGGGCCGAACCCGACGGGCCCCGGTAGTCGGGGATGCCCGAATCGGTCGAGAGGCCGGCACCGCTGAGCACGGCCACGCCACCCTCGGCGACCCACTCGTCCAGCTGCGCCACCTGCTCCACCACCTGAAGGTCCATCCCTCCATCGTCCCTCCTCCGGGTGACCGCCCGATGTCCCCTAACGAGTGGCGGCGGCCCGTTCGTCCGGCGGGCTGACCAGGGCGTACGAGTAAGTTGACAACCGTGAACGCGGTGGTGCGCCCGGCAGCACGTCCCTGGGACGGGCGTCGGTTGCTGCGCTTCCTGACCGGGCTCGCCGTCCTGGCGCTCGCCGTCACCCTGCGTCTACCCGGTCCTGCTCCGGCGGTCGAGGACACTCCCGCCGCGGCCCCGGTCGCCGCCTCCACGGTGTCCACGGGCACCGGGACGCCATCCGCCGAACACGGTGAGCTGCCGGAGCCGGTCCCGGCACCCGCTCCCGTCGGCGCCGGTTCGATGGTGATGTTCGCCACTGAGATCCCGGCCGGAGAGAGTGCCGGCACCCACGGCTCCCGGGCGCCCCCGGCCCGCTGACGGATCCCACCGTCATCGAGCCGTCGTATCCACATCTCCGGGGGAGCACCATGGAATCCGTACTGCAGACCGTCTTCGGCGCCATGCCACAGGCCACCGCCATCTGGCTGATCATCCTGCTCGCGCTGGCCGTCGCGGTGGCCGCCGCGGCCCTGCCCCAAGGTATCCGGGCACCCGGGGCGCCGGACGAGGAGAACCACTTCGCCGCCACCCTGGAAGCCGCCGCGACCGAGGCTGCCGAGGCCGCCGGCCGCCGCCGGGCCGAGTGGGCCGCCGCGCAGGAGGCCGTCGACCAGGCCTGGGCCGCGTACGAGGAAGCCGCCGAACTGGCCCGCCGGATCTCCGCCGCCACCGCGTACCCGCTGATGAGCCGTCGTCGCAAGCCCGGCGAGAACGTCGACCGCCAGCGCTACCTGCACCGGTCCGCCACCGCGCTGTGCCGCTCCCAGGACCTGTCCATCGCCCAGCTCAACGACGTCTTCGCGCACCGTGGCTGGAACCCCCGCCTGCACCCCGTGCAGCAGGAGGCCGAACTGCGCAACGCGGTCCGGGAGCACCGGTTCGCGGCGTACCGGAAAATGGTGGAGAAGGAACGTTCCGCCTGGCGCGGCGCCGAGGCCGCGGCCGAGACCCTGCGCGGTCTGCGAGCCGAAGCCGCCTCGGCACGTTTGCGCGGCCCGGAAGCGGAAACCACGGATCAGCAATGGTGGGCGGAGCAGTGGGCGCCCACCGAACTCCCGGCGGCCGCCTGACGGCCATCCGGCCGCCGTCCACCGTTCCCAGCGGACTGTGACAACGGCCCGGTAACGTGGCCGGGCGGACGGCGGATCGGCAACGCAAGGAGGCGATGGTGACGATTACTCCCGCGGGTGGAGCCTCGCCTGTGGTCCGGATCCACCGGGCGGCCCTGATCGAGGACGCCGTGCACGAGATCGTCGAGCGACGTCTGCGCGGCCGGGGGTGGAAGCCCTACATCACCGCCTACACCGGCTACGGAGCGCCCGGCTGGGCCCGGGTGATGGGCCGGGTCCTGCTCGCCCGCCCCGGCACCGTCCGGAAACGGCGGGAGAAGGTCCGCGGCTGGCGCAGCTTCACCACCACCCCGGTGAGCAGCGCGCTGGTCCGCATCGAGCTCGGCGGCACCGTCACCGAGGCCCGGACCGACCGCAGCGGCTATCTGGACTGCATCGTCAAAGGCGATCTCGACCCCGGCTGGGGCAGCGCCAAACTCTCCACCGAGGGCACCGTCCCGGTCGACGCCCCGATCCGGGTGCTCGACCCGGCGGTCAAGTTCGGGGTGATCTCCGACATCGACGACACGGTGATGGTCACCACGCTGCCCCGGCCCCTGCTCGCCGCGTGGAACACGTTCGTCCTCGACGAGCACGCCCGCGCCGCGGTCCCCGGCATGGCCGTCCTCTACGAGCGGCTGTCGCACGCCAACCCCGGCGCCCCGGTGGTCTACCTCTCCACCGGCGCGTGGAACGTGGCGCCCGCCCTGACCCGGTTCCTCAGCCGGCACCTCTACCCGGCCGGGCCGATCCTGCTCACCGACTGGGGTCCCACCCCGGACCGCTGGTTCCGCAGCGGCCAGGAGCACAAACGCAAGTCGCTGCAACGGCTCGCCAAGGAGTTCCCCGACGTCAAGTGGCTGCTCATCGGCGACGACGGGCAACACGACCAGGAGATCTACTCCGAGTTCGCCCGCGAGCACCCGGAGAACGTGGCGGCCGTCGCCATCCGCCGGCTGTCACCCGCGCAGGCCGTGCTCGCCGGTGCCATCCCCGGCCCGTCGGAGACCGCCGAGGTGGTGCCCTCCGGGGGCAAGACCTGGTTCTCGGCCCCCGACGGCGCGGGACTCTGGTCGCTGCTGCGCGACACCGACCTCGTGCTGAAAAACTAGCTCTCGTCCAGCTCAGGGCGGGTGGACGCTTCGGCCACCCGCTCGTGCAGGCGGCTCCGGATCTCCTCCGGGGTGTAGGAGCGGCGCTTGCGTTCCGCCCGGGCGATCACCGCCCCGGTCGCCGCCACGCCAGCCAACCCCGCCAGTCCCGCTATCTTCCACCAACGCATCAGCCGAGAATAGAGCCTGTGGTTGCCGAACTCAGCCTCGACGAGGCCATCGACCTTACCCGTACGGGAGACATCTGGATCTTCCGGGGCCGCTCCGGCCCGGACCGTGCCATCCAGACCCTCACCAACAGCCCGGTGAACCACGTCGGCATGTCCATCGTCATCGAGGACATGCCGCCGCTCATGTGGCACGCCGAACTGGGCCGATCATTACCGGACATGTGGTCCGGCAGTTTCCAGCGTGGCGTCCAGCTGCACGACCTGCGCGACGCGGTCACCGTCTGGGCCCGCCGCTACGGCCAGCGCGGCTGGCTGCGACAGCTCGACCCCGGAGTCACCCGGGCGATGGAGGACAAGGCGCTCAAGACGGTGGCGCGACTCGACGGCACACCGTTCCCGTCCACGTCGCAGCTGGCGTTCCGGTGGGCGCGCGGCAGGGTGCCGCAGATCCAGCTCCCGTGGAAGAAGGGGGAGCGGGTCAGTGACGCCACCCTGGAGAAGGCGTACTGCGCGGAGGTGGTCGCCGTGACCTACGAGGACATGGGCCTGCTGCCCCGCGGCCGCAAAGCCCACTGGTACGACCCGGGCCGCTTCTGGAGCGGCGACGAGCTGGAGCTGTGCCCCGGCTACAAACTGAGCGACGAGATCGCCGTCTCGGTCCCGGAGGCCTGACCGGCACACGACCGGCCCGGCGACACACCCGCGTGCCGCCCAACGGTGCGGTTCGCACCGTTGCGGTCCACGCTCGGCGTTGCCGGGCGTTGTGTGCCGCGTTGTGGTGCGGTTCGCACCGTTGCGGTCCACGTTGGGTGTTGCCGGGCGTTGTGTGCCGCGCAGCGGTGCGGTTCGTGCCGTTGCGGTCCACGCTCGGCGTTGCCGGGCCGTCGAACACCGCGTGGTGAGTTTCGGCGCGAAGCGCACCGAAACTCACCACGCGGTGGACTGTGTCTAGCGGCCGGAGCGCCGACCGGTCGAGCGGGCCGAGAACGCCGCCGCGCCACCGCCGGTGGACGTGGACCCGGCCGCGGTGGAGCGTTGCTGAGGCGTACCGGAACGGGGTGCCGAGGTGGCCGCGCCCCGGGTCTGACCGGAACCGCGTGCCTGGCCCGCGCCCCGGCCGCGACCGGCGCCGCCGGCCTGGCCCGCGCCCTGCTCCTGGGTGCCGCCGCCCTGGCCACGACCGCCGCGACGGCCCCGGCCACGAGCGGAGGCCGACCCGGCGGAGGAACCGCCGGACGATCCGCCGGTGCCGCCGGCGGACGCCGGGCCGGAGGGCGTGGAGCTGGAGAAGACCGGGGTGGAGGCCGCGCCGTTGGACCCGGCGCCGGTGGACGACGCCCTGGTGGACGACGTGCCGTTGGACGACGACCTGGTGGACGACGTTCCGGTGGACGAGGCGCCCGCCGCCGTGCCGCCGCCCTGACCGCGTCCGCGACGGGAGCGCCGGGACCGGGACCGGCCGGCCGGTCCGCCGCTGCCCTCGGCCGACTCCGGAGAGGCCGGACGGGAGGACGTGGCAGGCCGGGAGGACGTCGCCGGGCGGGAGGCGGGCGCGACCGCCGCCACCGGGGCGACGAAGGTCCGCTCGCCGGGGGCGAGCTCGGCGAGCAGGGCGTCGCCGGGCCGGGTGCGGGTGGTGACCGGCCGGATGCCGGCCTTGCGGGCCAGGTCGCGCACGTCGGCCTGCTGCTCGTCGGTCATCAGCGTGATCACCGTGCCGCGGGCGCCGGCCCGCGCGGTGCGGCCGGAGCGGTGCAGGTACGCCTTGTGCTCGACCGGCGGGTCGGCGTGGATGACCAGGGCCACGTCGTCGACGTGGATGCCACGGGCGGCGATGTCGGTGGCCACCAGGGTCCCGGCGGTGCCGTCGGAGAACGCCGACAGGTTGCGGTTGCGGGCGTTCTGGGCCAGGTTGCCGTGCAGTTCGACGGCGGGCACCCCGGCCGTGTTGAGCTGACGGGTGAGCACCTTGGCCCGCCGCTTGGTGCGGGTGAAGACCACCGACCGGCCGGGCGCGGACAGCAGCTCGACGAGGATGCCGAGCCGGTCGTCCTCGCGGACGTGCAGCACGTGGTGGTCCATCTCGACCGGTGCCTGGGCGGCCGAGTCGACGTGGTGGGTGACCGGGCGGCGCATGAACTTCTGCACCAGCACGTCCACCCCGTTGTCCAGGGTGGCGGAGAAGAGCAGCCGCTGACCGCCGGCCGGGGTCTGCGACATCAGCCGCCGGACCACCGGCAGGAAGCCCAGGTCGGCCATGTGGTCGGCCTCGTCGAGGACGGTCACCTCGACCGCGTCGAGGCTGGCGTGTCCACCGCGGATGTGGTCGTCGAGCCGGCCGGGGCAGGCCACCAGCACGTCGACGCCCGCCTTCAGCGCCTTGATCTGCGGGTTGGGGCCGACCCCGCCGAAGACGACGAGGGTGCGCAGGCCGGCCGCGTCGGCGAGCGGCTTCAGGGTGGCCTCGATCTGGGTGGCGAGCTCGCGGGTGGGCGCCAGGATGAGCGCCCGCGGGCGGCCGGGCCGCGGCTTGGTCGCGGCGGCGGCGAGGCGGGCCACCACCGGGATGACGAAGGCGTACGTCTTTCCGGACCCGGTGCGTCCCCGCCCCAGTACGTCTCGGCCGGCCAGCGAGTCGGGCAGGGTGGCCGCCTGGATGGGGAACGGGCTGTCGATCCCGAGCCGGGTGAGCGCCGTGGTGAGGACGGCGGGCACGCCGAGCTCGGTGAAGGTCGTCATGAAGTTGGGAACTCCCAGTTGGTTGAGGTCGCCCGACCCGGCACTGTCACGGGGCGGCCGATCCGAGGGGCGGTCCTCACTTCAGGGAGACCGCTACTGATCATTGTACCGGCCACCCTCTGCAACCGGCTTGCACCCGAAGGCGAACCGGTCTGCACTCAGCGCACCCGATCTTTCTCCTCAGCGCCGGACGACCCCCTGACCGGCTCGGTTTTTGAGGAGACCCCCTGATGAGCGCTGAGACACCTGCGATCGAGCGGCGTGGCGAGGACATCGTCCGGGCGAACATGCCGCTCGTCGGGCATCTGGTCCGGGAGATGCTGGCCCGGGTTCCCTCGCACGTGAATCGCGACGACCTGCTGTCGGCCGGCTATGCCGCGCTGGTGGCGGCGGCCCGAGGGTTCGACCCGGAGCGTGGTGTGCCGTTCCCGAGGTTCGCGGCGGCCCGGGTCCGCGGCGCGCTGCTGGACGAGCTGCGCGGCCTGGACTGGGCGAGCCGTTCGGTACGGCAGCGGGCCCGGCGGACGGATTCGGCCCGCGAGGAGCTGATGGCCGAGCTAGGCCGCACCCCGACCGTGCAGGAGGTGGCCGCGAAGCTGGGCTGCACCGTCGAGGACATCGAGCACAGCGAGGACGACGTTCACCGCGCTACGGTCTTCAGCCTGCAGGGGTTCGCGACCGCGACCGCCGACGACATCGTCACCGAGCCGGGTGCCGGCCCGGAGGAGATGCTGCTGCGCCGGGAGCGGTTCGGCTATCTGCGGCACGCGGTGGAGTCGCTGCCGGAGCGGCTGCGCGCGGTGGTGTCCGGCTACTTCTTCGAGGAGCGGCCGATGGCCCAGATCGCGGCGGAGCTCGGGGTCAGCGAGTCACGGGTGTCGCAGCTGCGGGCCGAGGCGCTGGTCCTGCTCCGGGACGGGCTGAACACCCACCTGGACCCGGCGCTGGCCGCCGAGAACCCGCCGAAGGAGGGCTGTGTGGCCCGGCGCCGGGCGGCCTACTACGACAAGATCGCCAGCCGGGGGACCGTGCGGTCCCGGCTGGCGATGACCGGCCCGGACGGTCTGCCGGTGATCGCCGCCTGAGCGGCGCTTCGAGGTGCGGGGCCCGCCGTGGTTCGCGGCGGGCCCCGGAGAAGGGCCCGGTGGGCTACGCGTTGGCGCAGGTGCCGGCCTTCTTCTGGGCGGCGATCGCCTTGGCCGCGCCGAGCTTGTAGAGGGCCAGGCCCTCCTTCGCCGGCTCCAGCTTCCAGGCGTCCTGCTCGTAGACCATGATGTACGACTGGGCCGCCACCAGCTGCTTGGCGATCACCACGGCCCGGTCGGTGCCTTCCAGCCGGGCGCTGGTGAGCTGGATCGCCAGGCCCTTGCGGGAGCAGGCGGTGTTCAGCTTGATGTAGTCGTCCTTGCTGATCGACTGCTTGCCGGCCGAGGTGTACATCTCCCACGCGCCGGCGAAGTCGCCCCCGCTGAACCGGTCGAACACGGTCTGCGCGGCGGCCTTGGCGCCGTCCAGGGTCTTCGGCTCCGGCCCACCGGCGGCGGCCGCCGCGGCGTTGCCGGCGGTCTCCTCGGGCTCGTCAGAACACGCGGCGGCGAAGGTGAGGGTGGCGGCCGCGGCGAGGGCCAGGGCGCCGAGACGTCGAATCGGGTGGCGTGTGTCCATGTCTCGCTTAAAGCAGCGCGGTGGCCGGGCGTAACGGCCCCGGCGTGTCGATGACGGGTTCCGGACACTTGTGCCCCGGGCCGTAACCCGTGGCGCCTCGGCTATTCTGGTCGTTTGCCGAATGCTTTGCGGCAAACAAAAAGGCAACCATATGAATGGTTGCCCGAGATCCTCGCAGATTGCCGGAATGATAGCACGAAAAGGGGCGACTTTGTCAAGCTCAAACGCCGACATCGATTCCGAACAGGCGTACTTGACCACGCTCTACCAGCGACTGGATCAATTGCGTGAGCAGGCCGACGAGCGGTTGCGCGCGATCCTGCTGGAGGCCGGTGGCACTCCGCAGGGCCGGACCCAGCGGGAGGCCACCCGCAGCCACTACGCCGAGCAGCTGGCGCAGTTCAATTCGGTGGAGAACGGGCTGTGCTTCGGCCGGCTCGATTTCAGCGCCGACAACCCCCGCTACATCGGCCGGATCGGGCTCTTCGCCGAGGACCGCGACCAGGACCCCCTTCTGGTGGACTGGCGTGCCCCGGCGGCCCGGCCGTTCTATCTGGCCACCGCGGTCAGCCCGGACGGGGTGACCCGCCGGCGGCACCTGCGCACCCGGGGCCGGGTGCTCACCGGCATCGACGACGAGACCCTCGACATCGAGGCCGGCGACGGCACCGGGCGCGAGGACGTGACCGGCGAGGCCGCGCTGCTCTCCGCGCTGACCGCGAACCGGACCGGCCGGATGCGCGACATCGTCGAGACCATCCAGGCCGAGCAGGACGAGGTGATCCGCTCCGGGCTGCCCGGGGTGCTCGTCGTCCAGGGCGGGCCGGGGACCGGCAAGACCGCGGTGGCCCTGCACCGGGCCGCCTACCTGCTCTACACCTACCGCGAGCAGCTGACCCGGACCGGTGTGCTGATCCTCGGGCCGAACACCACCTTCCTGCGCTACATCTCCCAGGTGCTGCCCGGCCTGGCCGAGACCGGTGTGCTGCTGGCCACCCTCGGCGACATGTTTCCGGGGCTGCGGGCGCACGCCGCCGAACCGCCCGAGGTCGCCGCGGTCAAGGGCGGCCTGGACATGCTGGACGCGCTGGAGAACGCGGTCGCCGACCGGCAGACACTGCCCGACGACTTCGTCGAGGTCGACCACGACGGGTACCCGCTGCGGATCGAGCGGGAGGTGCTGCTGGCCGCCCGGACCGTGGCCCGCCGCTCCGGCCGCCCGCACAACGTGGCCCGGCAGCTCTTCGTCACCGAGGCGATCCACCAGCTCTCCCAGCAGATCGCCGAGCGGATCGGCGCCGACCCGCTCGGTGGGGACAACCTGCTGTCCGAGGCCGATCTCGCGGAGACCCGCCGGGAACTGCGCGAGGACGTCGACGTACAACAGGTGCTCTTTGATTTCTGGCCGGTCCTGACCCCGCGTCAGGTCCTCCGTGACCTGCTCAGCGACGCCGACCGCCTGGAGTCGGCCGGTCTGCCGGCGACCCTGCTGCGGGATCGCTCGGCCGGCTGGGCTCCGGCCGACGTCCCGCTGCTGGACGAGCTGGCCGAGCTGCTCGGGGTCGACGACACGCTCAAGGTCCGTGAGCGGCAGAGGCAGAGAAAAGCCGCCATCGAGTACGCCGAAGGCGTCCTGGAGATCGTCGAGGGATCCCGGTCGCTGGACTTCGAGGACGAGGGCTCGGAGAAGGACGAGATCCTGTCCGCCCTGGACGTGGTGGACGCCGGGGCGTTCGTCGAGCGGCACGAGGTGATCGACACCCGGACCGCTGCCGAGCGGGCCGCCGCCGACCGTACCTGGGTGTTCGGTCATGTGATCGTCGACGAGGCCCAGGAACTGTCGCCGATGGCCTGGCGCCTGCTGATGCGCCGCTGCCCGAGCCGGTCGATCACCGCGGTCGGTGACGTCGCGCAGACCTCGGAACTGGCCGGCACCACCACCTGGGAGCAGGTCTTCGAGCCGTACGTGGCGCAGCGCTGGCGCCTCGTCGAGCTGAGCGTCAACTACCGGACGCCGGCCGAGGTGATGGCGGTGGCGGCCGACGTGCTCGCCGCCGTCGACCCGGCGCTGCGGCCACCCCGGTCGGTGCGGACGGCCGGGGTGACCCCGTGGGCCCGCCGGGTGACGCCGGCTGATCTCGCCGCTCAGTTGATCGCCGAGGTACGTAAGGAGGCCGCCCTGATCGAGGAGGGCCGCCTGGGTGTGCTGGTCCCGGAGAGCCTGGAGCGGGTGCTCGGGCCGGAGCTGGTGGCGGCGGTGCCCGGTGCCGCGGTGGGGGAGCAGCCGGACCTGCTCAACCACGTGGTGCTGATGACGGTGCGCCAGGCGAAGGGGCTGGAGTTCGACTCGGTGCTGGTGGTGGCCCCGGACGAGATCATCACCGAGTCGCCGCGCGGTCTGTCCGACCTGTACGTGGCGGTCACCCGGGCCACCCGCCGGCTGGGTGTGCTGCACACCGCCGACCTGCCGAAGGTGCTGTCCTCGCTGGCCTGACGAGGTGTCCCCCGGCGGCTGCCACACGCCGTCGGGGGATTTAAGCAGCTTTTGTCCGTAATGTCCGCATAGGGTCTCCGGGTGGCTGAATTCAAGGTGTCCGCGGCAAGTGCGGACGAGGTGCGGCTGATCGCTGGATGGGCGGCCGCCGAGGGCTGGAACCCGGGAGACGGCGACGAGACCGTCTTCCACCCCGTCGACCCGGGCGGATTCCTGGTCGGCAGGCTCGACGGGCAACCCGTCTCAGCGATCGCCGCCATCCGGTACGGGGACCGGCACGGCTTCCTCGGACTCCACCTGACCGTCCCGGAGTTCCGCGGCAACGGCTACGGGCGCCGAACCTGGCAGGCCGGCGTCGCCCGGCTGTCCGGCCGGAGCATCGGGCACGACGGCGCGGTCGCCCGGCTGGAGACCTACCGCGGATCGGGCCTCCAGGAGGCCTGGCGCACCACCCGATACCAGGGCGAGCCGTCCGGCGCCGAACGGAGCGCGGGCATCGAGGTCACCGACGCGCGCGGGGCCGGATTCGACGAGCTGGCGGCGTACGACAGGCGGTTCTTCCCGGCCGGACGGGACACCTTCCTGGCGCTGTGGATCGCCGCCCCCGGCCGGCGTGCGGTGGTGGCCCGGCGGGCCGGTGTCATCGTCGGCTTCGCCGCCCGCCGGCCGGCCGGCGACGCCGACCGGATCGGGCCGCTCTTCGCCGACACCCCGGAGATCGCCGAGACCCTGCTGGCGGCCCTGCGGGAGATGCCCGGAGGCGAGGTGCCGGTGATCCTCGACGTGCCCGCGCCCCACCCGGCGGCCCACCGGCTGGCCGAGCGGGCCGGACTGAAACCCGTCTGGGACACGGTACGGGTGTACAGCGGTGGCGCCCCCGAGATCGACCGGACCGGGATCTTCGGGATCACCACCCTGGAACTGGGCTGACCGGACGACAGCGGAACCGGCCCGGCATCCGTGGGGACGCCGGGCCGGTACCCGTACTCGATGAGGGGTTGCTCGATGAGGGGTTGAACGTCAGGCGGCGGTGGCGGGCCGGCGGCCGTGACCGAACGCGGTGTGCCCGTGCGCGTTGGTCATCGCCAGCCGGCTGCGCATGGTGGTGTTGCTGGCGATGTTCGCGTAGTAGTTGGCGCGGCGCCGGGCGGTGATGCTCTCCGGGTTGTCCGGAACCGGCGCCATCTCCGGGTTCAGGTGCGTGTTCATGCCGTCCTTGAGCAGCGACAGCGCCTCGGCGCGCAGCTGCGACACCCGCGACTCGGTGACACCCAGGTCCACGGCGATCTCGGCCATCGGGCGCTCGTGCAGGAAGTACTCGGTCACCACGGTCTGCAGGCGCTCCGGCAGCGAGCCGATCGCGTGGTGCAGGTAGCCGATCTGCTCCCGGCGCAGCAGCATCTCCTCCGGGCCCGGCTCACGCTCGGTGACCAGGTCGTCGGCGCTGCTGGTGGTGAACCCCTGCAGCGACAGGACCGTCGCCCGCTGCACGTCGGTGTCGGTCTGGTGCAGCTCGGACGTGGTGGTGCCGAGCGCCTGGGCCAGCTCCTCCGGCGTGGGCGTCCGGCCCAGCGTGGTGGTCAGCTGCTGACGGGTGACGTCGGTGTTGCGGGCCTTCGACCGCACCGAACGGGTCGCCCAGTCCAGCGCGCGCAGCTCGTCCAGCAGCGCGCCCCGGATCCGGGTGCCGGCGAACCGGTGGAACGGGACACCACGCTGCGGGTCCCAGCCGCGGGCCGCGGTCACCAGGGCGTGCAGGCCGGCGCTGGTCAGGTCGTCGCGGTGGATGTGGTTCGGGATCCGGCTCAGCATGTCCCGCACCAGGTGACCGACCAGCGGCATGTGCTGGCGGATCAGCTCCTCCTGCTCCCGCTCGGTGAGCACGGGCGTGGCGGTGGCGGTGTCGGCGGTGAGGTCGGCAGCGGTCGTCACGGTGCTGGTCATGTTCGTTCCCCCGGTTGCTCGTCGGCGCCCCTTGGCTGGATGGGCACCGGCTGACAGGAAGAAGATTCAGCTCCGGAGGGTGCACGTTCCGGTCACACGCAGTTGCGTACCGGTTGCTTCGGCCGGACCGCTCCGGCGATGGCCTTCCATCGGCGGCGGAGGGGCCCGGTTGAGGGTTATTGCGCGGGTACGGCATGGTGGCCGCATGGGATTGAGCGACACCGGTACGGCCATCACCATCCTGTCCGGCCTGGTGATCCTGACCGGGGTGATCGGCGTGCTGGTGCCGGTGCTCCCCGGCCTGGTGCTGACCTGGTCCGGAGTGCTGCTCTGGGCGCTGCTCGGCGACGGGGCGGGCGGATCCCGGCTGCTGGTCGCGGTGCTGGCCACCGTGGTGTTCGGCATCGGGATCGTGGTCAAGTTCCTGTGGCCCGGCAAGAAACTGCGCAACACCGTGCCCACCTCGGCGATCCTGCTCGGCGGGGTGCTGGGCGTGATCGGCTTCTTCGTGGTGCCGGTCGCCGGCCTGGTGCTCGGCTTCGTGCTCGGCGTCTGGTTGGTCGAACTCAACCGGCTCGGCATGGAACGCGCCTGGCCGTCGACCCGCTCGGCGATCGGTGCGGTCGGCCTCTCGTTGCTGGTCGAGTTGGCGTCGGCCCTGCTGATCGCGGTGATCTGGCTGTTCGGCCTGGCCTTCGCCTAGCCCCCCGCGCGTGCCGCGCACCGGCGCGATCCGCGCCGCCACGCGGCACGCGTCGGCGGCGCCCGTGAGTGTGCCGCAGTGTGGTGCGATTCGTGCCGCAGCGTGGCACGCGTCTGCGGTGGCCGTGAGTGTGCCGCAGTGTGGTGCGATTCGTGCCGCAGCGTGGCACGCGTCTGCGGCGCCCGTGAGTGTGCCGCAGTGTGGTGCGAATCGCGCCGGAGGTTGGCACGCTTCGTCCGTGCTCGGTGTCAGCCCCGGTTGAGGCGGCGGCGACGGCGCTGGGTCAACAGCAGGAGCAGGGGTGTCGCCGTCAGGATGCCGGCCACCCCGACCGCCGCGGCCACGGTGAAACCGGTGGGGCCGCCGGGTCCGGCGGCCTGAGCGCCGGTGCCCGCCGGCTTCGCTGCGACGGCCGGTGCGGAGGACGCCGCGGCCGCCGCCACCTCCTCCTGGGTCACCAGCTTGCCGACCGAGGACCCCTTGGGCAGGGCGAAACCCCAGTCGAGCAGGGCGGCACCCTGTTCCCAGCCGCGCTTCGGCCGGGCCTCGGCGCCGAGCAGGGTGGCCACCAGGGTCCGGCCGTCCCGGGTGGCCGCGCCGACATAGCTGTGCCGGGCCAGCGTGGTGAACCCGGTCTTCCCGCCCAGCGCTCCGGGATAGTTGTAGATCAGCTTGTTCTCGTTCTGGAACTGGAAGCCGCCGACCTTCGGCTTCTTCTGGCCTGGCATCCGCGCCGTCTCGGTCAGCGCGTACTTACGGAAGTCGTCGCTGGCGAAGCACTCCCGGGCGATGAGGGCCAGGTCGTACGCGCTGGTGAACTGGCCTTTGCCGTCCAGCCCGGACGGAGTGACCGCGTGTGTCTGCCGTGCCCCGATCGACGCGGCCTTGGCGTTCATCGCGGCCACCGTCTTCGCCACCCCGTCCGTGCCGCCGCCACCGGCCATCCGGGCGAGGGCGTTGGCCGCGTCGTTGCCGGAGTTGAGCAGCAGGCCCAGCCACAGTGTCGAGATCGGATAGCTGCCGCCGACGACCACCCCGACCGCTGAACTGCCCGGCTCGATGTCCAGGTCGCCGCGGGTGATGGTGACCTTCTCGGCCGGGTCGAGCCGGTCGATCGCGGTCGCGGCCAGCAGCATCTTCTGCACGCTGGCCGGGGTCTGATGGACGTGCGGCCCGCAGGCGCCCAGCACCTCGCCGGTGTCCAGGTCGGCGACCAGCCAGGTGGTGGCGGTGATCGACGGGGCGGCCCGGCTGCCCTCCGGCACGACCAGACCGCGGGTGGCGAGAGCCTCACCACCGACCGCCATGTCCTCCGGATCGTCAGCCGGCGGGACCGGCCGGGGCGGGGCACTCGGCTTGGCGATCCTGGGCTTGGGACAGGGCACCTCGGCCTTCCCCGCGAGGGAGGCGCCGGAGAGGTGGGCGCCGGCGAGGTGGGCGCCGGAGAGGGAGGCACCGGCGAGGGAGACGCCGGAAAGGGAGGCACCGGCGAGGGGTGACGCTGCGTGGTGGGCGGTGGGTAGGGCCGCGGAGGCGGGGGTGGACACCGGCACCGCGAGCAGGACGGCGGCCGAGCCCGCCACGAGTGCTCTCACGGCCAGTGCTCCCCGGCGGCCAGGCGCTGCTCCAGCAGGGTGGGCAGTGGGATGGACTCCCCGTCCCGGCCGCCCGCGCCGATGACCAGCCGGGCGACGCTCGGGGACAGGTCGGCTCCGGCGAACCGGGCCCGCAGCGACGGGGCCACAGTGAGCACGTAGAACTCCCCGTCCTCACCGACGGCGACCGAGCGGTCGGACTTCAGATACCACCCGCGGATGTGCGTCTTGTAGGTGGACCGGCCGTCCAGGCTGCGCGCGGTGAGCACCCGCGCCCGGATCCCGGCCTCGGCGGCCCGGCGGACGAAGTCGTCGAGCATCGCCTCGGCCTTGCGCGCCTCCGCGGCCCGGTCCGCTTCGAGCGCGGCGGCGCGGACGGCGACGGCCCGTCGCTGCTCTTCCCGCCAGGCGGCCTGCTCGTCCTGCATGGCGCCGACCCTAACGCGAGACTCCCGTCCTCGGTCAACCGGGCTTTCCCGGATTGCCCGGCCGAAAAGGGGGCGGTTGCCATTCCGATAACCGGGTGGAAAGAATTGCCGGATCGCGGGCAGGAGTTGCGCCGCGGACCGGTCCCGCGCAAGACTGGGCGCGGTTGATTTATTCTTCTCGGGAGTCGTTATGGCGCGGCAGGTAATCACCACCCTGATCGACGATCTGGACGGCAAGAAGGCGGATCGGACGGTCGAGTTCAGTCTCGATGGCGTCAGCTACACGATCGACCTTTCCGAGGCCAATGCCGGAAAGCTTCGTAAGGCGCTGGATCCGTTCATCAGTGCCGGCACTCGTCTGGGCCGCACCACCTCGGGGCGTATCCCGTCGCGTGGCGCGGCGCCGGTGCGCACCGCGGGTTCCCGTGACGAGAACAGGCTGATCCGTGAGTGGGCGATCCGCAACGGGCACAAAATCTCGGAGCGGGGCCGCATTCCGGCAGAGGTCAGCAGTGCCTACCGGGCGGCGCACGGCCGCTGATTCGCACCGTTCTCACCGTGCCGGAGCCCCTTCCACCGGCACGGTGCGCGTGCGGTTCCGGAGACACCATGTCGCGGGTTCCGGGACGCCGAGTCGCGGTTTTGGGACGCCGAGTCGCGGTTTGAGACGCCGAGTCGCGGTTTTGAGACGGCCGAGTCGCGGGATCCCGGCCTCCGATCGGCGGGTTACCGGAAGTCGCCATGGTCGCGGGAAGCGGTGCGGCAGCCGCCGGACCGTGGGAATCGGGTGGGCGGCCGTTGGCGCCGCGATTCGGGTGTGCGCCGGGGTGTCCCCGGGCGGTGCCCGGGTGACAAATCCCACTCCGAATTGGACGGAAAGCGTTTTTACCCGAAATCCTGCTGGAGGCGCGGCAGTTCGGCCACTACCGCCTCCAGCACTTTCTCGTCCCCGGCGTACCAGCTCGACTCCCGGGGCCAGTGCGTGATGACGTCGGTGAAGCCGAGTTCGGCGGCCCGGCCGACCGCGTCGGTGAAGGCGCCGACACTGCTCAGGGAGAAGACCGGCGACGTGTCCAGGTTGAGGTAGCGGTCCACCGGCCCGGTGCGCCCGACCGCGCCGACGGCGTCCTGGAAGCGGCCGTGGATGGCCGCGACCTCACGCCACCATTCCTCGGCGGTCTCGGCCTGCGGCCCGGTGGTGACCCAGCCGTCGCCGTGCCGGGCGGCCAGGCGCATGGCGCGGGGCCCGTTGGCGGCGACCACGAACGGCGGCCGTGGCTGCTGGACCGGGCCGGGGATGCTGCGGGCGTCGACCGCCGAATACCACGTCCCGGTCCAGGTGGTGGCGGGCTGCCGCAGGATGGTGTCGAGGAGTTCCAGGAATTCGGCGAAGCGGCCGACCCGGTCGCGCGGGGTCATCTCGGGCCGGCCGAGGACGGCCGAGTCGAATCCGGTGCCGCCGGCGCCCAGGCCGAGGATCAGCCGCCCGCCGGAGATGTCGTCGGCGGCGGTGGTCTCCCGGGCGAAGTGCACCGGGTGCCGGAAGTTGGGGGTGGCGACGTAGGTGCCGAGCCGGATCCGGGTGGTGACCGCGGCGGCCGCGGTCAGGGTCGGCACCGCGTCGAACCAGGGCCCGTCGACGAGGTCGCGCCAGCCCAGGTGGTCGTAGGTCCAGGCGTGGTCGAAGCCCCACTCGTCGGCGAGCCGCCAGCGCCGGCCGGCCTCGGCCCAGCGCTGGTCGGGAAGAATCACGATGCCGATACGCATCGCCGCAGCCTATAGCAGCGGTCTCAGGCGGTCTGCCGGTCGCTTTCCGGCTCGTCCCGCACGGTCGCGGCGCTCTCGAAGGCCTGGAGGGCGCGCAGCAGATCCTGCCGGGCGGACGGTGGCATCCGATCCAGGACCTCGGTGAGGGCTTCCCGGCGGCGGTCCCGCAGGTCGGCGAGCAGCCGGCGGGAGGCCGGGGTGAGCAGCAGCCGGACCTCGCGCCGGTCCCTGGGGTCGGCGACCCGGCGCAGCAGGCCGGTGGCTTCGAGCCGGTCGCAGAGTCGGCTGGCCGAGGAGGGCACCACGTCGAGTGCCTCGGCCAGCCGGCTCATGTTGGTGTGCCGGTTGCCCTCGACGATGGACAGCACCCGTAACTGGGCGGGTGGGATCGTGGGCTGCTGTGCCAGCCTGGCCCGTTCGAGGACAGCCACGAGTGAGTCCACCGACGACTCGACAGCCGCGGCGACCTCGGTGGCACGCTCCATCCCGACTTCCCGTCGTCCTCGCCGATCGCGGACGTGACCGCCGTTGCGGTGACGTGCCCGTGAACCTGAACGCATACCCGGAACGGGAGGCTTCAAACGTCAACGCCGCCAATCAAGGCAGACCATGACCGCGTCGTCCTCCGGTTCGACGCCTGCATGGTAGTCGCGCAGGCCCCGCATCACCGTACCGACCGCCTCGGTGGCCGGCTGCAACCGTGTCCGGCGAAGTGCGCTGAGCAGCGCGGATTCGCCGTATCGGGACTGCCCGCCGGGTGATGCCGCGTGCACGCCGTCGCTGACCACCAGCATCCGGTCGCCCGGTTCGAGGGAGAACCGCTGGATCTCGTAGTGCGCCTCGCCGAACATGCCGAGCGGCAGCTGCTGTTCGAGCGGGACCTTCTCGGTCTCGCCGGCGCGGGCGATCAGGCAGTGCGGGGAGCCGGCGTCGACCGCCGACACCCCGCCGCTGACCAGGTCGATCTCCAAGAGCAGGGTGGCCGCGTGGGCGGCGCCGCCATACCGGGCGTGCACCGCGTCGGAGGCGAGTTCGGCCTGTTCGACGATGTCGGCGCCGCAGCGGCGGGCGTTGCGCATGGCGTTCACGGCGACCGCGGTCAGCAGGGCCGCCTCCATGCCGTCGCCGTGCCCGTTGAGCACGGTCACGGTCAGCCGGTCGCCGTCGAGGGCCCAGTCGAAGTGGTCGCCGTGCACGTCGTAGGCCGGTTCCAGCTGGCCGGCCACCAGGAACCGGTCGTCCCCGAGGGACCGGCCGGGGAGGAGGTCCCACTGCAGCTCGGCGGCCATGGTGAGCCGGGCCCGGCGCTGCTCGCGCAGGTAGCGGTCGGTGGTGTCGCGGGCCGCGCGCAGGGCGACGGCCAGGTCGTCGGCGTCGGCGGCGAGCCGGTCGGTGGTCTCGGCGCCGGGCGGGGCGGGCAGATCCAGGCGGAGCACACCGACCCGCTCGCCCCAGCAGCTCAGCGGCAGGTACAGCCGGGCCGGCGCGGGCCCGGCGCTGGTGTCCGGGCGCTGGCTGCCGAAGCAGCGCAGGGCCCGGTCGCCGGCCGGCTCGCCGGGGGCGAGCAGCGGCTGGAGCCGGGTGCTGGTCAGATCGGGCACCAGCACCTCGACGGACTCCGCGGAGTAATGCCGGCGCAGGTGGTCGGCGGCCACCTCGGGCAGCCGGTCCGGTGGTGCGGCCCTCAGCAGGGAGCCGAGGGGGGCCGGTTGATCGGACATGACGGACTCCTTCCCGACAGGCGACGATCTGTGGGGTCGACGATTGCGATATTTGTTATACGGCAAGCAATGGCGCGCCGGTGTCACCCCCCACCCGAGGGGCGACACCGGCGTGGGCTCTCAGGCGAAGGACTTCTCGAAGTGGATCAGGCTTCCGCTGCGCGGGCTGGAGTGCATGCGCACGTTCTCGCCCAGCGCCCTGATCAGAAGCAGCCCGCGTCCCCGCTCGCTGTCCGGCGAGGGTGTGGATGCCGCGGACGGGTCGAAACCCGAACCCTCGTCGACCACGTCGATGGAGCAGTGGTCCTCGGCCACGTCGAGGTGGACCTCGAAGCTCTCGGCCCCGGCGGCGTGTTTGACCACGTTGGCACACGCCTCGGTGAGGGCGATCTCCAGATCGGCGCCGGCCTGGCGATCCACTCGCAGGATCGTCAGGGCGCATCGCAACAGCCGGCGCACGGCGGGCACGCTGTCCACCTCGCGGGGCAGATTCAGGCGGACCGACATACGCATGGCCCTTCTGTGCCCGCTCCCGGGCCCGGCTAACCGCGCGGCTGGGATCAGGCGATCGTTTCGTGTTATCCATGTGCCCCGTGATCCGTCTCCCTGATCGGCGCGGACCAGCGCCGATGAGGAGGGCGGACCGATGGTGGGGCAACCTGATGTGGCGACCGTTACGGCCGCGCGTGCCGGTGATCCGGCGGCGGTCGACCGGCTGGTCGCCGGATACCTGCCGCTGGTCTACACCATCGCCGGCCGGGCCCTGGAGGGGCACGCGGACGTCGACGACGTGGTCCAGGAGGTGATGATCCGGGTCCTGCGCAATCTCGGTGAGCTGCGCGACCCGGCCGCCTTCCGGTCCTGGCTGGTCGCGATCACGGTGCGCCAGGTGCGCGAGCGGTTCCGCGGGCGGCCGCCGGCCGATCCCCTGGACCCGGACCTGCGTGACCCGGGCGCCGACTTCACCGATCTGGCGATCACCCGGCTGGAGCTGTCCGGTCAGCGCCGGGAGACCGCCGAGGCGACCCGCTGGCTGGACGAGGACAACCGGGAACTGCTCGCGCTCTGGTGGCTGGAGGCGTCCGGCGAACTCACCAGGGACGAGATCGTGGCGGCGTCGGGGCTGACCCGCCAGCACGCCGCGGTCCGGATCCAGCGGATGAAGGCGCAGCTGGAGACGGCCCGGGTGGTGGTCCGGGCGCTGCGCCCACCACTCTGCCCGGAGCTGACCCTGGTCCTCACCGGCTGGGACGGCCGGCCCGGCGCGCTCTGGCGCAAGCGGATCGCCCGGCACACCCGCGAGTGCCGGCACTGCGCCACGGCCTGGCACGACATGGTCGAGGCGGAGCGGTTGCTGGCCGGCATGGCGCTGGTCCCGTTGCCGGCCGGCCTCGGCTCCGCCGTCGGCCCCGTCCCGATCAACACCCCGATTGCCGGTACGCCCACCGGCGCCGTCCCCACCCAGGGCACCGCCACGGCTGTCAAAGCGGGCGCCTCGATGCTGCCGAAGCTGGTCGCCGGAGTGGTCGCCACGGCGGCGATCGCGGGTGCCGGCGTGGCGGTCGGCGCGTACCGGCAATCGGTGGAACCTCCGGTGCCCGCGGCCGTGATCGCCCCGCGGACCTCGGCCCCCGCCTCGCCGGCGGTGTCGCCCTCCGCAGCCGCGCCGTCGGCCCCGGCCACCACCTCCGCCGCGGTGAAGCCGGCCGGTGAGCCGGCCCGTTCGGCCACCCCGGCCCCGGCCCCCGCCGCGTCGTCGGCGAAGAAGGGGGTGGGCGTGTGGAGGTTCGCCGGGTCGAAGGGCGCGCTGAGGGACGTCGGCGCGTCCTGGTACTACGACTGGGCGCCGCACGACGACGAGGTGCCCGGCCCGTCCGGGGTGGAGTTCGTGCCGATGATCTGGGGCGCGAAGGACGTGAACGACGCCACCCTGAGGAAGGCGAAGGCCGAGGGTGACGTGCTGCTCGGGTTCAACGAGCCGGATCTGGCCGAGCAGTCGAACATGACCGTGCAGGCCGCGCTGGACGCCTGGCCCCGGCTGCAGGCCACCGGGATGCGGCTGGTCAGCCCGGCCGTGGCGTTCGGCGGGGACACCCCGGGCGGCTGGCTGGACCGGTTCCTGACCGGGGCGGAGCAGCGGGACCTGCGGGTGGACGCGATCGCCCTGCACTGGTACGGCTCGGACTTCAGCGCCGCCTCGGTGAACCAGTTCCTGGGGTACGTCGACGCCGTGCACAAGCGCTACCGGAAGCCGATCTGGATCACCGAGTTCGGGCTGATGAACTTCGGCGGCGCGCCCCGCTACCCGAGTGACGCCCAGAAGGTCCGTTTCATCCGGGGCGCCACCGCCGGGCTGGAGAAACGGGCGTACGTCGAGCGGTACGCCTGGTTCGGCCTGCCCGCGGTGGGCGACAGCGTGGACTTCGGGCTCTATCGCGACTCGGACAGCCCGACCGAGGCGGGAAAGGCGTACCGGCAAGCGGGTTAGTCTTCGTTCATGATTCGCTTCGGGTACAAGGCGTCGGCGGAGCAGTTCGCGCCGGCTGAGCTGCTCAAGTACGGCATTCTCGCGGAGGAGCTGGGCTTCGACTCGGTCTTCGTCAGCGATCACCTGCAGCCGTGGCGACATGACGGCGGTCACGCTCCGGCGGCCCTGCCGTGGCTGGGGGCGCTCGCGGCGCGGACCGAGCGGGTGCTGATCGGCACCAGCGTCCTGACGCCGACCTTCCGCTATCACCCGGCCGTGGTCGCGCAGGCGTTCGCCACCCTGGGCTGTCTGGCCCCGGGCCGCGCGATCCTCGGTGTCGGCTCCGGCGAGTCGCTCAACGAGGTGCTTCTCGGCACCCGGTGGCCGGACGGCAAGGAGCGGTTCGCCCGGCTCAAGGAGGCGGTCCTGCTGATCAAGAAGCTGTGGGCCGAGGACCGGGTGACGTATGAGGGGCAGTTCTACCGGACGGAGAACGCCACCATCTACGACAAGCCGGAGCAGACGGTGCCGATCTACATCGGCGCGTCCGGGCCGGCCGCGACCCGGCTGGCCGGGCGGATCGCCGACGGGTTCATCACCACCAGCGGCAAGGGGCACGGGCTCTACACCGACACGCTGCTCCCGGCGGTCAACGAGGGCGCTGAGAAGGCCGGTCGCAAGATCGACGATGTGGACCTGATGATCGAGGTCAAGGTGTCGTTCGACGACGACATCGAGCGGGCCCGCAACGACACCCACTACTGGGGCGCACTCGCGCTCTCGCCGGAGGAGAAGACCGGCGTCGAGGACCCGATCGAGATGCAGCGCCTGGCCGACGCGCTCTCGGTGGAGCGGACCGCCACCCGGTGGATCGTCTCCTCCGACCCGGCCGAGCACGCCGCCAAGGTCGCGGAGTACCTGGACATGGGCTTCAAGCACCTGGTCTTCCACGCGCCCGGCCCGGACCAGGAGCGGTTCCTGCGGCTGTACTCCGAGCAGATCCTGCCGCAGCTGCGGTCCCGCTCCTGAGCGACGGCCCGGTCAGACCGAGCGCAGGTGGCCGCGGCCGCCGCCGGAGCCACCGCCCTCCCCGTTGATCACCCGCAGGTCGGGGCGGTCGGTCTCCTGGTCGCGGTGGTCCCGCCAGCGCCGCCGGTGGTGCGTCTCGCCGCCGGACGGCCGGCCCGCGTTGGTGGTACGGCGGTCCGGGGCGCTGTCGGTGCGGCGGCGCTCCGGTCCACGGCGTTCGCCACCGCGCCGTCGATCGCCGGGAGTGTTCCGGTGATCGACGGCGCCCGGGGTGCGGTTCGCGGCCGGCCATCGGCGCAGGGCCTCGTCGAAGACCTGCCGGTCGGCCATCGGGGTGCGGGGCGCGTTGAGGGGTGCGCCGGTGACGATCATCGGCCCGGTCACCGGCCGGGACCCGTGGTAGCGGTTCGGCCCGGGGTACGGGCGGTTCACCGCCGGGCCGCCGGTCATCACCACGATGCTCTCGGTCGCACTGCTCTCCGTCTCACTCGTGCGCACCTCGCGGCGGCGGGCCAGCCACTCGCCGGTCACCGCGCGGACGCCGCCGGACAGCGCGGCTCCGGAGATCCGGGGCCGGGCGGTGACCGGGATCCCGGTGACCCGCAGGCCGGCCGCCCGGGTCCGGACCGCCACCAGCAGTTCGCCGTCGTGGCCGTCGCCGCGGGCCGGTTCGGTGCCGGCCACCCGGGGCAGCCCGAGCCGGCCGGAGTGCCGGCGCCAGAACGCCCGGTATCCGGTGGCCGGCCCGGCCGGGCGGCAGCCGAGCAGCACCGCCGTCAGCCAGAGCAGGATCAGGTCGAGCCGCCCGGCCGGCCGGTGGCCCTCGACCACGTCGGCGCCGGCCCGCAGCGTCTCGACCAGGCGGGGCAGATCGGCCGGGTCGCCGGAGCCGTCGCCGGGCAGGGTGACCACCAGGTCGCCGGTGGCGACCGCGACACCGCAGGCGAGGGCGTTGCCGGCGCCGGTCCGGGTCTGCCGGATCACCCGGGCGGCCCGGGGCAGGGTGCGTACGGTGTCCGCGTCCCGCCCGACCACCACGATCACCTCGTGGACCGGGGGCAGGGTGGCGAGCAGGGCCGGCAGCCGCTCGTCCTGAGCGGGCGCGACCGGGATCACCACACTCACGGAGGGTGACAGCGGGCGGTCTCCGGGTCGGTGCGGCGCTGGCATCAGGTGTTGCTCCCCGGTTCGGTGGCGTTGCTCGGCCCGAAGCTACCGGCCTGCACCCCGTCGGCACCCTGGCCTATCGGTTGATGGTGATCACCTGCCCGGACCGAACCGGCCGGGGTGCCCCCGATCCGTCGCGTGCCGGTCACCCTGCGTGCAGGAGTGGAGGGTAGGGTGATCGATGTGAGTATCGAGGCGGTGGTGTTCGACCTGGACGGCGTGATCATCGACACCGAGGAGGTGTGGGAGGAGGTCCGCCGGGACTATGTGGCGGAGCACGGCCGGGAGTTCCTCCCCGACTCCCAGGACCGGATGATGGGGATGAGCACCGGGGAGTGGTCGTCGCACCTGGCCGACGAGGTCGGTGTGCCGCGGACCGCCGAGCAGGTCGCCGCCGACGTGCTGGGCCGGATGGCCGAGCGGTACCGCGCCGATCTCCCGCTGATCCCCGGCTCGGTGGAGACGGTCCGGGCCCTGGGCGCCCGCTATCGGCTGGCCCTGGCCAGTTCGTCGGCCCGGATCCTGATCGACCAGGTGCTGGCCACCGCGGGGCTGACCGGCGAGTTCGAGGTGACGCTCTCCACCGAGGAGGTGCCGCGGGGCAAGCCGTCGCCGGATGTCTACCTGACCGCTGTCGAACGGCTGGGGCTGACCCCGGCGGTGTGTGCCGCGATCGAGGACTCCAGCAACGGCCTGCGGTCGGCCGCGGCGGCCGGTCTGACCGTGGTCGCCGTCCCGCACGGTGTCTACCCGCCGGCCGAGGACGCCCTGGCCGGGGCGGCCTTGGTGGTCAAGGCGATCACTGAGGTGACGCCGGAGGCGATTTCCAACCTGTGAATCCGGTGTGAGGATTCATCGATAGGGGTAAGCGCGGGCCACATCCGTATGGGAGGTGGCCCGTGACGGGACTCCGGCTCGATGTGGGGTTCGTCGACTATCTGATTCTGGCGATCTATTTCGTCACCGTCCTCGGCGTCGGATTCGCCGTCCGGCGCGCGATCCGGAGCAGCGCCGACTTCTTCCTCTCCGGCCGGTCGATGCCTGCCTGGGTGACCGGTCTGGCCTTCATTTCGGCCAATCTGGGCGCCCTGGAGATCGTCGGGATGGCCGCCAACGGCGCGCAGTACGGCCTGATGACCCTGCACTACTACTGGATCGGCGCGGTGCCGGCCATGGTCTTCCTCGGCATCGTGATGATGCCGTTCTACTACGGTTCCAAGGTCCGCAGCGTGCCGGAGTTCCTGCGGCTGCGGTTCAACCGGCCCACCCACCTGTTCAACGCGGTCAGTTTCGCGGTGGCCCAGGTGCTGATCGCCGGCGTCAACCTCTACGCCCTGGCCCTGATCCTGCAGGCGCTGCTGGGCTGGCCGCTCTGGCTGTCGATCGTGATCGGCGCGGCGATCGTGCTCGGCTACATCGTGCTGGGCGGGCTGTCCTCGGCGATCTACAACGAGGTGCTCCAGTTCTTCGTGATCATCGCGGGCCTGCTGCCGATCACCATCATCGGCCTGGTCAAGGTCGGCGGCATCGACGGATTGTTCGACAAGGTCCGTGACTCCGCGCTCGGCGACGGCGGCCTGCACACCTGGTCGACCACCGCGGGCACCGACAACACCCTCGGGGCGAGCTGGATCGGCATCGTCTTCGGGCTCGGCTTCGTGCTGTCCTTCGGCTACTGGACCACCAACTTCGCCGAGGTGCAGCGGGCGCTGAGTGCCAAGGACATGAGCGCCGCCCGGCGGACTCCGATCATCGGGGCCTTCCCGAAGCTGCTGATCCCGGCGGTGACCGTGATCCCCGGCCTGATCGCCCTGGTCACCGTGCAGGGGCTGGGCGCCGAGGAGGGTGACCTCACCTACAACAACGCGATCCCGCTGCTGATGCGCGACCTGCTGCCCAACGGGGTGCTCGGGGTGGCGGTGACCGGGCTGGTGGCGTCGTTCATGGCCGGCATGGCGGCGAACGTGAGTGGATTCAACACCGTCTTCACGTACGACATCTGGCAGACGTACGTCCGGAAGGACCGGGACGACGCCTACTACGTACGGGTGGGCCGGATCGCCACCGTCGGCGGCATCGTGGTCGGCATCGGCACCGCGTTCATCGCCGCCGGTTTCGACAACATCATGAACTACATCCAGGCGCTGTTCTCGCTCTTCAACGCGCCCCTGTTCGCCACCTTCATCGTGGGCATGTTCTGGAAGCGGATGTCGGCGTGGGCCGGGTTCTGGTCGCTGTTCCTCGGCTTCCTGTCCGCCTTCGTGCTCTACATCCTGCACCTGACCGAGGTGCTGAAGTTCAACTCGGATCTGGAGCAGAGCTTCTGGGGCGCCGGGCTGGCGTTCGTGACGGCGGTGGTGGTGGCCGCGGTGGTCACCCCGTTCACCCCGGGCAAGAACGAGGACGAGCTGCGCGGGCTGGTCTACGGCTCGGCCGGCGACACCGTCGTCGCCGACCGGGTCTGGTGGCGGAACCCGGTGCTGCTCGGTGTGATCGCGGTGGTGCTGGCCATCGCCCTGTACATCCCGGTCTGGTGAGGAGGAGACGATGGCGGACCGCAAGATCGCGCGCCTGTTCGACGTACGCCGGGTGATCGGTGGCCTGTTCGTGGTGTACGGGCTGATCGTCACCGGGATCGGGCTCTTCGACGGCGCCGCGGAGCTGGAGAAGGCGCAGGGCGTACGGATCAATCTCTGGATGGGCCTGGGCATGCTCGCCCTGGGCCTGCTGATGCTGCTCTGGCTGCGCCTCAACCCGCCTCCGGAGCCGGACGAGACCGGCGATCCGGAGGTCTAAGTGTCAGGCCGGTATCCCCGGGGTGCGAATCCGTTGCCGGGGCATCCCGATTCGTCAACCCGGGGACCCCGGCAGCCGATTACCCCGGCATGGAAGCGCTAACGTCGATCAGCAGCCTCGCCACCGACCCCGGCCGCCGGCCCGGCGGGTGGCAGGTCCAGCTCCGTGTGGACTACGTCGTCAACAAGGTGATGCAGACGCATCGCGGGCAGTCCGAGGACGCCGTCAAGCAGGCGATCCAGGACCAGCTCCGGGTTTACGGAGTGGTGCCCAACAACCGGCAGGTCGCCCAGTACGCCACGGCTATCTCGGCGCTGCCCCAGCTGCCGCCGAGCGGCTGAGCCGTCAGCTCGCCGGGAACCGCAGGATCCGGTCGTCACCGTCGCGGGTGTCGCCGCGGCCGTCGGTGTTCGAGGTGGTCAGCCACAGCGAGCCGTCCGGCGCCACGGCGACCGTGCGCAACCTGCCGAACTCCCCGGTGAACTCCGCCTTCGCCGTTCCGCCGCCGAGCGGCACCGTCCACAGCCGCTGTCCCTTGAGGCCGGCGACGTAGAGGGTGTCGCCGGCCACGGCGGCCCCGCTCGGTGAGGCGTCGTCCGTCGCCCACTGGACGATCGGGTCGGTGTACCGATCATCCCCGTCACCCTTGCCCTCCACCTCGGGCCAGCCGTAGTTCCTGCCCGGCTCGATCACGTTCACCTCGTCCCAGGTGTCCTGGCCGAACTCGATGCCGTACATCCGGCCCCGCGAGTCCCAGGCCAGGCCCTGCACGTTGCGATGACCCAGGCTCCACACCGGCGAACCCGCCCGCGGGTTGCCGGGCGCCGGCCTCCCCTCCGGGGTGAGCCGGAGGATCTTGCCGCTCGGATCGTCCCGGTCCTGTGACCGGGACTCCTCACTGGCGTCACCGGTGCCCACGTAGAGCATGCCGTCCGGGCCGAAGGCGATCCGCCCGCCGTTGTGCCGTGACCCGCGCACGATCCCGTCGAACACCACCTCCGGGCCACCGCCGTCCAGCCGGAACCGGATGATCCGGTTGTCGTCGGCCGCGGTGTGGTAGGCGTACACCCAATCGTCTTTGATCGCCAGGCCCAGCAGCCCGCCCTCGCCGCCGGACGCGACGCCGCGCACCCGGTGGACCTCGCGGGGTTTGCCGCCGTCCGCGGCGATCTCCAGGATCCGGCCGGTGTCGCGTTCGGCCACCAGGGCGCTGCCGTCGTCCCGGAACGCCAGGCCCCACGGCACGTCCAGCCCGGTGGCGATGGTCTGCGGGTCGCTCAGGTCGGGCTCGCCGGTCGCGGATGCGCTGGGCTCCGGGGCGCCGGACACGGTGGGCACCGGATCGACCGCCGGCGGCTCCGAGGGGCCCGGCGACGAGCAGGCGGTCAGGACGGCCACACCGGCGGCAGCGAGAGCGAGTCGGGTGATGGTCACCGTCCAACCGTGCCATGCGCTTGTCCGAACGGCTCGCCGCGATGTGACCGATAAGCGGAATCTGTGGCTTTACCCCGGAATCGGGTGGGTGGTTCGGATCAAGATGGGGTGTGCGGATCCGGGTTCTGCGAGCGTCGATACGGCCGGTCACGGCTGCGGTCCTCACCCTGGCCGCCGCCCTCGGCTGCCTCCACCGGCCCGTCCCGGCGATCGCCGCCCCACCGGCCATCCACTGGGAGCCCTGCCCCGAGGACGAGAAGGTCCAGTGCGGGACACTGCGAGTGCCCGTCGACTGGACCGTGCCGCTCGGGCCGCGGATCGAACTCACGCTGGCCCGGCGGCCGGCCACCGACAAAGGCGGCCGGATCGGCACACTGATGGTCAACCCCGGCGGCCCCGGCGTCTCGGCCGTCAACATGGCCCTCGACCAGGAGTACTTCGGCGCCGCCGTACGCCGCCGCTTCGACATCGTCGGCATCGACCCGCGCGGCGTCGGCCGCAGCGCCCCCATCCTGTGCGACCAGAAGCTGGTCGACGCCCGGCCCAACCCGATGCTCGCCACCGAGGCCGACTTCGCGAAGGCCGCCGACTACAACCGGCGGCTGGCCGCCGACTGCGCCCGGCGCAGCGGCCCGGTCTTCGGCCACGCCGACACGGTCAGCGTGGTCCGGGACATGGACGCCGTCCGGCTGGCCCTCGGCGAGGAGCGGATCAGCTTCTTCGGCGCGTCCTACGGCACCCTGATCGGGCAGCTCTACGCCGAGCGCTACCCGGACCGGCTGCGCGCCCTGGTGCTGGACGGGGTGATGGACCACAGCGTGGACGTGGACGGCTTCCTGACCCAGACCGCGGAGGCCGTGCAGGCCGCGTTCGACCAGTTCGTGGCCTGGTGCGGGCGGGACGACAAGTGCGCGCTGCGCGGGCGGGACGTCAAACGGATCTGGGCGGTGCTGATGGACCGGGCCGCCGCCGGGACACTCGTCGACCCCTACGACCCGCCGAGCAGGCTCGGCGTCTGGGATCTGATCCAGGCGGCGTTCAGCGCCTTCTACGACCCGCAGTGGTACTCGTTCGCCCACTACCTGAAAGAGGCGTACGAACCGGTGCCGGCCGGCCGCCGCGCCCGCGCCGCCCGGACCGTGGACATCACCCCGCACAGCTTCCCCGCGGTGATGTGCCAGGACTGGTCGCTGCCGGTCGGCGGGTTCACCGGATTCCGCGACCGGCTGCGCGCGCTGGCCACCCGGGCGCCGCAGACCCGGATCTCCCCACTCGCGCTCACCGCCGTCACCGGCTGCCTCGGCCGGGACACCGCCCCGGTCAACCCGCAACGGCCGATCCCGGCCGCCACCGGGCCGGTGCTGGTGGTCAACTCCCGGTACGACCCGGCCACCGCGTACGTCTGGGCGCAGCAGGTGGCCCGGCAACTCGGCCCGTCCGCCCGGCTGCTCACCTACCAGGGCTGGGGACACGTCGCCTACACGCACAGCCCCTGCGTGAGTGCGGCGGTCGACCGCTACCTCACCGATCTCACCCTGCCGGCGGCCGGGGCGGACTGCCCGGCGATCGAACCGGTGCCGTTCGGGGTCGGCTGAGCGATTGCGCCACCGGCCGGACACCGGTAGGCAGGTATGGACGACCGGCGATGTCCTTGATCTGGAGGCCCGATGCGGTTCCTGCCCGTCCTGACAGCACTGTCACTGACCACCGCGGGAGTCGTGGCCGCCTCCCCACCGGCGCTGGCGTCTCCGGTCAAGACGCCCACCGCTACCGGGTACGGCGGCGCGGTGTCCACCGTCGACGAGACCGCCACCGCCGTCGGCCTGGACGTGCTGCGCCGCGGTGGCAACGCGGTCGACGCCGCGATCGCGGCCGCCGCCACCCTCGGCGTGACCGAGCCGTTCTCGGCCGGGATCGGCGGCGGCGGGTTCCTCGTCCACTACGACGCGCGCACCGGGCGGGTCTCCACCATCGACGGCCGGGAGACCGCACCGGCCGCCGCCACCGAGCGGTATTTCATCGACCCGGCCGACGGGCAGCCCTACGACTTCGCCGAGGCTCGGGTCAGTGGTCTCTCCGCCGGGACGCCCGGCACCCTCGCCACCTGGGAGTCCGCGCTGCGCAGATGGGGCACCCGGTCGCTGGCCGACACGCTGGGCCCGGCCGCCCGGGTGGCCGAGAAGGGCTTCCCGGTCGACGACACCTTCCGCCGGCAGGTGGCCGACAACGCCGCCGCGTTCGGGCAGTTCACCTCCAGCCGGGCGCTCTACCTGCCGGGTGGGGCGCCGCCCGCGGTCGGCAGCGTCCAGCGCAACCCCGACCTCGCGGCCACCTACCGGCTGATCGCGAAGAAGGGCACCGAGGTCTTCTACCGCGGGGCGGTGGCCGGCGACATCGTCCGGACCGTCCAGCGCCCGCCGGTCGCCGCCGACCCGTGGGGCACCTGGGCGTACCCGATCCGGCCGGGCGTGCTCACCCGGGCCGATCTGGCCGGTTACCGGCTGCGGCATCCGGCCCCGACCCGGTCCGATTACCGCGGATACACCGTCTACGGCATGTCCACCCCGTCCAGTGGCGGCACCGCGGTCGGCGAGGCCCTCAACCTGATCGAGACCGGCCGGCCGACACTTCACCGGTACCTGGAGGCGTCGGCCCTCGCGTTCGCCGACCGGAATCGGTACGTGGGGGCGTACACCCGGGAACCGGTCCTGAAGAAGTTGATCTCCGATCGCTGGGCGGCCCAGCGGGCCTGCGTGATCAGCCCGGACACCGCCCTGGTCAAGCCGGTGCCGCCGGGCGACCTGCGGGACGGCTGCGCCACCGGCACCACCGGCGCCCGGACCGAGGAGGGGCAGAGCACCACCAACCTGACCGTCGCCGACCGGTGGGGCGACGTCGTCGAATACACCTTCACCATCGAGGCGACCGGCGGCAACACCATCGTCGTGCCCGGCCGCGGCTTCCTGCTCAACAACGAGCTGACCGACTTCAACTTCGCACCCACCCAGGGCGACGCCCCCGACCCCAACCTGCCCGGCCCCGGCAAACGGCCGCGCAGCTCGATGTCACCCACCATCGTGCTCAAGGACGGGAAACCGTTCCTGGCGCTCGGCTCACCCGGCGGCGCCACCATCATCACCACCGTGCTGCAGATCCTGGTCAACCGGATCGACTTCGGCATGACCCTGCCCGAGGCGATGGCCGCCCCCCGCGCCTCCCAGCGCAACACCGCCGGGATCCAGGCCGAACCCGCGTTCCGCGCCCGGTACGGACCGGAACTCACCCCGCTCGGCCACACCTTCGGCCCCGACGTCGCCGAACTCGGGGCGGCCACCGCCATCGAATTCACCGGAGGCGGCGGATTCGTCGCCAGCGCCGAACCGGACCGCCGGGGCGGTGGTGCGGCAGGGGTGGTCCGCCAGCGGCGGTAAGCTCCACCACCGATGACTGCACACGAGGGCGACCTGGAGACCTTCGCGCTGGCCACCCGCCGGGTGATCCGCTTCAGCGTGGCGTACCTGCTGGTCTCGCTGATCGCGACGGTGCTCACCATGGCCGGGGTGCTGGCGCTGCGCAGCGGCGCCACCAACCCGCTCTCCCCGGGCACCTACGCCGGATTCCTGCTCGGCGGGCTGGTGATCGGCCTGCTCACCCTGATCTCGGTGCTCGGCCTGCTGGTCTCCACCGTCGTCTGGATCATCAGTACGCACCGGGTCACACCGGCCGGGCCCGGTGCGGCCGGCTACGGCGGGCTGTTCCTCACCGTGTTGTTGATGGCCCTCAGCTACCTGCTCAGCGTGCCCGCCGGGGTGGTGGCCGCGCTCCAGATCGGCGCGTGGATCGCCCTGCTCGCCGGGGTGATCCTGACCCGCGCCCGGATCCGCCGGCTCACCGGCCGCCCCGACCTGGCCGGCCGGCGGCAGCCGATCGTCACCAGCGACGACTGGGACGCCTCCAAGTGGGATCCGGACGTGGTCCGCGACATCGAACGCCGCGGGCGTCCTACGGACTGACCGCTTCCATCGGCAGCCGGACCAGCACCGTAGTGCCCGACTCGTCACCGGTCAGCTCGATGCTGCCCTGGTGCTTGTCCACCACCGCCCGGCTCAGGGTCAGGCCCAGGCCGCTGCCCGGCAGCACCCGGTCGGTGCCCCGCGCCGTCCGGAAATGCCCGGTGAACAGATGCTCCCGCTCGGCCCTCGGCACATCCGAGGCGGCATCCGAGACGGCCAGCTCGGCGGACCGGCCGGTACTGCGCAGCGACACCGACACATGGCCGCCGTCCGGGCTGAACCGGACCGCGCTGCCCAGCAGGTTCTGCACGATGTGCCGCAGCCGCTCCCGGTCACCCGGCACGATCAGCTCAGCCGGCAGATCGGCGTCGATCACCACCGGGGCGCCGGCCAGAGCCACCCGCGCCCGGTCCACCACATCCCGGACCACAGCCGCCAGATCGATCGGCGTACGCCGGACGTCCGCATGCCCCGCGTCCAGCGCCGACAGCTCCAGCAACTCGTTGATGATCTCCCGCAGCGAGTTGGTGTTCCGCTCGATCACCTCGATCAGCCGGGGCCCGTCCCGCACCAGCGTCGCCTCGTCCGCCTCCCGCAACAGCTCGGTGTAGGCGCTGATCGACGTCAACGGGGTGCGCAACTCGTGCCCGATCAGGGCCAGGTACTCGTCCTTGCTCCGGGTCAGCTGCCGGCGCAGATCCTCCACCCGCTGCCGCTCCACGAACTGGCCCAGATGCGCGGCGATCCCGGACATCAGCGCCACCAGCTCGTCCTCCGGATCCTCGGTCGAATCCGCGAACACGGTCAGCACCCCGATCGTCCCGGCGCCGTCGTGCACCGGCAGCGCCAGCGCGGTGTGCAGCCGGTCCGCCGAGGTGTCCGGCGAGATCAGGCTCTGCGGGCGGCCCACGTCCCGGATCCACAGCGGCTTGTCCACCTGCCAGGACCGTCCGGCCAGGCCCTGCCCGAACGCCAGCACCTCCGGCACCGGAATCGCCGACGGCCAGCCCGGGGCACTCCAGCGGGCCGCCGCCCGGATCGTCTCGCCGTCCACCGTCCACAACTCGGCGTGCACCCAGTTCAAGGTGGTGACCACCGCCTCCAGCACCCGCGGCCCGGCCGCCTCGATGCTCGCCGCCTCGGCCAGGGCCGTCGTCACCGCCAGCTCACAGCTGCGGAACCGCTCCGCCCGCCGTTGCCGGGTCACGTCCTGCACCGCCTGCACCGCGCCCACCACCCGGCCGTCCTGGCCGTGGATCGGCTGCGCGTCCATCAGCAGGAACCGGGTCCGCCGCCCCCGGCTCACGGTGATCGGCAGATCCCGCACCCGCTCCCCGCGCAACGCCCGGAACAGGCCCAGCTCCTCCCGCTCCAGCGCGATTCCGGCGGCGTCCGACAGCCCGGCCACGTCGGCCACCGGAGAGTCACCCCAGAGCCGGCGCATCCGCTCGTTGACGAAGACCACCCGGCCCGCCCCGTCACACGCCGACACCCCGTCGTGCAGGCTGTCCAGCACCGCGTCCAGGAACCGGTGCTGCTGCTCCAGCTCCACCCGGGCCAGCTGCTCGCCGATCATCAGGGCGGCCACCCCGGCGGCCTCGGCCACCGCGGCCACCTGCGCGGCGGTCCACTCCCGGGGACGCTCGTCGTAGGCGCAGCACACCCCCAGGACCATGCCGGCCCGGTCACACACCGGGTGGCCCAGGTAGGCGCCGCCGGCCCGGCGCAGCACCCCGTCCGGCACCCGGGGATCGGTGCTCACGTCGGCCACCACCAGCGGCGCCCCGGTCCCCATCACCAGCCCGCCAGGGGAGGTCTCGACGGCGATCTCGGCGATCCCGGCCAAGCCGTCGGGGACGCCCCAGCTGCCGTACAGCCGCAGCCGGCCGTCCTCGGCGAACTGGATGAAGGCGCTCGGCGCGCCGGCCGCGCGGGCGGTCAGCGCGGCCAGCTGATCGGCTTCGCCCTCGGTCCGGTCGACTCCGCCCTCGGCCGCCGGAGTCTCGATGATCCAGCCGTAGCCGTCGTCCTCCTCGGATGCCGCGCGCGTCCGCCCGGACCACCCGGCATCACCGGGGACAACTCGCCGCATGGCCGACCTCCACATCAAGCCTAGAGGGGCGAATGGGCGGAAAACGGCGATTCACCCGTCTGCCTCCGTGGCACCCCACAACCTGACTGTCGGCCGGACTCCGCTCAGACTTCGGTCCGCTCGTACCGCAGATCAGTGATCGGGCGGCCGGCCGCCGCACCCCGCCGCTCGAACTTCGTCTCCGGACGGCCGTGCGGCCCCGCCGGCAGCCGGCGCAACCCCGGATCGGCGTCCAGCGTCACCGCCATCGACACCGCGTACTCCGGCCAGTCGGTGGCACAGTGCAACACCCCGCCCGGGCGCAACCGGTCCCGCAACAACGCCACATTCGCCGGCTGGATCAGCCGCCGCTTGTGATGCCGCGCCTTCGGCCACGGATCCGGAAAGAACACGTGCACCGCGTCCAGACTCCCCGGGGCGATCCGGAACACCAGCTGCATCGCGTCGCCGAGCGCCACCCGGACATTCGACAGGCCCCGCTCACCCGCCAGCGCCAGCAGATTACCGATCCCCGGCGTGTGCACCTCCACCGCCAGATAACCCCGCCCCGGATCCGCCGCCGCCATCGCCGCCGTCGCGTCACCCATGCCGAAACCGATCTCCAGCACCACCGGCGCCGCACGGCCGAACAACCCGGCGAGATCCAGCGGCGTACGGTCCCCGTCCAGCACCTCCAGGCCCAGCCTCGGCCACAACTCGGCGTGCGCGTCGGCGTGCCGGGAACTCATCCGGCCACGGCGCGGATGGAACGTACGGATCGGGCGGTTCTGCTCTTCGGTCGTACTCACGTCTTCGGTCTCACTCATGGCGCGCCAACGATAAATCAGCGCCCCCGCCTCCGCCGATCCGCGGTCATCGGTGCGGCACCGGCTGGACGCTCGGCTGCGACCCGGACCGGAACGGGGTACGCGACCCGTCCGTCAGACCCAGCACCGTCACCCAGGACCGGCCCCCGTTCTGCCCGGTGATCACCGCGCGGGTGGCGTCCACGTAGGCGAGCTCCCGGTCCAGCGCGCCGCCCAGAATCCGCTTCGCACCCGACACCGTGTCGTACTCCACCAGGTGCAACGGCTTGCTCTCGGCCGCCGTCTCACCCTCCTGGAAGGCCGTCCAGGACAGTTTCGCCCCGTCCGCGCGCCAGCTCGGCACCACCGCGAAACCCCGATTCTGCAAGCTGCCCCCGCCGTACGCGGCCACCGTCTGCTCCGCACCGTCCGCGATCGTGCCGATCGTCAGGCAGGCGTCGTACGTCGACTCGCAGTCCCCGCCCCGGAACGCCATCCGCTTCCCATCCGGCGACCAGGCCACCGCGTCGTCGGTGGCCAGCCGCTCGTTCAGGGTGGCGCCGGCCTTGCGCGCGGTCGGTGGGGTGGCCAGCGGCAACTCCTCGCCACGGCAGTCCCGGGGGAACAGCACCTCGGGCTCAACCCCGTCCCCGGCCGGATCCCCATCTGGGGTCTTGCCCTTGTTCACTGGCGCGTCCCCGGTTCCGGCCTTGTCGCCGGTTGCGGTCCTGTCCCCGGCTCCGGTCTTACTGCCGTTCCCGGTTTCGTCCCCGGCTCCGGTCTTACTGCCGGTCCCGGTTTCGTTCCCGGTTCCGGCCTCACCGCCGGTGCCGGTTTCGTCCCCGGCCGCGCGGATCCGGTACACCCCCGGCCCGCCGGTGCAGGACAGCGACGCGAACGCCAGCCACTTCCCATCCGGCGACCACGACGGGCCGGCCGCCGCGCGGGAACTCAACCGTCGTGCGCCGGAACCGTCCGCCCGCATCGTCCACAACTGGCCGCCCCGCACGAACGCCAGCGACCCGCCATCCGGTGACCAGCGCGGCCGGGCATGTCCGCCGGTCGAGGTCAGACGCTTCTCACCGGAGCCGTCCCGGCTGACGTAGATGTCGCCGGCCCGGACATAAGCCACCAGACTCGGCAGCTCCGGGGCTCCCATCACCACCGGACCCGGAGCGGTGCCGGTCCTTGCTGGAGTCGCGCCGGCCCCTGCCGGACCGGCGCTGACCCTTCCGGCACCGGCACCGGCCCCTGCCGGAGCGGTGTCTGACCTGGTCGGAGCGGCGTCTGCCCTTGCCGCAGCGGGGCTGAGTCCTGCCGGATTGGGGCTGAGCCCCGCCGCGACCGCCAGCGTCACGATTGCCGCTTTCATCATGGCCGAACGCCCCCCGATGTCCTGCCCGCACCTGTACATCAGGAGTCATCGTCGCAACCGGGCTGCCCCTAAGCCGTTCCCGCGCCGATACCAGCGGAAATGTCGACCGATCCGGTATTTCTCAAAACTTTTCGGCCCGGCCGCCGGTGGCCGGCACCTCGCGGTCCCCGATTCACCCGTTCCGGCCCGCCCCACCGCTCCGGACTGCCTTACGTTCTGGACTGCCCTACGCGCCGGACCGTCCCTGTGTGGCGGCCTGCCCCCGCCTTCCGGCCTGGCCTTTCGTCTCGGCCCCTCCCTTTGTCGCTTCCCGCACCTTCTGCTCAGCCGAACTCCCGGCATCCAGGTAGAGCGTGGCAACCGCGCTGAGCAACAGCACGCCGCCGATGATCGTCGCTACTCCCAGCGGTTCGTCGATCAGCAGCACCGCCAGCAGCGCCGCGGTCAGTGGTTCGAGCAGGGTGACGATCACGGCCACACTGCCCGAGATGTGCCGCAGACCCATATAGAACAGGGCGTACGCCAGCGCGGTGGTGATCGCCCCCGCGTAGATCAGCAGCCCGATCGGTCCCGCGCTCGGCGTGAAGGCCAGCCCTTCGACGGCCGCGACCGGGAGGATGGCGGACGCCCCGATCACACACGACAGCGTGGTCAGATGCAGCGGTTCCACACCCTGGGTGGTGTGCCGGCTGACCGCTGTCGAAATGGCGTAGACGATCCCGGACAGAATCGCGACGACCAGCCCAAGCCCGGCGGCCCCACCCATCCCGGCGGCCCCGCCGCTCTCCACGTGCGCACTTGCCCCGGTGGCCCCATCCATCCCGGCGGGTGTACTCGTCCCGATTGCCCCGTTCATACCGGTGGTCGCATTCGTCCCGGTTGCCTCACCCACCTCAGTGGGCGTGCTCGTCCCAGCGGCCGCGTTCACTCCGGTGGCCGCGTTCAGCCCGGCGGATGAGCTCACCTCGGCGGGCACCGCCGCTTCGGTGGTCTCCGCGTCGGCGGTGGCTCCGGCGATCATGATCAGGCCGGCGATCGCGGCGAGTGCGGCGATCATCGTGGGGGTGCTGGGCCGCCGCCGTTCGCGGATGCTCTCCCAGACGCTGAGCAGCACCGGGGCGACGCCGAGGCTGACGACGGTGGCGACGCTGACTCCGCTGAGACGGACCGCCAGGAAGTAGAGTCCCTGGTAGGCGGCGAGCCCGACCCCGGTGGCGATCACCCCGGCCGGCGCGGCCCGGAATGCGGCCAGAATCCGCCGCAGTGCCGGAAACCCGATGACGAGCAGGGCGGCAGCCGCGACGGCGAGCCGGTAGAACCCGATGGCGATGGCCCCGAGCCCGGTCCGCGCGGCGACCACCTGCACCACGACGCCGGTGGTGCCCCAGAGGATCCCGGTGATCGAGACGAGGAGAAGGCTGACCCGGGCCCGGCCCGAGGCAGAAGACATGACCGAATTGAGGTACGACGAAAACACGAGCGCTCCGAAGAAGAGTGAGCCGTCAGGAAGCCTCGACGGAGCGCACGAAGAGAAAGCCGATCAGCCCACGCCGAACCGGCCCGATAGCGCTCCGCTCAGGAGCGCGGCGGAGAGAGCACGCCGGAGTAAAGACTCACGCGAAGCAGCTTAACCGGCCGAGCCTCGACGCGTTCAGCACGGTCACCAGCCGAGCCACACCCAGAACGCGCAAACCCGGTTAACGCCGTCCGCGAGAATCTCCGCAGCGGTGAGGCGGCTTCAGCCCTCTCGGTCTGGCTCGCCTTCGGTGGACTGGCATACCCGACCCCGGACCCGCACCCCTGCTCCGTGGCGCGTCATGCCCGAGTCCGGGTCTCCGGCTCGGGCGGGGTGCTGTTCGTGCTGTTCGTGCGGCGGGCGGCGGGCGGCGGGCGGCGTGAGCGTTCCCGCCATTTGCCCTCGGCCGCGATCTGGTCCGTCCGTAACCCTGGTCCGTGGCGCGTCATGCCGGAGTCCGCAGCCCTGGTCTGTGGCGCGTCATGCCGGAGGCCGCAGCCTGGGTCCGCGGTGCGCCATGTCTAACCCCGCAACCCAACCGTGGTGACTTCCGGCGCGATCCGCGCCGGAAGTCANCGAGCCCGCGATCTCACCGCGTCGGCCGGGTGGATCGGGCCGGGTGGGTGGGATGTGAGTTGCGTGGCCGAGTGGCCGAGTGGCCGAGTGGCCGAGTGGCCGTGCGCCGGATGCTGTGCGCCAAATGCCCGCGTCGTGCTGCGGATGCCGTGTGCCGACTGTTGTGCCCCGGATGCCGTGCGCCGGAGGCCGGCGTCGTGCTGCGGACGCCGTGCGCTGGATGCCGTGTGCCGACTGTTGTGCCCGGATGCCGTGCGCCGGAGGCCGGCGTCGTGCTCCGGATGCTCTGCGCTGGATGCCGTGTGCCGGAGGCTGGCGTCGTGCTGCGGATGCTCTGCGCTGGATGGCGTGTGTCGGATGCCGTGTGCCGGATGCTGGCGTCGTGCTGCGGATGTCGTATGCCGGATGTTGTGCTCCGGAGGCTGGCGTCGTGCTGCGGATGCCGTGTGCCGGATGTTGTGCCCGGATGCCGTGCGCCGGATGCCGGCGTCGTGCTCCGGATGCTGTGCGCTGGATGCTGGACGCTGGATGCTGGGTGTCGGGTGTGGCGCGCCGCGCGCCCGGGGGAGCGGGAGCGCGGCGCGGGTTGGGTGGGTCAGGCGGCTGGGGGTGTGGTGGTGGACCACATGGCGGTGAAGGCGGCTGCCTCGCCGGCCAGCCAGCTCTCGATGTCGGCGGGGCGGGCGGACGGGTCGATGCGGTGGGTGGTGCCGCGGCGTAGGTCGACCAGGACCGGCTCGGCGTTGGGGAGGATCTGGTCCATGTGGCGGGCCATCAGGTGCAGCATCGCGGTGGTGATCTCGGGAGACGGCGGAGCCTCGTCGAAGTGGAGCCGGACGGCCTCGCGGCGGCCGTCGGCGAAGCGCAGGCCGAAATGTGGGTTGATCTTCACGGCCAGCGGGCCGACCGCGGCGATGGCCTCGCGGGTTTGGGCCAGGTCGACCTGCTGTGGGTCGCCGAGCGAGGCCAGGTAGGTGCGGGCGCCTGAGCGCAGCGCGCCGTACAGCGGCTTCCAGCGGTCCTTCACCACATCGACCACGCCGCCGAGGTAGCTGCCGCCGGTGCGGAACGCGATGTCCGCCTTGAGTGCTTTCACCAGCTGGCCGTGCGGGTTGAAACCGCTCCGGCGCTCCCGCTGCCGGCGCAGCCCGCCGACGAAGGTGGCCTTGGCGGGGCCGGTGCGGGAGACATAGCGGGTGAAGCCGAGCATCGTTGCGTACGGAGGGATCGCAGGCACGGGGGTGGTGGTCGAGATCGTCACGTCGTCTCCTCACTCGCACTGCGGAAAAACGGGCACGAAGGCGCCTCCAGGAGCCCGAAGATCCGCAGGTCAGGTCCCCTGTTTCGTACATACATTCTAATCGACGGGTACGACATTCCCAACGCGGATGAGGGCCGATGAGTGTCCCGTCCAGCTGAACTGTTCGGTGTCCAGACCAAAGGTTCGGGTCGATGTTGGACGGTCTGCAGGCTGGGTGCACGATGCCGCCGTGGAAATCGATCTCGTGCGCGGCCGGAACCGCCCGCCCGCCATCGGCGGCACCTGTCGCGGGGCAGGGAGCATCGGATATCGCTTCGGTTGTCGGGCGAGGAGTTGCAGCAGGTTCGTGAGGCGGCGAAGCGAGCACAGCTGACTCCGACGGGGTCTGCGGGCGAGGTCACCGTTGCCGCTGCTCGTGCGTTGATCGCGGGCCCGGACGTGCCGGCCACTCGCGCCGAGCTGGCCACGGTGCGGCGTGAGCTGTTCGTCATCCGTACGGCCCTGGTCGGGGCGGTCGCTGTTCGATCAAGAGAGATGTGCGGCGGCGGTTGAGCAGTTGGACGAGGTGACGAGGCGTCTCCAAGGGTTGCTGAGGCGGTCATGATCTGCTGGATCCACAACCGCAGCTCAGACGTTCGTCAGGTATTGAACTACGTGTTCGGGCCGGGAGACCACAGTCCGCATGTCGATCCCCGGGTGGTCGGTGCGTGGCCGATGGCGGTCGGCCGGCGGAGTGTCGGTCAGCAGGCTGGCGAACCTGCTCGAACAGCCTGTCGCTGCTGGCTTCAACCCGCCGCCGCGGCACTGCACGGTGAGCAACAACGCCACGGATCCGGTCCTGCCCGACGAGCAGTGGGCCTCGATCGCGGCCGAATACCTCGCCCGCATGGACCTGTTCATCGGCACCGTTTCCGCCAGCGCCCAAGCAACCCGGCTCCCGCCCGCGGACGGCACCTTCGACTACGTCCGGCCGACAAAAGCCGAATCCGATCACCTGGACACCGCCGTCAGCCCGGCACCATGGCCAACTCGACAAGATCCGACAGCGGAGCATCGCGGCGGCCGGCCCCTTCTCGGACGCGAGCGCAGGACATTCGCCGCTATGCCAAGACGCTGACTAGATCCTGATCACTCGCGGCCGAAGTCGGCCGGAACCTCCCTCGCCTTTGCTTGGAAAGCACTGTCCAACACATCGCCATCGATCAGGCCGTTGAAGCCGTCATCGGTCGGCCAAGATTCGGAGTCCTGGCCCTTCAAACTGCGCCCCAGGGTGTCTTCCAGAAGCTCGGCGGCCGCAGCCAGCCCGAAGTAGTGCAGGGCTTCGACGGCGCGTTTGACGCGAAAAGGTTCGTTGACCTCCACGGCGAAGGCCAAGCCTCCGCCCATCACCGAACCGTGGATGCGCAGCAAGGAAGCAAGGTGCTGAATGCCGACCGGAGTGCCTTCGGGGGCTTCTCCGTCCGCCCCATAGTCACAGGCGTCATTCCAGATCGCGTCGAGGTCCTCCATCACGCTGACATAGGCAAGCACCTGGGAAAGTGCGGCGATGGTTTGGATTGCCTCGACGGTGTCAGCGTCTTCTGCCCGTTCCTGAATCCACCGGTCGGTGACAGAGTCGAGCGCTTTGAGCGCTGCACCGGCCAGGTCCCCCGCCAGCGGCGGCAGTCGAGCGTCAACGGCGGGATCATCCATGGCCAGCGCTTGGAGACGCTCGTCGAACTGGTCACCACCGAGAGCCGTCGCCGCAACGATGACGGACGCGGCGACTACTTGATCCGGAAGGATGTCATGCCCGACCTCCTCGGGCCGGTCTTTCACAGACTGGAACAGACGTTCCAGAGTTGCGGCACGCCGTTCGGGAGTCTCTTCGGCGAGTTCCGTCAAGAACGCCAGGGCCTCATCGCTGGAGAAGGCGCCAGCCCCGGACGCTGCCATGCCGCGCTACCTTCTCCGCAGATCGATTCGCCGACGCCAACCTACAAGATCAGGCCGACCACCCGACACCCTCCCGCGAACTGGTTCAGGCCCAACTCGGTCATCGAATCCGAAAAGTAGGTCTCGGGGGTACGCGTTGAGCCTGAACGTCACCGCGACCGGTGAGCGGACCGCCGCTGTGGCGTTCTATCGGGCCACCGGGTGGCGGTACACGCACACGACGGTGGCCGGGTGGACCGCGCCGGACGGGGCGCCGGTGCGGGTGCGGCACCACCTACTCGACGGTGACCGGGACCGGGAGGCCCTGCCGGGTCTCCAGGACGGCACGCTGCCCGAGGGGTGAGGCCAACTCCACGGTGACCGTGCGGGTGCCGCCGAGGTCCTCGCAATCGGCCTGGTCGGCTGTGGTGGCGCGGACCTCGACGACCACCGCCGTCGTGGACTCGAAGGCGCGGCCGGTGTAGTCGGCGCCGCACGGTTTCGACGCCGGTTCGGGGGCGCCGGTGAACGTGGCGGTCAGGGTTCGGCCGCCGTCGGTGACGACCGCTGACTCGATGCTGATCAGGCCGGGGGAGAAGCCGTCGTCCCAGAAGCGGTCCGCGCTGCCGCTCGGGGCCGCGTGCTGGTACAGCAGGTCCCGGGCGTGGTCGTCGATCCGGTCCGGCCACACTGCCCAGCCGGTGGCGGTCGCTCCGAGCAGCCCGGCCGCCGCCGCCAGTGCCGTCCATCCGTGTCGATTCACCGGAGTGCTCCCTTCAGCGGGGTGGTAGGTGAGACGGCGGGCCGGCCGGATCGGTTCCGCGAAGACAGCGAGTCGGCGGGACGACGGGACGGCGGTGGGTGGTGGCGAGAGGGCGGCGGTGGGATGGGGGACACCCGGGCGGAGGTGGCCGGGAGCGGACGGCCAGACTGTGCCGATGGCTCTGATCCGGTGTGATTTCTACTCCGAGGCGCTGGAGACGGGCACCTCGCTGACGGTGATCCTGCCGGACGACGGGGTGGATCCGCCGCCGGTGCTCTACCTGCTGCACGGGCTGAGTGACGACCACACGGCGTGGAGCCGGTTCAGTGCGGTGGAGCGGTACGCGCAGGAGCGCGGGCTGGCCGTCGTCATGCCGCAGGCGCACCGGAGTTTCTACGCCAACGAGACGTACGGGATGCGGTTCTGGGACTACCTGTCGGCGGAGTTGCCGGAGGTGGTGGGCCGGTTCTTCCGGGTGTCGGGGCGGCGGGACGAGACGTTCGTGGCGGGGCTGTCGATGGGCGGCTACGGCGCGTTCAAGTGGGCGCTGCGGGAGCCGGAGCGGTTCGCCGCCGCGGCCAGCCTGTCGGGGGCGCTGGATCTGGCCTACATCCAGGAGCACGATCTGCGGCCGCACATCCGGGCGCTGACCGCCCGGGTCTTCGCCGACCGGATCGTGGCCGGTGGGGACGAGGATCTGATGCACCTGATCCGGGTCGCGGATCCGGCGGTCCTGCCGCGGCTGGTGCTGCGCTGTGGTGACGACGACCTCCTGGTGGCGCAGAACCGCCGGTTCATCGCCGCGTGTGCGACCGCCGGGGTGGAGCTGGACGCCGGGTTCGAGCCGGGGGACCACAACTGGGAGTTCTGGGATCGCTGTCTGCCGGCGGTGCTGGACCGGATGCTCAAGCCGCTGACGGCGTGACGGGCCGCATCCGCCCGGCGGTCGCCGGACGGTCCGGGCGGGCCGCCCACCTCGCGCGGACGAGACGGGACCGTTTCGTCGGGCGTACCGTCAGAGGGTTTGCTGATAGATCGCCAACCCGGTGTGGGCCGCGGTCAGCAACGGCACGCTGACCTGGTGTCTCTCCGCCTCGGCGACCAGATCGCCGATGATCGCGCCGGCTTCGACGGGCAGTCCCCGGGTGAGGTCGCGGTACATCGACGAGGTGGTCGCCTCGGTGGTGACGATGCCGGCTTCCAGCATGGCGGCGGCCTTGCCGCGGATCGGATGCCCGGCGGCCTCGGCGACCGCGGACGTCTCTGCGGCCAGCGCGTGCAGGAACGCGGGGCCGCCGGGCGCCTTGTTGATCGCGCCGATCGGGCCGCGCATCAGGGTGGTCGCCGCGCCCAGGGTGGCCAGCAGGACCCATTTGTCCCAGAGTTCCTGGACGATCGCCGTCGATGCCCGGGCGTCGAATCCGGCGCCGGACAGCGTGTCGGTGACCGTCACCAGGCGTTCGTCGTCGCCGTGCAGCGGGCCGAAGGACAGCCGGTGCAGGCCGCTCAGCTGGACCACGTCGCCGTCCTCGTCCAGCGTCGCGTGGATCATGCAGACGCCGCCCCAGGCCCGGTCGGCGCCGAAGCGCCGGACCAGCGACTCGATGTGCCGGATGCCGTTGAGCAGCGGGATCACCACGGTTCGCGGCCCGACCGCGGGGAGCAGATCGGTGAGCGCGGCCTCCAGCGCGTAGCTCTTCACCGCGATCACCACCAGGTCGTACGGGCCGTCCGGCTCGGTGATCACGCGCGGCGTGACCACTGTCTCACCGTCCGGCGCCTTGATCCGCAGCCCGCGTTCGGCCAGCCGGGCCGCCCGCGGTGGCCGGACCAGGAACGTCACGTCCCGCCCGGCCGAGGTGAGCCGGCCGCCGAAGTAGCCGCCGGTGGCGCCGGCGCCGAGAAAGAGAATCCGCACAGCGCCATCCTGCCGCACCTCACCGTAGGATCTGCGCCCATGGGAAAGGGCATACACATCCAGGAACTACCCGGGGTCGGCACCCGGTACGACGTGGCGCTGGGCGGTGGCGGGCGGCGGGTGTCGATCGTGGTGTCCCGCGACGGCAAACGCCACCTCTACGTCTTCGAGGACGCGGGTGATGAACCCGACGCCGTGGTCGAGTTGACCGAGGAGCAGGCCCGCAAGGTCGGCGCGGTGCTGTCCGGCACCTACTTCACCGACTAGGGATCCCCGTGCACGCGAACCTCATCGGGCTGGGCGCCCTGATCCTCGTCGCCGGGCTGCTCGCCCGGCTGGGCCGCCGGTTCCGGCTGCCCACCGTTCCGTTCTTCATGCTGGCCGGCATCCTGCTCGGCCCGTTCACTCCCGGTCTGACCCTGTTCGACCACCCCGAGGACCTGGACATGCTCGCCCTGCTCGGGCTGGTGCTGCTGCTCTTCCACCTGGGCGTGGAGTTCCCGGTCGAGCAGGTGCTGGGCAGCGGGAAACGGCTGTTCGCGGCGGCCGGGGCGTACATCGCCATCAACATCGGCGCCGGGCTGGGCCTGGGCTTCGCGATGGGCTGGGGCGCCTCCGAGGCGTTCGTGATCGCCGGTGCGGTCGGCATCTCCTCGTCGGCGATCGCCACCAAGCTGCTCATCGAGTTGCGCCGGCTGGCCAACGCCGAGACCCCGGTGATCCTCGGCATCATCGTGATCGAGGACCTGTTCCTGGCCCTCTACCTGGCACTGCTCACCCCGATCCTGTCCGGGGCGAACTCGGCCGGTGAGCTGGCGCTGCGGATCGGCATCAGCTTCGGCTACCTGGCGCTGCTGTTCGCGGTGGCCCGCTGGGGAGCCCGCTGGATCGGCAAGATCATCGACAGCCGTGAGGACGAGCTGCTCGCCATCCTGATGGTCGGCCTGACCGTGCTGGTCGCCGGGATCTCCGCGGAGGTCGGCGTCTCGGACGCGATCGGCGCCCTGATGATCGGTCTGGTGATCGCCCGCACCTCGGTGAAGGAGCGGGTGGAACGCCTGGTCCTGCCGCTGCGGGACGTCTTCGCGGCGGTCTTCTTCGTCGCCTTCGGGATGAGCATCGACGTCGGCGCGATCGGCGCGGTCGTGGTGCCGGTGCTGATCGCGGTGGGCATCACCGTGCTGACCAACGTGTCGGCCGGCCTGATCACCGCCCGGCTGTTCGGCCTCAACCAGCGCGGCGCCGCCAACGTCGGCCTGACCGTGCTGGGCCGGGGCGAGTTCTCGCTGATCCTGGCCACCCTGGCGCTCGCCGCCGGGCTGGACGAGCGGATCGGCCCGTTCGTCGCCCTCTACGTGCTGATCCTCGCGGTGCTGTCGCCGATCCTGGCGGCCAACTCCCGGATGCTGGCCCGGTTCATCCCGGACCGGTTGCTGCACGACCGCTGGCGGTACGTCCGGGAGGAGACGATCAGCACCGCCTGCACCCACATGGACCGGATCCAGATCACCGAGACCGACACCGACGTCTGCGAGCAGTGTGTCGAGTCCGGTGACACGTGGGTGGAACTGCGCATGTGCCTGACCTGCGGTGAGGTCGGCTGCTGCAGCGACTCGCCGAACAAGCACGCCGACGCGCACTACGCCGACACCGAGCACCCGATCATCCGCTCGCTGGAGCACGACGACGGCTGGCAGTACTGCTACGTCGACGGCACGCTGATCCGCGAACCGGCCGGGACGGCTCAATCGGGCGGCTAACCGGATGTGGTGGTCACCACGTGGGACCGGCCGATGGTCTGGGTCTGGACACCGTCCAGACCCAGGTTCTCCCGGGTGCGCACCTTGTCGACGGTGAAGATGTACGGCGTGCCCGGGGTCAGCCCGGTGACGGTGGCGCTGACGAAACCGCACTTGGCCGGCATGCTCCGGGTCCAGCCCAGCTCCGGCTGCATCCCCTTGACCAGGACCTGGCTGGCCGCGGTGATCCGGTAGTCGACCAGGTCGCTGCCGCCCGGGTTGTACCAGGTGACCACGGCGCTGGTGCTGGACGGCCGCACCCCGAGACCGTCGATGGTCTTGATGTGCTGCTGCGGCGTGCAGGTCGGGCTCGGGGTGGGTTTCGGCGAGCCACTGGCCGGCGGCAGAGTGGGCAGCGTGATCGACGGGGTCGGCGAGGCCTTGCCGTACGACGCGGACGGCGCTCCGGACACGGTGCCCTGATCGAACAGGATCCAGTTGCGGCCCGGCCTGCCGGTGCTCTGCGCCTCACCCCCGCCCTCCGATGACGAGGACGACGAGGAGGAGCAGCCGGCCAGCAGCAGCGGCGCCACGACGAGGGTCAGGACGGCGGACCTCACGACAGGGTCATCGGAAGGCCGCCGCCGAACCTTAGGTTCTGTCTCGCGAATCGCGTCGGAGCGATGCGCCGGACGGAACCTAGCCGTTGCGGTAATGCTCCTTGGAACGTTTGGCCAGATCCTTGGTCGCCGCCGAGTTGGCCCACGTGCCGAGGATGATGCCGGCGCCCGGCACCACCTTGGCGAAGACCCGCTTGGCGGCCCGGATGCCGGCCATCTGCGCCAGTTTCACGCTCAGCCGCATCAGCACCCCGGCCAGCGGCCGGCTGCCGTCACCGGTGAAGATCCGGCTGGCCCGCTCCCGCCCGGCGGCGACCCCGAGAGCCGTCCGCGCGGTCACCGCCACCTTGTGCACCCGCTGGAGCACCAGCAGGTCGGTGGCGCGATCGGGCGCGGCCGGGTCGGTGCCGTAGGCGGCGGCCACGTGCAGCACCATGCGGGCCTGGGTCCAGGCGAGCACCCCGACGTCGAGGACCGCGCCGGGCAGCCCGGCCGCGCCGGAGACCGCCCCGGAGACCCGGGCCAGGGTGGTGAAGCGCTTGATCGCGAGATCGGCCAGCTGGTCCGGGCCGAGCTCCGGGCGCTCGGCGCGCAGCCTGTCGTGCCACTCGGCGGCCTCCGGCCCGAGGCGGCGGACCGCCTCCAGCGCGAGGTGCTCCGGAGCGTACTGCGGATCGGCTTTCATCCGGGCCCAGAGAGTGCCGGGTGGGGTAGCGGTGTCTTCGGCCAGTTCCTTCGTCACAGATCACTCCGAGGGGGGCGAGGAAGAGGATCTGCCACCCATTGTGAAGGGTGCGCGCACGTGCCCGCTCGTTTGGGTGGGTGATGATGGATACCCGCCGGAATCAAAGACGCCGCCCGGCTGTTGTCGCCGAAAACTCTTCATGGAGGTTCGCAGCGTGCTCGACCCGTACGAGCTTTACGAGATCACCGGTGAACTGCCGGAACTCGACGGCCCGGTGCTCATCCAGGCGCTGACCGGATTCGTCGACGCGGGCAGCTCGATCCAGCTCGCCCGGGAGAGTCTGCTGGACAATCTGGAGAACGAGGTGATCGCCACGTTCGACCTGGACCAGCTCCTGGACTACCGCTCCCGCCGCCCCCCGATGATCTTCGTGGCCGACCATTTCGAGAGCTACGAGGAGCCCAGTCTCGAACTGCGCCTGGTCAAGGACCAGCTCGGCACCCCGTTCCTGCTGCTCGCCGGCCCCGAACCGGACCTCCAGTGGGAGCGTTTCATCGCCGCCGTCACCCTGCTGATCGACCAGCTCGGGGTCAGCGTCACGGTCGGCCTCAACGCGATCCCGATGGCGGTGCCGCACACCCGCCCGGTCGGGGTCACCGCGCACGCCACCGACAAGCGCCTGCTCGGCGAGCACGAGTCCTGGCTGCAGCGGGTCCAGGTGCCGGCCAGTGTCGGCAATTTGCTGGAGTTCCGGCTCGGCGAGTCCGGCCGGGACGCGCTCGGCTACGCCGCCCACGTGCCGCACTACCTGGCCCAGACCGGCTATCCGGCGGCTGCCGAGGTGCTGCTCGACTCGGTCACCGCCAGCACCGGCCTGGCCCTGCCGACCGGTGGCCTGCGCGAGTCGGCCAAGCTGGTGCGCGGCGAGGTGGACAAGCAGATCGCCGACGACGAGCAGGCCGCGCGCCTGGTCACCTCGCTGGAGGCACAGTACGACGCGTTCGTCCGGGGCCGGGAGGCCAACCTGCTCGCCGACTCCGACACGCCTCTGCCGACCGCCGACGAGCTCGGCGCCGAGCTGGAGCGGTTCCTCGCGGAGCAGAGTCGCGACGACTCCTGACCCGCCCGGTCCGGAAGAATGACCGCAGGCGCGGGCGCGCAGGATTAACCCACCCCCGGGATGGGCAAACATCTCGCGCGCCGGCCCGCGATCATTGAGGACGGCCGAGGGGTAGGAGCACCGTATGCAGGTCTGGCCTGGTCACCGGTACCCATTGGGTGCCACCTACGACGGGACGGGCACGAATTTCGCGATCTTCTCCGAGGTGGCCGAGGCGGTCGAACTCTGTCTGTTCGACCCGTCCGGCAACGAGCGGAAGGTTCTCCTGCACGAGCAGGACGCGTTCGTCTGGCACGCGTACCTGCCGGGGGTGGAGCCCGGTCAGCGGTACGGCTATCGCGTGTACGGGCCGTACGAGCCGCACCGTGGCCTGCGGTGCAACCCGCACAAGCTGCTGCTCGACCCGTACGCGCGGGCCGTCGACTCGGACATCGACTGGCATCCGTCGCTGTACGCGTACGACTTCGACAACCCGGATCAGATGTCGGAACTCGACTCCGGGCCGTACATGCCGAAGGCCGTGGTGGTGAACCCGTACTTCGACTGGGGCAACGACCGGCGGCCGGACATCCCGTACCACCACTCGGTGATCTACGAGACGCACGTCAAGGGCCTGACCCAGCGGCACCCGGACATCCCCCGGGACATGCGCGGGACGTACTCGGCGATCGGCCACCCGGCGATCATCGAGCACCTGAAGAGCCTCGGCGTGACGGCCGTCGAGTTGATGCCGGTGCACCAGTTCGTGCACGACAACCGGCTGCACGACCTCGGGCTGAACAACTACTGGGGCTACAACACCCTGGGCTTCTTCGCGCCGTACCACGGATATTCGGCGATGGGCTCACTCGGTCAGCAGACCCAGGAGTTCCGGGGCATGGTGAAAGCCCTGCACGCGGCCGGTATGGAGGTGATCCTCGATGTGGTCTACAACCACACCGCCGAGGGCAACCACCTGGGCCCGACGCTGTCGCTGAAGGGCATCGACAACCGGACCTACTACCGTCTGGTCGACGATCAACCCCAGTTCTACATGGACTACACCGGTACGGGTAACAGCCTCAACGTCCGCAGCCCGCAGAGCCTCCAGCTGATCATGGACTCGCTGCGGTACTGGGTGACCGAGATGCACGTCGACGGCTTCCGCTTCGACCTCGCCTCCACCCTGGCCCGCGAGTTCTACGACGTGGACCGGCTCTCCACCTTCTTCGAGGTGGTGCAGCAGGACCCGGTGGTCGGGCAGGTCAAGCTGATCGCCGAGCCGTGGGACGTCGGGCCCGGCGGGTACCAGGTCGGCAACTTCCCGCCCAACTGGACCGAGTGGAACGGCAAGTACCGGGACACCGTCCGCGACTTCTGGCGGGGGGAACCGGCCACCCTGGCCGAATTCGCCTCCCGGATCACCGGCTCCGCCGACCTCTACCAGGACGACGGCCGCAAACCCTTCCACTCGATCAACTTCGTGACCGCGCACGACGGTTTCACGCTCAACGACCTGGTGTCGTACAACGACAAGCACAACGACGCCAACGGTGAGGAGAACCGGGACGGCGAGAGCCACAACCGGTCCTGGAACTGCGGGATCGAGGGCCCCACCGAGGACGCCGGGGTGCTCGAACTGCGGGCCCGGCAGCGCCGCAACTTCCTGGCCACCCTGATGCTCAGCCAGGGCGTGCCGATGATCTCGCACGGCGACGAGCTGGGCCGCACCCAGCAGGGCAACAACAACGCGTACTGCCAGGACAACGAGCTGGCCTGGATCGACTGGGAGAACGCCGACGAGCAGCTGCTGGAGTTCGCCCGCAAGCTGACCGCGTTCCGGCACCGGCACCAGGTGTTCCAGCGCCGCCGGTTCTTCACCGGGCTGCCGGTGACCGCCCGTGGTGGTGGCGACCCGCTGCCCGACCTGGAGTGGTTCACCCCCGACGGGCGGCAGATGGCCGGCGACGACTGGGGCAACGACTTCGGGCGGGCCGTCGCGCTGTTCGTCAACGGCGAGGGGATCCGCGAGCGCGGCCAGTACGGCCAGCGGCACGTGGACAGCTCGTTCCTGCTCTTCTTCAACGCGCACGACGCGCCGCTGGAGTTCGCCACTCCTCCCGCCGAGTACGGGGAGAAGTGGGAGAGAGTCATCGAAACCGCCGAGCCGTCACCCGATCGGCCGTCCGTCGTGGAGGCCGGACACAAGATCTGGGTGCCGGACCGGTCTCTCATCGTCTTGGACAGGACGGTCTGATGCACCCGAGCAGTACGTATCGCGTACAGGTTCGCCCGGATTTTCCTCTTGGTTCTACCGCCGAGATCGTCGACTATCTCGCTGATCTGGGGGTCGGGCACCTTTACACAGCGCCATTGCTGGTTTCGGCTCCCGGGTCCGAGCACGGTTACGATGTCGTCGACCACTCCCGGATAAATCCGGCATTGGGTGATATTTCCGTTTTGAGTTCGGCGTTGAAGGCTCGCGATCTTGGCCTTGTCGTCGACATCGTGCCCAATCATGCCGGGGTTGCGGTGCCGCACGAGAACCCCACCTGGTGGGATGTGCTGAAAAATGGGCGCAAGTCGGATTTCTCGGGCTTCTATGACATCGACTGGGAGCGTGGACGGATCCTGCTTCCCGTCCTGGCGGACGAACCGGACGCCCTCGACGATCTGCGGATCGAGGACGGCGAACTGCGCTACTACGACAAGCGCTACCCGATCGCCGACGGGACCGGCGAGGGCACGCCACAGGAGGTGCACGACCGGCAGCACTACGAGCTGGTCAACTGGACCCGCGGCGACCGGGAGATCAACTATCGGCGGTTCTTCGCCATCACCGACCTGGCCGGCCTGCGCGTCGAGGACCCCGAGGTCTTCGCCGCCACCCACGCCGAGATCCTCCGCTGGTACAACGAGGGCATCGTGCAGGGCATCCGCGTCGACCATCCGGACGGCCTGCGCGACCCCGGCGAGTACTTCAACCGGCTCCGGGACGCCGCCCCGGACGCGTACATCGTGGTCGAGAAGATCCTCGAACCCGGGGAGAAGCTGCCCGCCTGGCCGGTCGCCGGGACCACCGGATACGACGCGATGGCCGAGGTCAACGGGGTCTTCGTGGACACCGGCACGGAGGCCTTTTTCAACACCCTGGACCACCACCTGACCGGGGTCACCACCTCCTGGCAGGACCTGGTCCACGATGCCAAATACCGGGTCGCCACCGAGGTCCTCGCCGCCGAACTGGCCCGCCTGGCCCGGCTGGCGCCGGAGATCGAGCACGCCCCGGTGGCCCTCGCCGAGCTGGCCGCCTGCTTCCCGGTCTACCGCTCGTACCTGCCGGCCGGCTCCCGCGACCTGGCCACCGCGCGGGCCGAGGCGGGCCGCCGGCGCCCGCAGATGATCGGTCTCCTGGACCGGATCACCGCACGGCTCCGCAACCCCGCCGACGAACTGGCGATCCGCTTCCAGCAGTTCACCGGCGCGGTGATGGCCAAGGGGGTGGAGGACAACGCGTTCTACCGCTGGACCCGGTTCGTCGCCCGCAACGAGGTCGGCAACGACCCGGCCAAGTTCGGCGTCACCCCGGACGAGTTCCACGACTTCGCCGCGCAGCGGGTCCTGGACTGGCCGTTCACCATGACGTCGCTGGCCACCCACGACACCAAGCGCGGCGAGGACGTGCGGGCCCGGCTGGCGGTGCTGGCCGAGGTGCCCGGCGACTGGACCGAGGTGGTGCGCCGGTGGGTCCGGCTCGCTCCGCTCCCGGACCCGGCGCTGGCCCATCTCATCTGGCAGGTCGCGGTCGGCGCGTGGCCGGTGTCCAGGGACCGATTGCGGGCGTACGCGGTGAAAGCCGCCCGGGAAGCCGGCACCTGCACGTCCTGGATCCGCCCCGACGAGTCCTTCGAGAACACGTTGCAGCAGATGGTCGACCGGCTCTACGACGACCCGGCACTGCACCGCGAGGTGACCGACTTCGCGGCGTCGATCACCCCGCCCGGCTGGTCCAACTCGCTCGGCCAGAAGCTGACGCAGCTGGCCATGCCCGGCGTCCCGGACGTCTACCAGGGCACCGAGCTGTGGGACCACTCGCTGGTCGACCCGGACAACCGCCGCCCGGTCGACTTCGCGCAACGCCGCGAACTGCTCGGGCGTCTCGACGACGGCTGGCAGCCCCCGGTGGACGACACCGGCGCGGCCAAACTGCTGGTCACCAGCCGGGTGCTGCGCCTGCGCCGGCAGCGGCCGGAACTGTTCGCCGGGTACCGCCCGGTCTGGGCCGAGGGCCGGTCCGCCGAGCACGTGCTCGCCTTCGACCGCGGTGGCGTGGTGGCGGTGTCCACCCGGCTCCCGGTCGGATTGTCACGGCACGGCGGCTGGGGCGACACCACCCTGACACTGGACGGCCACAGCTGGACGGAAGTGTTCACCAACACCGGCTACGGCGGGAACCGCCTGTCGGTGGCCGAACTGCTGCGTACCTATCCCGTCGCACTCCTGGTGAAGGAATGACCCGATACTCGGTCTGGGCGCCGGACAAGCCCGTCACACTGCACCTGGACGGCCGTGAGCACCCGATGGAGCCCGGCGAGGACGGCTGGTGGCACGCCGACGTCGACTCCACCGCCGTCGACTACGGCTTCGTGCTGCCCGGCCAGGACAAGCCGCTGCCCGACCCGCGGTCGCCGTGGCAGCCGGACGGGGTGCACGGCCTGAGCCGGCGGTACGACCACACCGCCTTCGACTGGACCGACCAGCACTGGACCGGACGGCAACTGCCCGGCTCGGTGCTGTACGAGCTGCACATCGGCACGTTCACCCCGGCCGGCACCTTCGACGCCGCGATCGAGCGCCTCGACCACCTGGTCGACCTCGGGATCGACCTGGTCGAACTGCTGCCCGTCAACGCCTTCAACGGCACGTACAACTGGGGGTACGACGGGGTCTGCTGGTTCGCCCCGCACGAGGCGTACGGCGGTCCCGACGGCCTGAAGCGTTTCGTCGACGCCGCCCACGCCAAGGGCCTCGGCGTGGTGCTCGACGTGGTCTACAACCACTTCGGGCCGAGCGGGGCGTACGCGCCGATGTTCGCGCCCTACCTGAGCAGCGGCAGCAACGCCTGGGGCAGCTCGGTCAACCTGGATGGGCCCGGCTCCGGCGAGGTCCGGCGCTACATCACCGACAGCGTGCTGATGTGGCTGCGCGACTACCACATCGACGGCCTGCGGCTGGACGCCGTGCACGCGCTGCACGACGAAGGCGCCGTCCACCTGCTCGAACAGCTCGCCGTCGAGGTCGAGACCCTCTCCACCGAGCTGCGCCGGCCACTCTCACTGATCGCCGAGTCCGACCTCAACGACCCGAAACTGATCACCCCGCGCGAGGCGAACGGGTACGGCCTGCACGCCCAGTGGGACGACGACGTGCACCACGCCCTGCACACCCTGCTCACCGGGGAACGGCAGGGTTACTACGGCGACTTCGGGTCGCTGGACTGCCTGCGTACGGTGCTGGAAGGGGCCTTCTTCCACGCTGGCACCTGGTCCTCGTTCCGGGGCCGCCGGCACGGCCGCCCGGTCGACCGGCAGCGCACCCCCGGCCACCGGTTCGTCGCCTTCCTGCAGAACCACGACCAGATCGGCAACCGGGCGGTCGGCGACCGGCTCACCGCCAGCCTCTCGCCCGGCCTGCTCAAGGTCGGCGCCACCCTGCTGCTCACCTCGCCGTTCACCCCGATGCTGTTCATGGGGGAGGAGTGGGCGGCCAGCAGCCCCTGGCAGTTCTTCACCTCACACCCCGAAGCCGAACTGGCCGACGCCGTACGCAACGGGCGGCGCCGGGAGTTCTCCCGGCACGGCTGGGACGAGGCCGACGTGCCCGACCCGCAGGACCCGGCCACCTTCGAGCGCTCCAAGCTCGACTGGTCCGAGCTGGGCAAACCCGGGCATGCCGAGATCCTCGACCTGTACCGGCGGCTGATCGCACTGCGCCGGAACACCCCCGGGATCAGCGACCCGTGGCTGCACCGGGTCGAGGTGTGGCACGGCGACCAGCACGTGGTGATCCGGCGCGGGCCGTCGGTGGTGGCCGCCAACCTCGCCGGTACGGCACAGACGGTCAGTGTGCGGGCACTGCCCAAGGCGGTGCTGCTGGCCACCTCGCCCGGCGTGATCGTGGAACGGGACCGGCTGGTGCTGCCCCCGGAGAGCGCCGCGGTGGTGTCCGTGCGCTGACCCGTCATCATGTGCTGGTGAGTGCCGAGGAGCCGCCGGAATCGGAATCGCTGGAATCGGGTTCGCCGTCGCCGGACGAGCCGAAGAAGAAACGGGACTGGGATTGTGACCCGGGATGCTGTGAGTGCAGCCTCCCGTTCTGCGACCTGTTCTCGCTGAGCACGCTGATGCTGGTCGCGGCCCTGTTCACCCGTACCTCCGCACCGCGGCGGTCCTGGGGCGAACGGGCCGTGACCGGCGCCATCCGCGCCTACCGGCGCATCTCGCCGCGCCTGCCCACCCGGTGCCGGTACCAGCCGACGTGCAGCGCCTACGGGCTCCAGGCGATCGAACGGCACGGGCTGCGTGCCGGGCTGAGACTCACCGCGGCCCGGCTGGTCCGGTGCCGTCCGGGCGTGCCGTTCGGCACGGCCGATCCGGTGCCCTGAACTTTGGTCGGGGGTGTCCCGTTACCTCCGGGGGATCCCGTTCCCGGCCCGTCTCGGGCACGATGACCTGTCTGGGGAACGGGAGGACGGGGCGATGGGGGACACCGACAACGGCGGCGTGCCGGGCGACCGGCCGACGTCACCGGCGCCGTGGCGGCTGCCACGGCAATTCGCGCCGGAGCTCGTCCGGATGCTGCTGCGCACGCCGCCACCGCCGGCGCCGGGCGATCCGGAGCCGACCGCCGAGGAGATCGCCGACCAGAACATCGCCCAGCAGGAGGTGATCCAGGAGGTCATCTCCGAGGTCGAGCGGGAGATGGTGGTCGACCGGGAGTACCGGTTCAAGGTCTGGCGGCTGGCCGGGCTCGGGCTGCTGATCGTGGTGACCATCGCGGTGGCCGTCGGGCGGCTGCTGATCGGCGGGCCGCCGACCGTCGCCGAGCTGCGCGCGCAGGCCGGCGTGGACACCTGGACCGAGCTGCGGATCGGCGTCAAGGACGACCAGTTCGGCACGGCCTACTACGACCCGGCGACGAAGCAGTGGTCCGGCTTCGACATCGACGTCGCCTACATGATCGCCGAGGATCTCGGGTTCCGGCGCTCCGACGTGCGGTTCTACGGCCTGGAGAGCGAGGACCGGGCCCGGATGCAGGCCGCCGACCCGGCCGAGGCGAACCAGCGGGTCAGCGTGCAGCTGGTGATCGCCAGCTACAGCATCACGCCGGAGCGCGAGGCGATGACCGGAGTGACGTTCTCCCAGGGCTACCTCGACACCGAGCAGTCGGTCATCGCCCTGAAAGGGCACCCGCCGATCTCCGCCCTGGAGGATCTGAAGGGCAAACGGGTCTGCACGCTGTCCACCGCGACCAGCCGGTCGGCGCTGGACAACTTCGGCGCCATCGTGACCCAGAAGAACCGGGTCCGGGAGTGCTTCGCCGCGATGGACGCCGGACAGGTCGAGGCGATCAGCACCGACGCCGCGATCCTCGCGGGATGGAAGTGGAAGTTTCCGGATAAGTATTCTCATTTTGATCTGGGCGTCCACACCACCGAGCGATGGGGCGTCAACGTCGGGGAGAACGCTGCGCTGAAGGAACTGGTCGACCTCACCCTCTATCGCTCGTGGGCGGACCCGGAGGACAACCGGTGGGAGGAGGCGTTCGAGGACAACTTCCAGGTGGAGGTCGAGGCCAACGAGAACACGCCGATCGCCGTCGGTGAGCAGCCCCCGGTGGCGCGGCCCGACGTGCGGTGGATGCCGTGGGAGGACCCGCTGGGATGAGCGACGTCGAGATCCACACCGGAATGGTGTCCAAGGAGCGGGTGCTGCCCCGGACCAGCTACCGGGCCGAGCTCAACTGGCTGCTCGCCGTCCTGCCCGGGTTCCCGCTGCTGCTGCTCGTGCTCCGGCTCTGGTACCTCTCCCGCCAGGACATGCCGACCATGCTGCTGCTGGTGCAGTACATCAACCCGCTCGGCATGATCGGCGCCCTGTTCATCTCGCTGAGCTGGACGATCCCCGCCGCGATCCTGCTGGTCCGGGTGCTCGGCGGCATCCTGCTGGTGAGCGTGCCGGGCCGGACCGCCACCTCGTTCCTCGCCGTCGCCGCGCTGCGGATGCCCGGCTGGGTGGTGGTGATCGCCACCGGGATCGCCGCCTTCACCTGGCAGCTGCGGATGCTGCCACTGCTGATGATGCTGATCGTCGCCATTCTCGGGCTGACCGCGGTGCAGGGTGAGCCCGGCGACCGGTGGGTGATGCGGTGGGTCACCCTGGGCGTCCCGGTGGCCGTCGCGATCCTGGTCTGGATCTTCGTGTGGCCGGGAGTGGTCGCCGCGGTCCGGGCCGGCGATCACACGACCGCCCTGCTGCTGGCCGCGCCGCCGCTTTTCGGGCCGGTCCTGACCGGTCCCGTCCCGGAGCGCTGGGCCCGCATCGCCACCCACTGGCCGGCCCTCGCCTGCGCCTTCGCCCTGCCGTTCACCGTCGGGTTCGCCTTCCTCCAGGCCCCGGTGCTGCCGGACACCGCCGTCGAGGTCACCACCGAGGGAGAACCGGTCCGGGTGATCCGCGGCCAGCTCATCGCCGTCGACGACACCTCGACCACGATGCTCCAGGAGACCGGGCAGGTGAAATTCATCCCCAACGGCGAGGTCACCTCGAAAACGCTCTGCCCGCAGGCCGCCGACACCCCGGACAGCGGCCTCACCGTCCGCGGCTGGCCGGTCGAGGCCCCGGCACTGGAATGGATCGCCCCGGCACGGCCGGTGACACAAATCGATCCACGATGCCTCGGGCGACCCCTGGAGAGGGGCGCGAGTGGTGGATAAGTGTATTTTCACCGACGACATGTGCGACATGCCGCCTACCACGTGCAGACAGGCTGGCGTCGACCTGGCAGGCTGCACGCCATGACCTTGCACCTCCGGTGGGCGGCCGTCACCGACCAGGGACACGTCCGAAGCAACAATGAGGACTGTCATTACGCCGGTGATCAGCTTCTCGTCGTCGCCGACGGCATGGGCGGCATGGCCGCCGGTGATCTGGCCAGCCGGATCACCATCGAAGCCATGGTCTCGCTCGACACGCGGATCGAATCAGAGCACCAGATGGACGCCCTGCACCAGGCGCTCGAACTGGCCAACGGCCGGATCGCCGAGCAGGTGGCCGCCGACCCCTCGCTCCAGGGCATGGGCACCACGCTGACGGCGGTGCTCTTCAACGGGGAGCGGGCGGCGATGGCCCACGTCGGCGACTCCCGGGCCTACCTGCTGCGCGACGGCCGGCTCAACCAGCTCACCAAGGACGACACGTACGTCCAGATGCTGGTCGACCAGGGCCTGATCAAGCCGGAGGAGGCGGCCGTGCACCCGCGGCGGGCCGTCGTCACCCGCGTGCTGCAGGGCGAGCCGGTGACCCCCGCCTACGTGATCGTCGAACCGCAGCGCGGCGACCGCTGGCTGCTGTGCAGCGACGGTCTCACCGGCGTGGTGGCCGATCCGGTGCTGGAGGAGGAGCTGCGGACCGTGGCCGATCCCAAGTCCTGCGCGGAGCGCCTGATCGATCTCGCGCTGCGTGGCGGCGGCCCCGACAACATCACGGTGATCGTTGCTGATGTGGACGCATCGTCGATGTAGGCGCGATGCCGACGTGACCTCCGGAGACTGAGCAGGTATTTTACTCCGGCCGCGATCCTCGCGGCCCGGACTCTGGTGGTGATCACGACGGCGCGACTGATCGGCACGCTGGCGCTCACCCTGGGAGTGGTCGCCTTCGGCGAACTCGTCCTCGGCACGCCACGGCTCTACACCGACACGGCGCAGCTCATCGCCGGCCTCATCGCGGCCGTGGTCTGCCTGCGGATGGGCCGGCAGCGGACCGGCATCCCGCGCAACTGGCGGCTGCTGGCGGCCGGCGGGCTGCTCGTCTGGTCGCTCAACCGGCTCTGGTGGGTCGTCCAGGACCTGGCCGGCATCGACCGGGTGCCGCCGCAGCAGCTGACCGACGTCGGTCTCTTCGTGCTGCCCACGTGCATGCTGCTCGGGCTGCTCGGCGCGGTGCGCACTCGTCCCCGGCCGGCGCCCACCTCACCGTTGCGCGACCAGATCGCCCTCCTGCTCGACAGTGTGCTGATCACCGGGTCGGTGCTGGCGCTGGCGTGGTCGCTGTTGCCCGGCGTACCGGCGGTCCAGGGTTTTCAGGTCTTCCACCTGGTGTACCTGATCGTCGACCTGATCCTGCTCACCATGGTGGCGCTGCTGCTCACCACCCGGCCCGACTCGCCGGCCGGGCGGCGGCCGCTGCGGCTGGTCGGGTCGGCGCTGCTCGCCTTCGGTGTCGCCGACACGGTCCGGCTCCTCGGCGACGGCCCGATCTGGCTGTCCGGTAGCGGCCCCGCGTGGTTCTCCGACGGCGGCCCCGGGTGGTTCTCCGACGGCGGCCCCGCGTGGTTCTCCGATGGCGGCCCCGGGTGGTTCTCCGATGGCGGGCCGGTGTGGCTCTTCAGTGGCGGGCCGGTGTGGCTCGAAGGGCTCGGTCATCTGCTCGGGCCGGCTTTCATCGCGCTGGCCGCTCTCAGCCCCGCCCAGCCGGCGCTGCCACAGCCGGAGCCCGCATGGCTGGAACGCGACTGGTTCCGCCTCCTGCTGCCGTACGGCCCGGTCGTCGTCGCCGGGGTGGTCCTGGTGGCCCGGACGGTCACCGGCGGGACGCTCACCTCGTTCGAGGCCTACCTCGGATGGCTCGGCCTGGCCCTGGTCGTCACCCGGCAGATGCTCACCATCATCGACAACACGGTCCTGTTCGACCGGGTCGCCCTCACCCAGCGCCGGCTGCAACACCAGGCCTACCACGATCCGCTGACCGGCCTGGCCAATCGCACCCTGTTCCGGGAGCGCCTGGTCGCCGCGATCGACGCCCACCAGCGGCGCGGCACTCCGGTGGCGGTGCTCTTCGCCGACCTGGACGACTTCAAACTCATCAACGACACGTTCGGCCACGGCGTCGGCGACCGGGTGCTGCAGGCCATCGGCGAACGGATGCGGGCCGGCGTACGCTCCCAGGACCTGGTGGCCCGCCTGGGCGGCGACGAGTTCGCCATCGTGCTGGACCAGAGCGGCCTGCCGGTCCCGGCCCCACGCCGCCGGGCACCCTGGCGCCGCCGAGCCGACGCGGCAGTCCGGCAGCGTCGCTACGTCCTGTCCGCGGCCGGCGTCCGGGTCTCCGAAGCGGCCTACGACCCCGCCCGGGCGGCCGATCCCCCCACAACGGTTCCCGCCACCGTCCCGCCATCCTCAGATTCGTCTGGATTGCCCGCCGCGGGTTCGCAGTCCCCTTCTGTTGCCTCCGTCGCCTCCTCCGCTGCTGGTGTGGCGCCGCCACTCGACCCCCGTAACCCACTCGACCCCCGTGACCCAGTCGACCCCCGTGACCCAGTCGACCCCCGTGACCCAGTCGACCCCCGCGACCCAGTCGACCCCCGCGACCGGCTGGACCCCCGCGACCGGCTGGACCCCCGCGACCGGCTCGACCCCCGCGACCGGCTCGACCCCCGCGACCGGCTGGACCCCCGCGACCGGCTCGACCCCCGCGACCCCCGCGACCCACTCGATTCCGAGGATTGGGCCGCCGAGGCCGAGGCCATCGGTCAGCGGGTGCTGGCCCGGCTGCGCGAGCCCTACGTCCTCGACGGCCGTTCGATCACCGTCGGTGCCAGCATCGGCCTGGTCACCGCGGAACCCGGCGACCGTCTCTCCGCCGACCTGCTGCTCCGCCGCGCCGACGCCGCGATGTACGCCGTGAAGCGCAGCGGCAAGGGCGCCCTGATCCGCTACACCGGCCCACGCGACGCCGGCCCGAACGCCGACCTGCCGCAGCTCCTCGCGGGCGCCCTGGCCGGCTCTCCGGCAGCCGCCGGTTTCGACGTCCACTACCAGCCGATCGTCCGGCTCACCGACGGCGCGACGGTGGCCGTGGAGGCCCTGGCCCGCTGGACCGACCCGGTCGCCGGAACGGTCCACCCCGACGTCTTCGTCACGATGGCCGAACGCACCGGTCTGGTCTCGGCGATCGACGACTTCGTCCTGGACCGTGCCTGCGCTGACGCCACCGCCCTCGCCGAGTTGCACGGACGCCCGATCGACGTCCACGTCAACGTGTCGGCGGGCCGGTTGGCCGGCCAGGGTCTGGAGGAGGCGGTCCGGGCCGCGCTGACCCGGCACAATCTGCCGCCCGAGCGCCTGATCATCGAGATCACCGAAACCCTCCGGATCCCCGATCTGCCCTGTGCCGCCGCGCTCGTCGAACGGCTGCGGGCGATCGGCGTCCGGGTCGCCCTGGACGACTTCGGCAGCGGCTACAACGCGCTGGCCCAGTTGCACGCCATGCCCGTCGACATCGTCAAGCTGGACTCCACCCTGACGGACGTGGACGCCTCCCCGGACCGGGCCGGCGCCCTGTGCCGCTCGGTGCTGGCGATCTGCGCCGAGCTGGGCATCACGGTGGTGGCCGAGGGCTTGGAGACCGTGGAACGCTCCCGTGCTCTGGCCGACCTGGGCTGCCCGCTGGGACAGGGCTACCTTTACGGCGCGCCCGCACCCCTGAGCCGCCTGGAGAACACCACCACACCCGAGGCCTGACGTTCATCGCGACCGCGGATTCGTACGCCGGGTCGGTTCCGCCGTGGTCGGGTCCTCCGGCCAGGGGTGCCGTGGGTACCGCCCGCGCATCTCGGCCCGCACCTGCGGATAGCCCTGCACCCAGAAGGAGCCGAGATCCCGGGTGACCGCCACCGGCCGCCCGGCCGGGGACAGCAGGTGCAGCAGCACCGGAACCCGCCCCTCGGCCAACCGTGGCGCCTCCCGCCAGCCGAACGCCTCCTGCACCTTGACCGCCAGCACCGGCGCGGCCGGATCGCTGTAGTCCACCCGCACCTTCGACCCGCTCGGCACCGGCAGCCGCTCCGGCGCGACCTCGTCCAGCCGGCCCGCCACCGACCAGGGCAGCAGTCTCCGCAGGCCACCGGCCACGTCGAGCTTGGCGAGATCGGCCCGGCGCCGGGCCGAACCGAGGTCCAGCCACTCCTCGGCGCCGGCCAGCAGTGCGCTGTCGGACACGTCCGGCCACGGTTCGCCGAGCGCCGCGTGCGCGAACGCCAGCCGGCTCCGCAACTCACCGGCCCCGCGACTCCAGGTGAGCAGCCCTAAACCCTCGTCACGCAGCCCGGTGGCCAGCGCTTCCCGCACGAGCGCCGGATCCGGGTCGGTGAGCCGGGTGGAGGCCAGGGTGATCGCGCCCAGCCGCCGGACCCGCCGGGCCACCACGTCGCCGTCGATCCAGCCGATCTCGGTGGCCTCGGCGAGCAGCGGCGCACCCACCTCCCGCGCGGTCTCCTCATCCAGCGGCGCGGCGCTGCGGACCCGGGCCGTCGGCGCCCCGGCCGCCCGGTCCGCGCTCGCCACAGCGATCCACGGAACCCCGGTCAGCGGGCTCCCGGCGGGCAATTCGGCGGCGGTGCCACCAGCCATCAGGTACGCCCGTCCACCCGGCTCCCTGACCCGCGCCACCCGCTCCGGGTAGGCCAGCCCCACCACGATCCCCGCCGCGAGATCATCGGTGAGCCGCCCTCGTCCGCCTCCACTGCCCTCTGGTCGCGCCCCGCCCTGCCTCTCGACGCCCTGCCTCTCGTCGTCCGGTCTCGCGTCGTCCGGTCTCGCGTCGTCCGGTCTCGCGTCGCCCGGTCTCGCGTCGCCCGGTCTCCTGTCGCCCAGCCTTCCGCCGCCCGGTCTCCTGTCGCCCGGAACAGAGCCGCTGGGACCGTCTGGTGGCTGCTCCTCCAGGGACTGTGGGGAGGTGTCGTCCGTGCCGGGGTTGAGGGAGGTCGCGCGGCTGACCGCCCGGGTCAGGCGGCGGACCTCGGTGCGCCAGGTGAAGTCGTCGCTGTCGCGGGCGGCTCGCCAGGCGGTGACCACGTCGCCGGTTGTCGTGCGGTCGTCGTCGAGGACGGCGACCAGTTCGGCGGCCCGGGTCGCGCCCAGCGCCGCGGCGCCGTCGAGCAGCGCCCGGGCCAGGCGTGGGTGCAGACCCGCCCCGGCCAGGGCCCGGCCCCGTGGGGTGACCCGGCCGCCGGCGTCGAGCGCGCCGAGATCGTGCAGGGTGGCGGTGGCGGCTCGCAGCGCGCCTGCCGGTGGCGGGTCGGGCAGGGCCAGCCCGGTCCCGTCGGGATGCCCCCACAATGCCAGGTCCAGCACGAACCCGGTCAGGTCGGCGGCCGTGATCTCCGGCTCGGGCTGGGCGGGCAGCCGATCGTGCAGGGCCGCGGACCAGCATCGGTAGACCCGGCCGGGCGCCTCCCGGCCGGCCCGCCCGGCGCGCTGCTCGGCGCTGGACCGGGAGACCGGCACGGTGGCCAGGGCGCCCAGACCCCGGGCGTGATCCATCCGGGGGACGCGGCTGAGACCGGCGTCGACCACGGCCCGCACTCCGGGGACCGTCAGGCTGCTCTCGGCGACCGCGGTGGCCAGCACCACCCGGCGGCGCGGGCCGGGCCGCAACGCCGCGTCCTGCGCGGACCCGGACTGCCGGCCGTGCAGGGTGACCACGTCGATGTCGCCGAGCCCGCGGAGACGGCCGGCGACGGTCTCGATCTCCCGGGCGCCGGGGAGGAAGGCGAGCACGTCGCCGTCGGCCTCGGCCAGGGCCCGCCGGGCGGTCGCGGCCGCGTGGTCGAGCAGCCGGGGATCGACCCGGAGCCCGAGAGGCGGGGTGACCGGCCCGGCCGGTGGCGCCCAGATCACCTCGACCGGGTGGGTGCGGGCGTGCGCGGTGAGCACCGGAGCGGGGCGGCCGGGCTCGCCGAGGACCGCGGCGAGGCGGTCGGCGTCGGCCGTCGCGGAGGTGGCCAGCAGCCGTAGGTCGGGCCGGAGCGCGGCACGCACCTCGACCAGGAAGGCGAGTGCCAGGTCGGAGTCGAGATGGCGCTCGTGGCACTCGTCCAGGATCACCGTGGTGACCCCGGCCAGCTCGGGATCGGCCTGGAGGCGGCGGACCAGCAGCCCGGTCGTGACCACCTCGACCACCGTCTCCCGGGAGACCTGGCGCTCACCGCGCACCGCGAAACCGACCCGCTGACCGGGTTTCTCACCGAGCAGCCCCGCCATCCGGCGGGCGGCGGCCCGCGCGGCGACCCGGCGTGGCTCGGCGACGATCACCCGCCCGCCGGGCGTGGCCAGCGCGAGCGGGACGAGCGTGGTCTTGCCGGTGCCGGGTGGGGCCACCAGCACCGCGGCGCCGGCCTCGGCGAGGACGGCGGCCACCTCGGGCAGGACCGGGCGGACCGGAAGATCGGGCAGGGACTCGGTGGGAATGAGCACGCGCCAAGTCTGGCCCATCCCGAGGCCGCCTCCCCGGTTGTCCACAATGCCGCTGGCGGCGTTCCGGTTGTCCACAGGCCGGGGCGTTCGGCGAGATTTTCGGGCACGTTTCGTGGCAGGGTGGCGAAACGACCGAGCCTTGTTAATTCTTCGGCCGCCCGGTGCGCACGCCGTGCCCGGCCTGATTGACTGTTCAAGATCGACGAGGGGGTGACCGATGGGTGCGGTGGAAATCTTCAACACTCTGCCCACGGAGCGACTGGAGGGGGAGCTGCTCGCCTGTTGTGCGGCACCCGCCTGGGGCGCCGTGATCGCCGGCCGCCGGCCGTTCGCCGACCGGGCCGAGCTGCTCGCCGTGGCGGATACCGCCGGGCGCGAGCTGAGCTGGGCCGACGTGCTGACCGGCCTGTCCGCGCACCCACGGATCGGCGAGCGGGCCGCCGGTGACTCCCAGGAGGCAGCCTGGTCGCGCACCGAGCAGTCGGCTGCCGCGCGCAGCACCGACGATCAGGCGAAAGCCGAGTTGATCGCGGCGAACAGGGCGTACGAGGAGCGGTTCGGCCACGTCTTCCTGATCTTCGCGAGCGGCCGCACGCAGGCGGAGATCCTGGCCGCCGCGCGGGAGCGGATCGGCAACGACGAGGCGACCGAGCGGGCGATCGTGACCGATGAGCTGCGCCGGATCGCGCTGCTCCGGCTGGAGCGGGTGCTCGATGCCCTCTGACGACGGCACCACGGCCGAGTTCCACGCCCGCATCTCCACCCACATCCTGGACACGGTCTCCGGCGACCCGGCCCGTGACGTCTACGTCCGCCTGGAGCGGCGTGACTCGGCCGGCTGGCTGGCCGTCGGTGAGGGCCGCACCGACGACGACGGCCGCCTGCGTTTCCAGGTGCCGATGCACGACCGCCAGGCCGGTGGTTACCGCCTCTTCTTCTACGTGGAGCCCTACCTGGGCGGTGACTGCTTCTTCCCGGAGATCACGGTCGCCTTCCACGTCCACGACCCGAATCGTCACTATCACGTGCCGCTGCTGCTCAGCCGGTACGGCTACACCACCTACCGAGGGAGCTGACCTTGGGAATCGTGCTGGGACCGAACCGTTACGGCAAGGCGGAGACCCGTCTGGTGCGGGTGCACCGCGACGGTGAGACGCACGGCCTGGTGGACTTCAACGTCAGCATCGCCCTCTCCGGCGAGCTGGCGGCCACCCATCTGACCGGCGACAACTCCGGTGTGCTGCCGACCGACACGATGAAGAACACGGTGTATGCGTTCGCCAAGCGCCACGGCGTCGGCGAGCCCGAGGACTTCGCCCTGCTGCTGGCCCGGCATTTCGTCGACAGCCAACCGCAGGTGCACGGGGCGAAGGTGTCGATCGAGTCGTTCGGCTGGGACCGGCTGGGGCCGCACTCGTTTCGCCGGCGTGGAGATCACACCCGCACGACGGTGGTCACCGTGACCGCCGAGGCGACCCAGGTGGTCTCCGGCATCACCGGCCTGGTGCTGCTGAATTCGACGGATTCGGAGTTCCACGGCTTCGTCGAGGACGAGTTCACCACGCTGCGCCCGGCCACCGACCGGATCCTGGCCACCGCCGTGGACGCGCGCTGGCGGCACCTGGGCGACGGCGCGGACTGGGCGGGATCCTTCGAGGGGGTGCTGGCGGCTCTGCTGACAGCGTTCACCGGGACGTACAGCTATTCGTTGCAGCAGACCCTCTACGCGATGGGCGCCGAGGTGCTGGCGAGCCGTCCGGAGGTGGCCGAGGTCCGGCTCGCGCTGCCGAACAAGCATCATTACCTGGCCGACCTGTCGCCGTTCGGGCTGGACAACCCGAACGAGGTGTTCATCGCCGGAGACCGGCCGTACGGGCTGATCGAAGGCAGTGTGAGCCGCGACGACGCGCCCGCGGCGACGGCGGAGTGGTGGCTGTGATCATCATCGAGAACGCCGCGGTCGCGACGGTCGACCCGGCCGGTTCGGAGTACACCGACGGCCATCTGGTGGTCGGTGACGACGGCCGGATCGCCGCGGTCGGCGCGGGCCGGGCCCCGGACTCCTACCAGGGCCGGCGGATCGACGGCCGGGGCTGCCTGGTCACGCCCGGTCTGGTCAACTCGCACCACCACCTCTACCAGTGGGCGACCCGTGGCCTGGCGCTGGACGAGACGCTCTTCGGCTGGCTCACCACGCTGTACCCGATCTGGGGCCGGCTGGACGCGGAGATCGTCGGCGCGGCGGCCGGTGCCGGGCTGGGCTGGCTCGCGCTCTCCGGCTGCACGACGTCGATGGACCACCACTACGTCTTCCCTCGTGACGGTGGGGACGTGCTGGCGGCCGAGATCGAGGCGGCCCGGCAGATCGGGGTGCGGTTCCACCCGACCCGCGGCTCGATGGACCTGAGCCGCAAGGACGGCGGCCTGCCCCCGGACCACGTCGTCGAGGACACCGACGAGGCGCTGGCGGCCACCGAGGCGGCCATCGACCGCTGGCACGATCCGTCACCGGACTCGATGCTGCGGATCGCGGTCGCGCCCTGTTCGCCGTTCTCGGTCACCACCCGGCTGATGACCGAGTCCGCCGAGCTGGCCCGGCGCCGGGGCGTCCGGCTGCACACCCATCTAGCCGAGACCGACGACGAGGAGGAGTTCTGCCTCGAGCGGTTCGGCTGCAAGCCGGTGGAGTACGCGGAGCGGGTCGGCTGGCTGGGTGACGACGTCTGGCTGGCCCACGGCGTGCACCTGGACGACGCGGCCATCGCGACACTGGGCGCAACCGGCACCGGTGTCGCGCACTGCCCGAGTTCGAACGCCCGGCTCGGCGCCGGTTCGGCCCGGGTGCGTGAGCTGATCGACGGCGGTGTGCCGGTCGGTCTCGGAGTGGACGGCGCGGCCTCGCAGGAGGTCTCCCATCTCGGGGCCGAGCTGCGGCAGGCGCTCTACACCGCACGCCTGCGCGGAGGGCCGACGGCGATGGACGCCCGTGAGGCGCTACGGCTGGGCACGATGGGCGGGGCCCGCTGCCTGGGCCGCCAGGACGACATCGGGTCCCTGGAGCCCGGCAAGCTGGCCGACCTGGTGATGTGGCGTCTGGACGGTCTGGGCCATGACGGCATCGACGACAGGGTGGCCGCACTGGTGTTCGGCCCGCCGGCCCGGGTGGACCTGGCCCTGGTCGGTGGCCGGCCGGTCGTCGAGCGGGGCGAGCTGGTCAACGCCGATGCGGACACGCTCACCGCGCGGGCGCGCAGCGCACATCGCCGTCTCCTGGGGTTGTCGTAGCGAGAAGCGAGCAGAGCGGGGAGGCGAGGAGAGGGTGGACCGGACCGGGCGACCATGAATAATGCTCGATTACGGTACGGGGGAGTAACCACACTGAGAGGAATCGTCAACGATGACCGAGATCCTGTCCGACGAGGCGGTCGCGTTCGTCGCCGACCTGAACCGGCGCTTCCGGCCTCGCCGTAACGAGCTCCTCCAGGCTCGTGCCGCGCGCCGAGCGGAGATCGCGGCCGGCGCCACGCTGGGGTTCCTGGCGGAGACCGCCGACATCCGGGCCGCCGAGTGGTCCGCGCCGCCCGCCCCGGCCGACCTGCGGGACCGGCGGGTGGAGATCACCGGGCCGACCGAGCGCAAGATGACGATCAACGCGCTCAACTCGGGTGCCAAGGTGTGGCTGGCCGACCTGGAGGACGCGAACACCCCACACTGGCCGAACGTCGTCGACGGCCAGCAGAACCTCTACGACGCGGTCCGGCGGACGATCACGCTGGAGACCGAGAAGAAGACGTACGAGCTGAACGGCGGGCCGTACCCGACGATCGTGATGCGCCCGCGCGGGTGGCACCTGGACGAGCGGCACCTGCCGGTGGACGGCGAGCCGGCCGTCGGCGCCCTGGTCGACTTCGGCCTCTACTTCTTCCACAACGCCAAGGAACTGCTCGAACGGGGCTCCGGGCCGTATTTCTACCTGCCGAAGACGGAGTCCCACAAAGAGACCGCCCTGTGGAACGACGTCTTCACGTACGCGCAGGAGGCCCTGGGCATACCGGTCGGCACCATCCGCGCCACCGTGCTGATCGAGACCATCCCGGCCGCGTTCGAGATGGAGGAGATCCTGCACAGCCTGCGGCCGCACATCTCCGGGCTCAACGCCGGGCGCTGGGACTACCTGTTCAGCATCATCAAGTATTTCCGGGACAACCCGGCGATGATCCTGCCGGACCGCGCGGCGGTCACCATGACGGCGCCGTTCATGCGGGCGTACACCGAGCTGCTCGTGGCCACCTGCCACAAGCGCGGGGCGTTCGCGATGGGTGGCATGGCCGCCTTCATCCCGAGCCGCCGCGATCCACAGGTCAACGAGGTGGCCCTGGCCAAGGTCCGGGAGGACAAGGAGCGCGAGGCCGGTGACGGTTTCGACGGCTCGTGGGTGGCACATCCCGACCTGGTCCCGGTGTGCCGGGAGATCTTCGACCGGGTGCTCGGCGACAAGCCCAACCAGCTGGCCCGGAAACGTCCCGAGGTCGTGGTGGACGCCGCGGATCTGCTGGAGGTGGCCGGCACCGGCGGCGCGGTCACCCGGGCCGGGCTGCACAACAACGTCAACGTGGCCCTGCAGTATCTCGAGGCGTGGCTGCGCGGTAACGGCGCCGTCGCGATCCACAACCTGATGGAGGACGCCGCCACCGCGGAGATCTCGCGCTCCCAGGTCTGGCAGTGGATCCACAACGGGGTCCGGCTCGAGGACGGGACGCCGATCACCGCCGAGCTGGTCGGCCGGATTCTGGACGAGGAGCTCGCCGGGATCCGCGAGAGCGTCGGTGACGAGGCGTGGACGGCCGGGCGGTACGACGACGCGCGCAAGCTGTTCGAGCGGGTGGCGCTCGCCGACGACTTCGCCGACTTCCTGACCAGCGCCGCATACGACTCCATCGACTGACGCCGTTCGCGGGGGACGGCCGGAGGCGGGCGCCGACGAGGAGCGCTCGTGGGTAGCCCCGGGGTGATGCCGCCCGCAGGCATCGCCCCGGGGTGGCGCCCGCGGGCAATCGCCCCGGCGCAAGGCCGCAGGCATCGCCCCGAGGGCGGCACCAGCGCCGGAACGCGACGGCGGTGCCGGGAACGAAACGCAACGGCGGTGCCCGGAATGGAACGCAACGGCGGTGCCCGGAATGGAACGCAACGGCGGGGCTTGGGACGGAACGCAACGACGATCGACTGGAGGCGGCACATGCGCCTGACCGACCGGGACTATGACGACATCGACGCGAGTCTGGCCGCGCACGACGCGTTCCTGCGGGCGCGCTACCCCGGGGATCGTCCCGGCCGGCAGCCGGTGCACACCGTCTACGTTCCGGCCGACCGGCTCGACGACTTCCGGGACTGGGGGAGCATCGCGCTGGAGACGATGGACCGGCACGACTTCCCCTGGCCGGATCCGGCGGTCCGGGAGAAACTCGGCCGAGAGCCGATCGAGGACCTGCGTGTCGACTTCGAGGACGGCTACGGCGTCCGCGACGACGACCAGGAGGACATCGCGGTCCGGGAGGCGGCCAAGATCCTCGCCGGCGGTCCGCGGCCACCCTTCCTCGGCATCCGGATCAAGTCCCTGGAGGCTCCGACCCGCCGCCGCTCGCTGCGCACCCTGGACCTCTTTCTGGACACCTACCAGGATCTGGTCAACATCACCCTGCCCAAGGTCAGCGGTCCGGACCAGGTCCTCGCGATGGTCACCCTCTGCGAGCGGATCGAGCGTTCGTACGGTCTGAGCGCCGGCGCCCTCACCTTCGAGATCCAGATCGAGCTGCCGTCGGCGGTGCTCGCCGCGGACGGCTCGGCGGTGGTGGCCCGCCTGATCACCGCGGCCGGTGGACGGTGTACGGGGCTGCACTACGGCACCTATGACTACAGTGCGGCGGCCGGGGTCGCGGCCGCGTACCAGTCGATGGAGCATCCGGTCGCCGACTACGCCAAGGCGGTGATGCAGGCCGCGGTCGCGCAGACCGGGGTGCGGTTGTCCGACGGCTCCACCAACATCCTCCCGGTCGGTGACACCGATCAGGTGCACCGGGCGTGGGAGCTGCACCGCCGTCTGGTCCGGCGTTCCCTGGAGAACGGCTACTACCAGGGCTGGGATCTGCATCCGGCCCAGTTGCCGACCCGTTACGCCGCCACCTACGAGTTCTTCCGGGACGGCCGGGACGCCGCGGTCACCCGCCTGCGGCGATATCTGGACCGGCAGGACAGCGGGATCGCGGACGAGCCGGCCACCGCCCGGGCGCTCGCCGGCTATCTGTTGCGCGGTCTGGACTGCGGCGCCCTCGACGACGCCGGATTCTCCCGGGACGACCTGGCGGCGCTGGCCTGAGAAAGACGGTCGGCCTGAGAGGGCGGGAGAGACGGTCGGCCTGAGAGGGCGGGAGAGACGGTCGGCCTGAGAGGACGGGAGAGACGGTCGGCCTGAGAAAGACGGGAAAGGCGGTCGGCCTGAGAAAGACAGGAAAACGGTCGGCCTGAGGCAGACAGGAAAAACGGTTGGCCTGAGAAAGACGGGAAAGGTGGCCGGCTTACGAAAGGCGGCCGCAAGAGGAGTGCGGCTGAGGGGAGGAGCCGATGGGCCATGACACCGGTTTCGGCGGATGCATCGAGATCGTTCCGCCGTTGAATCCGCACGAGGTGGAATATCTCGACCGGTTCGCCGAGACGAGGCACGATCACCGTTCCACCGGGCCGTACTCGGTGTACCGGGGTGACGCCTCGGCTGATGAGATCGTCGGCGGCGGGAGGGCCCAGCCGGAATTGCCGGGACACTGGTGCCGGTGGGTGCCCACCGCGGCCGGTGGCGGCCTGATCTGGGATCAGGAGGAGAATTTCCACGACGCCGAGAAATGGCTCGCCTATCTGATCGACACCTTCCTCAAACCGGGCGCCACCATTCGGGCGGAGTCGGCCAATCCGGTCGAGGGCCGGTTCTATCCGGCGGCCTTCGAGCATTTCACCTGCGATCACGTGCTCAACGGGGTGATCGAGGCGGTGGGCGAGGGCGAGGACGATCTCTGGCGGATCGAGGTGCGGGACAGCGTGGTGTTCGTGATCCGGATGGCTGTCCCGCCGGATCCGGCCGGGATCGATCCGCGTGCGCCGAACGAATGGACGACTGTGGAACGGGCCGAGTTCGAGGACCGTACCCGCCGCGATCATGTTTTTGTCGTCGCCAACGGTGAGACGAACGACCTGGGCCCGGCGGAGAGATCCGGTTTCGCTCCGGTGGAGAGATCCTGAGGCGTCAGACCACCGAGAACCAGGGGACCATCAGGAGCGCGCCGAGCGTCAGCCAGGTGGCCACCTCGTGATGACCTTCGTTGGCGATCCGGACGGCCTGGTGGAGCATCCCGCCGATCGCGACGGTCAATGCTCCGGCGGCGATGATCTGCGCGACGCCGGGCTGGGTCAACCAGTCCGGGACCAGGCTGACCAGCGAGACCGGATCGACCACGGCCATGCCGGCGAGGGCGGTCACCAGGACCGCGAGAACCGCGACGGCGATGCCGAGCGGGATGTTGTTGGGACCCTGGTCCACCTCGGCCGAGCCGATGGTGCCGGGCTGCTGATCCGTCACGCCGCTAGACCATAGCGGTAGTGGCAACTTCGGTGGGGTGTCGAACCATTCGGGTTCGGGGCGAGTACTACAGGGGGCAACGCACCGAACGCTGGGAGGACGTCGTGCGGAAACAGCCCTGGAAGCATGCCGTGGCGGCCGAGCCGGTCACCGTGCCGGAGGACACCGAGCACACCTGCGAGCGGCCGTCCTGGGCCTGCCGGGCGTGTGGGCATCCCTGGCCGTGCGCGCCGGCGAAGGAGTCGCTGGCGGCGGGCACCGACCGGGTGCTGCTGATGATGTACCTGTGGGGACACCTGGACCAGGCCATGACCGAGCTGCCGGGGCGACCACCGGCCGAGATGTTCGACCGGTTCCTGAACTGGACCGACGAGCTGGTTCAGGCCTGAGGGGCGGCCGGGGCGACCTGGTCGCGGAGCCAGGACGGGTCGGGGTTCACATGCGCCTGACCGCCGATCACCACGGTCGGCACGATCTCGTCGCCACCGGTGATCTCCCGGACGGTGGCGGCGGCCGCCGGATCCTGCCAGATGTCGACCCAGTTGAGGCGGGCCGCGTCCGGGCCGAGCCGGGCCCGCAGCCGCAGGCAGAAGACACAGCCGGGCCGCCAGTAGACGACCGGCCGGTTATCCACAGGCTCCGGCCGTGGGAACGCCATCGGTGACAGCACGACGGCGAGTCCGAGGAAGACGGCCAGCAGCAGGGCCGCGGTGCCGGGCGCGCCGTCACCGGTCTTGACCACGGCGATCAGCACGCCGAGAGTGGCGGTGAGCCCCGCGAGGCTCCAGCGACGCAACATGGAGCGGCACGCTACTCCGCTACCGGCGGTAACGACACGGCTGACCGGAATCCTGGAACAAGCTGGTACACATCCCGGGCCTGTGGACAAACCTCGGGTGCGAAACAAACCGCCGATAGGGTCGGCACATGGCTGATCTAGTGGTGCGGTCTCAACGGGTGGTGCTGCCGGACGGCGAGCGGGCGGCGGCGGTCCTCGTCGACGGCGGGAAGATCACGGCGGTGCTGGCCTACGACGCCGCGGTGACCGCCGGGGCGGATGTCGACCTGGCGGGCACGGCGTTGCTCCCGGGCCTGGTGGACACCCATGTGCATGTCAACGAGCCGGGCCGGACCGAGTGGGAGGGGTTCGCCACGGCGACCCGGGCGGCCGCGGCCGGCGGCGTCACCACGATCATCGACATGCCGCTGAACAGTCTGCCTCCGACGGTGGACACCGAGGCGCTCACGATCAAGCGGGCGGCCGCGGCCGGGCAGTGCCACGTCGACGTCGGGTTCTGGGGTGGCGCGATCCCGGGCAACGCCGGTGACCTGCCCGGCCTGCACGACGCCGGGGTGTTCGGCTTCAAGGCGTTCCTCGCCGACTCGGGTGTGCCGGAGTTCCCGCCTGTCGACGCCGGTCAGCTGACCGAGGCGATGACCGCGGTGGACGCGCTGTTCGTGGTGCACGCCGAGGATCCCGGCCATCTGCGTGACGCGGTCGGCTCGGCGGCCTACGCCGACTTCCTCGCCTCCCGGCCGCAGGAGGCCGAGCACGCGGCGGTCGCCACCGCGATCGGGGTGGCCCGGGCGACCGGCCGGCGCGTGCACATCCTGCACCTGTCCGCGGCGTCCGCGCTGCCGCTGATCGCCCAGGCGCGGGCGGGCGGGGTGCGGGTCACCGCCGAGACCTGCCCGCACTACCTGACCCTCGACGCCGATGAGATCCCGGACGGCGCGACCGAGTTCAAGTGCTGCCCACCCATCCGGGACACCGCCAACGCCGACCGGCTGTGGGAGGCGCTCGCCGACGGCCTGATCACCTGCGTGGTGAGCGACCACTCGCCGTGCACTCCCGATCTGAAGCGGCAGGACACCGGCGACTTCGCGGCGGCGTGGGGCGGGATCGCGTCGGTGCAGCTCGGTCTTCCGGTGATCTGGACCGCGGCCCGGGAGCGGGGACATACCCTCGCGGACGTGGTGAAGTGGATGGCACGCCGCCCCGCCGAGCTGGTGGGGCTGCGCGCCAAGGGCCGGATCGAGGTCGGTGCCGACGCGGATCTGGTGGCCTTCGAGCCGGACGAGGAGTTCGTGGTCGACGCGCACACACTGCATCATCGAAACCCGGTCACGCCGTACGCGGGCCGGAAGTTGCGGGGTGTGGTGCGTACGACCTGGCTGCGCGGTGGCACGGTGACCGGCGGCGATGCCGGCGGGATGTTCCTGAGCGACACGAGGGGGATCTGATGGATTTCAGCGCGCTGCCCGATCTGGCGTCGCGGGCGTTCGGCGGTGGGGTCGTGCATTGCAACGACGAGTTCTTCGCCGCGGCCGACCACCTGGTCCTACCGGATCCACCCGGGCACGCGCCGAAGACGTTCGACCACAAGGGACAGGTGTACGACGGGTGGGAGACCCGCCGGCGTCGTGCGGACGGGTTCGACTTCGCGGTGGTCCGGCTCGGAGCGCCCGGGGTGATCCACGGGGTGGACATCGACACGGCGTTCTTCACCGGCAACTATCCACCGTTCGCCTCGGTGGAGGCGACCGAGCTGCCCGGCTATCCCGGCCCGGCCGAGCTGGACGCCGCCGACTGGGTGGAGGTGCTGCCCCGGTCGCCGCTGAAGGGTGACGGCCGCAACCTGTACCCGGTGGACGACCGCCGCCGGTTCACCCATGTGCGGCTCAACATCTTCCCGGACGGTGGCGTGGCCCGGCTGCGGGTGCACGGCGAGGTGGTGCCCGACCCGGAGCTGCTGCCGAAGGTGTTCGACGTCGCCGCCGCGGAGTTCGGCGCGACCGTCGTGGACTGCAGCGACATGTTCTACGGCCATCCGCAGCGGATGCTGATGCCCGGCCTGGCGCGAAACATGGGCGACGGCTGGGAGACGTCCCGCCGCCGTGACGACGGCAACGACTGGGTGCTGGTGCGGCTGGCCGCCCCGGCCGTGCTGCGGTTCGCCGATCTGGACACCAGCCACTTCAAGGGCAACGCGCCGGGCTGGGCCGGGCTGACCGGATTCGACGCCGAGGGGGTCGCCTATCCGCTGCTGACGCGGGTGGCGTTGCGGCCGGACACCCCGCACCGGTTCGCGGTGGCGAAAGCGCCACGGGTGACCCAGGTCCGGCTGGACATCTTCCCGGACGGCGGCATGGCCCGGCTGCGGCTGCTCGGCCGGGCCGACCGGGCCTTCCTGAGGGAGCGGCTGGCCCGGTGAACCGCACAGTGACCCTGGTGCTCGTCGATCCGGCCGGTGAGCCGCTCGGGGCTCTGCCGCCGTTCGCCGTCGAGGTGCCGTGGTGGCAGGAGGTCTCCGACGTGGTGGCCGGGGCCGGGATCGAGGTGACCGTGCTGCGCCTGCTGCACGGTGACCGGCCGGACCCGCCCGGCGGCCACGTCACCTATCTGGCGACGACCCGCGAGCGGCCGTCCGGTCTGCTCCCGGTGGACATCGATCTCGGGCCGCACCCGTTGCGCGCGCCCTGGGCCGAGGCACACGGCGCGTCCGAGTCGCTGGCCTGGGCGACGGGTGCGCTGGACCGGATCGGGCTGTCCGGGGCGGTGGCCCGCCAATGGCGTACCTGGAATCTGTCCGCGATCTGGCGGTTCGACTCGGCGGCCGGCGAGCCGGTGGCGTGGCTCAAACAGGTGCCGCCGTTCTTCGCCCACGAGGCGGCGGTGTTGAGGCTGGTGGAGGAGGTGTCGCCGGGGCTGGTGCCGTATGTGTTCGCCGCCGGTGAGCCCGGCCGGGTGCTGCTGTCGCACGTGCCGGGCACTGATCAGTGGGACGCCGGCGCCGCCCGTTGCGCCGAGGTGCTCGCCGCGTTCCATCCGGTGCAGGAGCATTTCGCCGGGCGTACGGGTGAGTTGCGTGCCGCCGGAGTTCCGGAGTTCTCGCTGGCCGGAGTCGCCGAGATCGCCCGGCCGTACCGCGACGGGATGCCCGGTCTGGGAGAGCTGATCGACGGTCTGCCGGATCGGCTCGCGGCGGTCGCGGAGTGCGGCCTCCCGGACACTCTCGTCCACGGCGATCTGCATCTCGGCAACATCCGCCACGACGATGGTGACGGTGGACCGGTCATCGTGGACTGGGGCGACGCGGTGGTCGGCAATCCGGCTCACGACGTGCTGCGGCTCACCCGTGACCCCGGGGTGATCCGGGAGTGGGCGGCGCGCTGGCCCGGCTGTGACGCCCTGCGCGCCGTCGACTTGCTGCGGCCGGTCGCGGAGTTGCGCCAGGCGGTCGTCTACACGAACTTCCTGGCGAACATCGAGCCGTCCGAGTGGCCCTACCATCACGCCGACGTGGCGGCGGCGTTGTCGAGGGCGTGTGCTGTGGATTCCCGCTGATATCCACAACCCTCACCGTATCGGCGCCGTGTTACGTACCGTGTCAGCTATGGAAGATGCCCGCCGGCGCTACCTCGACCTGATCCGGTCCGACGGCGTCGAGTTCTCTGCCACGCTGGCCGGTGCGTTCGCCGCGGTGCCCCGGGAGATCTTCGTGCCGGACGGTTTCCACCGGCGGGACGGGCGCCGGGTGGTGCCCGCCGACCGTGACTACCTGGCCACCGTCTACAGCAACGACGTCCTGGTCACGAAGATGGACGGCGACGTGCCGGTCAGCTCCTCCAGCCAGCCGTCCCTGATGGCCGCGATGATCGAGGGGCTGGCCGTCCGGCCGGGGATGCGGGTGCTGGAGATCGGTGCGGGCACCGGCTACAACGCGGCGCTGCTGGCGACTCTCGGCGCCCAGGTGACCACGGTGGACGTGCAGCCCGACGTGGCGAGCCGGGCGCGGTCGGCGCTGGCCCGGGCGGGTCTGCCCGGGGTCCGGGTGGAGACGGCCGACGGATACACCGGCGGGCCGCCGGAGCGGTACGACCGGATCATCGTGACGGTGGGTGTGGCCGGTGTCTCCCCGCTCTGGCTGGACCGGCTCGACCCGGGCGGCCGGATCGTCGTCCCGGTCGAGCACGCCGGCACCCACCCGGTCCTCGACGTCCGTCCCGGCCTGATGTCCGCCCGGGTGGTCTGCGCGGCCGGGTTCATGAGCGCGTCCGGTCCGCTGACCGCCCGCCATCCGCGCAGTCATCCACCGGCCGCGGTCGCCCTGGACGGCCTGACCGAGACGTCGCCGGCCCGCTGGCGGCCGTCGCTGGACGCGCGGGCGTACCGCGATCTGTGGTACGCGGCGGGCGCCTGGCATCCACGCAGCAGTCACGCCTCGATCGCCGGCCGTGAGTCGAGTTATCTGGCGATCCTGGACGACACCGGCGAGGCCGGTTCGGTGGTGCTCGCCGACGGGGCGATCCTGGCGTCGGGGGAGTCGGCGGAGCGGTACACCGCGGTCGGCATCGCTCTGGCGGACCGCTGGTGGGCGCTGGGCCGGCCGCCGATGACCGCCTGGCGGGTGGGTCTGGCCCTGGGCGGCGATCCGGCGGCCCCGATCTGGGCCCCGTCCTCCTGGACCCTGGATCCGATCACGCCCGGCGGGTAGGAGAGGGCCGTCACTTGTATTTCAGATTTGAAGGAGTAGTCTTCGGGCATCGGAACCAGGAGGTCTTGAGATGCCCGCGATCACCGTCGACGACGTTCTAGTTCTTCCCCGGCTGCCGCAGCTGGACCCGGTGGCCACCGCGTTCCGGCCGGTCCGGCGGCTGACCACCGCGCCCCAGGGGTTCGAGGGTGAGGGGTTCCCGGTCCGGCGGGCCTTCGCGGGCGTTCCGATGACCGAGCTGGACCCGTTCATCCACCTGGACCAGATGGGTGAGGTCGACTACGCGCCGGGCGAGCCGAAGGGCACCCCGTGGCACCCGCACCGGGGGTTCGAGACGGTCACCTACATGATCGACGGGATCATGGACCACCAGGACTCGCTGGGCAGCGGCGGCTCGATCGCCAACAGCGACACCCAGTGGATGACGGCCGGCTCCGGCATCCTGCACATCGAGGCGCCGCCGGAGCACCTGGTGACCAGCGGTGGGCTGTTCCACGGGCTGCAGCTCTGGGTGAACCTGCCGCGGGCCTCGAAGATGATCGACCCGAAGTACCAGGACATCCGCGGCTCCAAGGCGGCGCTGCTGACCACACCGGACGGTGGCGCGCTGATCCGGGTGATCGCCGGGGAGATCGCCGGGCACAGCGGACCGGGTTCCACCTTCACCCCGATCAACCTGGCCCACGTCACCATGCAGCCCGGATCCCGGCTCGACCTGCCCTGGCAGCCGGACTACAACGCGCTGGTGTACGCGCTGAGCGGCGAGGGCTGGGTGGGCACCGATCTGCGGCCGATCCAGTTGGGCCAGCTCGCGACGTACGGGCCGGGCGACGCGGTCCGGGTGGAGGCGAAGACCGAGCTGGACCTGTTCATCATGGGTGGCCGGCCGATCCGGGAGCCGGTCGCGCACTACGGGCCGTTCGTGATGAACACCCGGGCGGAGCTGAAGCAGGCGTTCGAGGACTTCCAGAAGGGCCGGCTCGGGGTCATCCCGGCGGGACGCGTGCCGCACACCGACTGAGGGCGGGCCTAGGCTGGGCGGTATGGACCGAATCCAGCGATTCGCTGACGTCGTGGTCCGGGCTGGTGTGAACGTCCAGCCCGGACAGGGAGTCATTCTGCGTACCGACACCGCGCATCTGGAGATCGCCCGCGCGGTCGTCGAGGCGGCCTACGCCGCCGGCGCCGCCTGGGTGGAGCCGCTCTGGTCGGACGGGCCGATGCGCCGTTCCGCCGTCGACCACTCCAGCCTGGAGTCGCTGACCGCGAGCCGCGGCTGGGCGCTGCAGCGCATCCGGGAGTGGTCTGAGCAGGGCATCGCCTCGATCACCCTGCTCGGTGACCCGGATCCGCACGTGCTCGACGGGGCCGACCCGGCGAAGGCCGCGGCATTCCCCACCGACGAGGCGCGGGCCATGCGGGAAGCACTGATGGGCAGGTTGCGGTGGACCGCGGTGGGCGCGCCCAATCCGGGCTGGGCCACCCAGGTCTTCGGCGAGCCGGACACCGAACGGCTGTGGGAGGCGGTGGCCACCGCGATGCGGCTGGACGCCGAGGATCCGGCGGCCGCCTGGCGGGAGCGGGCGGCGACGCTGGCCGAGCGCGGCGCGGCGCTGGACGCGCTGGAACTGACCTCCATCCGGTACGAGGGATCAGGCACCGATCTGACCGTCGGCCTGATCCCCGGCTGCCGTTGGACCGGTGGTGGGCTGGTCGACGCGGCGGGAGTCCCGTACATGCCGAACATCCCGACCGAGGAGGTGTTCACCAGCCCCGACCGGATGACCGCCGAGGGCACCGTGCGGGTGACGAAGCCGCTGGTGCTGAACGGGCAGCTGGTCCTCGGGCTGCGGCTGGTGCTGACCGGCGGCCGGATCGTCGAGGTGACCGCGGACTCCGGCGCCGAGGCGGTGCGGGCCCAGCTGGAGACCGACCCGGGTGCGCGCTACCTGGGTGAGGTCTCCCTGGTGGACCGGGACAGCCGGATCGCCCGGGCGGGCATCGTCTTCCACAACACGCTCTTCGACGAGAACGCCGGCTGTCACGTGGCCTGGGGCTCGGGTTTCCCGTTCGCGGTGCCGGACGGGCTGGCCAAGAGCCCGGCTGAGCGGGAGGCGATGGGTTTGAACGCGTCGAACGTGCACACCGACGTGGTGATCGGCGGCGAGGGCATCACGGTGACCGGGACCGGCCCCAAGGGCGTGACCGAGATCATCCGCGACGACGAGTGGGTCCTTTAGGAGGCCATCAGGAGCATTGCTCCGGCACCCATGAGCACGAGCAGCAGGACCGCGATGAGCAGGCCCTTCTCAGCGGAGTCGGTCGTCGTGGCGGTGGTCAGCGGCTCACTGCTCATGGGTGTTCCTCCGCGGGGGTCGGGGGCCGCCACTGCGGATGCGGGCAGTGGACGGTGGGCTTACGGTGAGGGCGTCGTCGACCTCGAAGGGGTTGCTGTGCCGCCGCAGGAATGGCTCTTGACCGCAGATGAACGTGGCAACCCGGACACCTCCATACCCATATGGAACACCGGAAACACGGTCGAGCCGCTGATTCACGGGCAAAGTTACTTCGATCGGCTGGTGACCGAAATCGAGGCGCTCGAACCGGGTGATCACCTCTTCTTCACCGACTGGCGTGGCGACCCGGACGAGCGGGTCCGCGACGACGGCCCGACCGTCGCCGAGCTGTTCGCCGCCGCGGCCGCCCGGGGTGTGGTCGTCAAGGGGCTGCTGTGGCGGTCCCATCTGGACAAGCTGGCGTACAGCCAGGAGGAGAACCGGAACCTCAGCGACGAGATCGAGGCGGCCGGCGGCGAGGTGCTGCTCGACCAGCGGGTCCGCCGGGGTGGCTCACACCATCAGAAGCTCGTCGTGCTGCGGCACCCGGGCCGTCCGGAACTCGACGTCGCGTTCGCCGGCGGCATCGACCTGTGTCACAGCCGCCGGGATTCCCGTGATCATCGAGGCGATCCGCAGGCGGTGGCGATGGCTGCGGCGTACGGGAAGAATCCGCCCTGGCACGACGTACAGCTGGCGTTGCGGGGTCCGGTTGTGGGGACCTTGGACCAGACCTTCCGGGAGCGGTGGACGGACCGGGTCCCGCTCGATCAGGACGGCCCGATCGCCACGGTGACCGACCGGTTGAAGGGTGAGGATCTGAGCCCGGATCCGTTGCCGGAGCAGCCGCCGGACCCGCCCGAGTGTGGAACGCAGACGGTGCAGGTGCTGCGGACCTATCCGGCGATGCGCCCGCCGTACGGCTTCGCGAAGCTCGGTGAGCGCAGTGTCGCCCGTGGCTACACCAAGGCGATCCGGCGGGCTAGGCGGATCGTCTACCTGGAGGACCAGTACCTGTGGTCGAAGGAGGTCGCGCAGCTGTTCGCCGACGCCATGCGCGACAACCCGGACCTGCACCTGGTCGCCGTCGTGCCCCGGCACCCGGACGTGGACGGCGGGTTCGCGCTGCCACCCAACCAGGTCGGCCGGGAACAGGCGATCGAGCTGTGCCGGCGGGCCGCCGCGGACCGGGTGCACGTCTTCGACCTGGAGAACCACGAGGGCACACCGATCTACGTGCACGCCAAGGTGTGTGTGATCGACGACGTGTGGAGCAGTGTCGGCAGCGACAACTTCAACCGTCGATCGTGGACGCACGACAGTGAGCTGTCCTGCGCGGTTCTCGACGAGGAGCGGGACGAGCGTGCGCCGCTCGACCCGGCCGGGCTCGGCGACGGCGCACGGCGGTATCCGCGTGAGCTGCGCCTGGCCCTGATGCGCGAGCACCTGGACCGGGACGAGGGCGACGACGCGGACCTGATCGACCCGGGTACGGCGGTCGAGGCGATGACCGCCGCCGCGGACCGGCTGCGGGACTGGCGCGACGGTGGACGGGTGGGACCGCGGCCGCCGGGACGGCTCATCCCGCACGAGACGTCGCCACTGCCGTGGCACCAGCGGTTGTGGGCGCTTCCGGCGTACCGGCTGATCTACGATCCGGACGGCCGTCCGTGGCGGGACCGCCGCTCCGGGACCTGGTAGGCAGGGCGCCGGGGTATGGCTAGGTATACCCCGGAAGGTAGCGCTGGACGGCTGTCCCGGCGTACCGCCCGCTGGCTACCTTGACCTGGTGATTGACGCCGACCACCTCGCCCCGGCCCTACTGGACCGCCGTTACCTGCGCTCGGCCTGGCCCTGGCGGGCGGCCGGCCACCTGTCGACAGTCCTGCTGTTCGCCGCACCGCTGGCCTTCGTGTTCTGGCTGATGCTGCTGCCCTGGCTGGTGGCCGGCAACCGGCTGCTCGACGGAAACCCGATCACCCTGCCGGTGCTCCTCCTGATGGCCCTCGGCGCGCTGGGGGTCGCCGGCTTCGGGCCGGTGGTCGCCCTGCCCCTGGCCGCGATGTCCCGCCGATGCCTTCGGATGATCGACAAGCGCCCCCTCGCCGCGCCCCGGCATCCGGTCGGCGCGCACCTGCTCGCCGTCCTGAACGCGGAGTCCACCTGGCGTGCCGTCCTCTACGGCGTCGTCCTCTCCCTGCTCACCCCGCCGCTGATGGTGATCGGGGGAGCTCTGCTCGCCGCCGAGGTGACCCTGCTGTTCAGCCCCTGGCTCACCGAGTGGAACCTGGGCGACGTGACGATCGACGGTGGCATCGGCTCGGTGCCGTTCATGCTGCTGGGCATCGCCCTCGCCCCGGTGGGGCTGTACCTGCTCGGTGGTGTGGCGGCCGTGCACGGCACCCTGGCCCGCAGAATGCTCGGCGGCAACGGTGACGCGTTGCGCGACCAGCTCGGCGAGGTGGGGCGGTCCCGGGCCCGGCTGGCCGACGCGTTCGACGCCGAGCGCCGCCGGATCGAGCGCGACCTGCACGACGGCGCCCAGCACCGGCTCACCAGCCTCACCCTGCACCTGGGCATGGCCCGGCTGGACGTGCCCGAGGACTCGCCGGCCGCCGTGCCGCTCGGGCAGGCGCACGAGCAGGCCAAGGAGCTGATGGTGGTGATGCGTGACCTGGTGCACGGCATCCGCCCGCAGACCCTCGGCGATCTGGGGCTGCCGGCCGCGCTGTGGGAGCTGGCGGCCGCCTCGCCGGTGCCGGTGGCGGTGGAGGCCGCCGAGATCCTCGACCGGTTGCCCGAGCGGGTCGAGACGACCGCCTACTTCGTCGCCGCGGAAGCTCTCACCAATGTGGCCAAACACGCGCACGCCACGTCCGCGCAGATCCGGTTGACCCGTTCCGGTGACGGGATAGTGCTGGAGGTTCAGGACGACGGGCGCGGCGGTGCCGACCCGGCGCGTGGCAGCGGTCTCACCGGCCTGGCCGACCGGGTCGCGGCGGCCGGCGGAAAGCTACTGCTGGCCAGCCCGGTCGGTGGTCCCACCCTGCTGCGGGTCGAGCTGTGACCCGGGTGGTGCTCGCCGAGGACGGCGTCCTGCTCCGGGAGGGGCTGGTCGGGGTGCTGGTGCGGTTCGGGTTCGAGGTAGTCGCCGCGGTCGGTGACGCGGCCGAGCTGATGACCGCGGTCAAGGAGCACAGCCCCGACCTGGTGATCACCGACATCAAGATGCCACCGTCCTTCCAGGACGAAGGGCTCCGGGCGGCGGTACGCCTCCGTGCCGACCATCCCGGGCTGCCCATCGTGGTGCTCAGCCAGTATGTGCAGCAGGAGTACGCCGCCGACCTGATCGGCACCGGCGACTCGGTCGGTTACCTGCTCAAGGACCGGGTCGCCGACATCACCGAGTTCGTGGCGGCGCTGCGCACGGTGATCGCCGGCGGCACCGTCGTCGACCCGGACGTGGTGCGCCGCCTGATCACCCGGCCTCTCGATCCCCTCGCCGGGCTCTCCGGCCGGGAACGGGAGGTGCTCGCCCTGATCGCCGAGGGCCGTTCCAACTCGGCGATCGCGGCGGCCCTGTTCATCGGCGAGCCGGCCGTCGGCAAACACGTCGGCAACATCCTCGTCAAGCTGGGCCTGCCACCGACCGACGACACCAACCGCCGGGTCCTGGCCGTCCTCACCTACCTGCGTGCGAGGTGACCCGTCACTTGCCTCTGACCTTGGCGAACACCCGGCCGATCACGGCCAGCTCCTCGTCGTCCAGATGGTCGATGAAGCTCTCGCGCACGGTCGCCAGATGGGCCGGGGCGGCCTCGCGCAGCGTCCGCACGCCGAGATCGGTGAGCACCGCCTCCTGGCCACGCCCGTCGTCCGAGCAGTTCTCCTTACGGACCAGTCCACGTTTGATCATCGAGGTGACCTGGTAGGTGATCCGGCTCGGCGACAGCCACAGCCGGGTGGCCAGCTCGCCCATCCGGATCCGGCGGCCGGGCGCGTCGGCCAGAGCGACCAGCACGTGGTAGTCGTTCATGCTCAGGCCGGTGGCGGCCCGCAGTTCGTCCTCGAGGCGGGTGTGCAGCGCCCACGAACTCTCGATGAAGGTGCGCCAGTGCGCCAGCTGGGTCGGGGTCAACGGTTCGGCCATGACCCGAACCGTACTCCTTCAAATCTGCAAGAAGGTTAGGGTGTGACGTGACGATCCGCCGAGCACTCCCGGGCGACGCCGCCGAACTGGTCCGCCTGCGCGGGATCATGCTGAGCACACTCAGCCCCCGGGACTGGAACGAAGACTGGCGCGAACCCGCCGGCAGATCCCTGGCCCGCCGCCTGTCCACCGCCGAACCCGATCACGCCGACCTCGCCGCTTTCGTCGCCGAACGTCCCGACGGCAGCGGCCTCGCCTCCTGCGCGGTCGGCGTGATCGAGGAACGCCTGGGCAACCCGCACAACGCCGACGGCCGGGTCGGCTACATCTTCAACGTCTGTACCGAACCGGACATGCGTCGTCGCGGCTACTCCCGCTCCTGCATGACGGCGCTGCTCCAGTGGTTCCGCGACCGGGACGTCCGGGCCGCCGATCTACGCGCCTCACCGCACGGCGAGCCGCTCTACACGTCCCTCGGATTCGTCCGCACGTCCGACCCGACGATGCGACTACGTCCCTGAGAATCCCATCCAAGCTTTCTCCTTTCCCATGTGAGCGTTCGTTTCCGGCTCAATCTTGAAGGATGATCACCCGTTTCGGGTATTCCTCTGGGCTGCTGGCCCGTCCGCGGTCAATTCCCCGCGCGGTGTCCGCTTTCCGGCCCCGCTCTGGCCGATCTTGGCGGATTTTCCACCGGAAACGGTGATAAATATATCAAGATCTCGGCTGGACGGGTTGCCCGCGCGAGAGATTGACCGCAAGTGATCAGGCAGCCGAGAACAAGACTCTTTCCGGTGGTAAATCCTCCAAGGCTTCGGCTGGCCATTCGCCCTTGCGAAGAATTGACTGCGGAAAATCAACAAATCGCGAACAAGAAGCATCATCCGGTACGGGTGGGTAAGGTCCCGTGGCTACCCCGCGAGGTGGACGCTCCCACCGGACCGATCCGCGACCGCCGGGCGAATGCGGCCCCTCACCGCCTTGGAGCCGACAGGGGAGGGATGGCCGGAATCGGTCAGGCGGCCGGGGATTCCAGTGTCCGGGTCAGGCGTTCGCGGGCCTCGGCGAAGTCGACCCCGCCCTCGGCCAGGATCAGCATGGCCCGGCCGCTGCCCTCGCGCAGGATGCCCAGCAGCAGGTGCTCCGGTCCGATGTGCCGGTGCTTGAGCCGTACCGCCTCCCGTAGCGACAACTCGAGGGCCTTCCGGTTCCGCTCCGAGAACGCCGGCCCTCCGATCGATGGCAGCCAGTGGGCGAGGAAACCGGTCCGGGGTGAGGGCTCCGACGTGCCGGTGTGCCGAATGATCGCCGCCCGCACGTACTCCTCGCCGATCGCACCGGCCGCGCCGTGCAGAGCCGCGCGGATCGCCGCGTTCTCGCCGGTGACCAGTGCCAGCAGGGTGTGCTCGGTGCCGACCTGGTGGTGGCCCAGCGCGCGGGCCTGCTGCCGGGCACCGACAACGGTTTCACGGGCGGCCGTGGTGAATCGCTCGAACATCTCAGTCCTCCGGTGATGACGACCCGCTATTGCTGTCAACCTACATTGACGACTGCCTGAAGTCAATCCAGGTTGACGCGGTGTGGTTCAGACTCGGGTGCGGTGCGGTGCGGTGCGGTGTGTTCGGGTGCGGTGTGGTTCGGGCGTGTGGTCCGGATGCTGTGAGGTTCGGGGCCTCATGGGGTTCGGATCGTCATGCGGTTTGGGAGTTGTGAGGTTCGGAACGTCGTGCGGTTCGGGTGGAGCCTGCCGGTGAGCCGGGCGCTGCTGGCCAGTCGTCAACCTGGTGATCGGTCCCGCTTGTGGGTGATCGTGCGAGCGCGGAGTCCGGGGAAGTGTGGGAGGCGTCGTGGCGGGTATCGCCGACGGTTGTTCGGGACCCCGGCAGGTGTTCGGAACCGTCACGGAAAGGACCACGACATGACTGACAAGACGGACACTGCTGATCAGAACGTCGCCACTGACGGGAGGGATGCCGCCGACCGCAAGGGCGCCGCAAGCCGAAAAGGCACCCCTGGGGTGAGTAGTGCCCCTGATGAGAAGGGCGCCGCCGACGATGCGGGCAGCGGCAACGCGATCAAGGACCCGGCCGACTGGGTGACCGGAGATCAGCCGGCGACCGGGGCGCAGGAGTCCTATCTGCACACGCTGGCCACTGAGGCGGATGAGGAGGTTCCGGACGGGCTGACCAAGGCGGACGCCTCCCGCAAGATCGACGAACTGCAGGAGAAGACCGGCCGAGGCGTCTGACGTCGACGCGAGCGCGGCAGGAAGCGACCCCGGGAGGGTTGCTGGATAGAACGTTCGCCGGGCGGAATCGGACGGAACACGAGCGCCGGGCGAAATCGAATGGAACACGAGCGCCGGGCGAAATCGGACGGAACGCGGGCGCTGAGCGAAATCGGACGGAACTTAGGCAGCGGGCTGAACCGGGCGGAAACCGGGCGCCCGGTGGAAGCCGGGCGCCGAGCGGAGACCGGGAGCCGGGTGGAGACCGGGCACCGAGCGGAATCGGGCGCCGGGAGAGGCTCTGGCAGTGGGGTGGGAGGCGCGGAAACGCGGAGAGGCCGGCCCCGAAGGGTCGGCCTCTTCCACGTGTGGACCTGGAACGGGTGGGTCAGTCCCAGGCGGGCAGGGTGCCCAGGGAGACGGTCAGTTCGACCGGGTGGTGGACCGGTGCGGCGACCGTGAAGCGGGCGCCGAACGGGTCGCGCAGTTCGGCGAAAGCGGTCAGGCCCGCCTCGGACGGTTCGACGATGACCGCGCCGCCCATCCGCTCGCAGTGGTCGGCGGTGGCCTGGATGTCCTCGACCTGGAACGCGGCACGCCACCAGGCACCCCGGTATCCGGGGGCGAGGCCGGCCACCGCGTCGTGTGCGTGGTTGAGCCATTCACCGGTGCCGAGGTTGTGCTGCAGCAGCCAGCCGAACGCGGAACCGTAGAAGCGGGCCGCCCCGTCCGGGTCGTCGGTGAGCAGTTCCGGCCAGGACATGGTGCCGGGCTCGTTGCCGGCTTGCGCACCGGCGAAGTCGTGGCCCTGCCAGAGGCCGATGATGGCGCCGTTCGGGTCGGCGACGATGGCGCGCCGCCCGCCGTGTGCCTCGGCCGGGTGGCTGAGGCAGTGACCGCCGGAGAGGGCGACCTGCTCGAGCGTCTCCTCCATGTCGGGGGTGCTCAAGTGGGTGAGCCAGCCGTCGGGCCGGTCGAACTGGCTGCGGGTGAGGCCGGCGACGGCACGCCCCCCGAGCTTGAACCGATCACCCGCCGACTCCCAGCCGAACAACTCTGCGTAGAACTGTGCCGCGCGTGCGGGGTCCGCACTCGCCAGTTCCACCCAGCAAGGTGTCAAGGGTGCATAGCCTCTGATCCGCATGAGCCGCTCCATGGTGGACATCCCCAGTTACCTTCGTACTCTACGGCACTGATAACGCTTCGTCACCACCAGCCGGTTCATTGTCCGGTTTAGAGCAGTATTAACTTACTCTTTGTGAGCAAGCGAGTGATCCAGGTTACGCATCACCGGAGTGGCCGCTACTCCGTGCAGCACAACGGACACGACGACGACGAATGCCGCGGTCGCCCACAGGAGTTCGGTCTGCGGGAAATCAGCGTGTGTAACTGCGTACGCTAAGTAATAAAAGGTGCCGACGCCACGGATGCCGAACGCGGCGATCACCCAGTGTTCCGATCGATGGCCGGGGGCGCCCCGGAGCGCGGTGAACGCCGCCAGTGGACGGACCACCAGGATCAGTGCCAGCCCGGCCAGCGCGGCCTGCCAGGTGAGCGGTGTCAGTAGCCCACCGACCACGGCGCCGCCGAGCAGCAGCAGCAACAGGACGGTCAGCAGCCGCTCCACCTGTTCGGCGAAGTCGTGCAGGACCTGGTGGTATTCGTGCGAGCGCTCGGCCGCCCGGATCGCCCGCGCCGCCACGAACACCGCGAGGAAGCCGTAGCCGCCGATCACCTCGACCAGCCCGTACGCCAGGAAGGTCGCGGCCAGGGCCTGGAACCCCTCGGAGTGCCGAGCCAGCCGCAGCGAGTCGCGCCGGGCCCGGAAGAACAGCTTGCCCAGCACCTTCCCGATCAGCAGACCGCCGACCACCCCGGCGGTGATCTTGTAGAGCACGTCCGTCAGCACCCAGTCGGCCAGCCAGCCGGCCGGGTTCAGCCCGTGCGCCGCGATCGCGATCGCCGCATAGACGAACGGGAACGCCAGCCCGTCGTTCAGCCCCGCCTCGGAGGTGAGGGCGAACCGTACCTCGTCCTCGGAGTCCTCCTCGTCGGTCGGCTCACCCACCTGCACATCCGAAGCCAGCACCGGATCCGTCGGTGCCATCGCCGCGCCCAGCAGCAGCGCCGTCGCCGGCACCAGGCCGGCCCACCACCAGCCGAGCAGCGCGGTCGCCGCGATGGTCACCGGCATCGCCACCATCAGCAGCCGGCCGGTCGACGCCCAGCGCCGCCGGCTGAACGGACGGTCGATCTTCAGGCCGGCGCCCATCAGCGCGACGATCACACAGATCTCGGTGAGATGCTCGGTCAGCATCGGATGGGCCAGTGGATCAGCCTCGGGCAGCCCCAGAGGCAACCCGAAGAGCAGCATCCCCAGCCCGAGGAACGTCATCGGCATCGACAGTGGCCGACGCTCCAGCACCCTCGGCAGGATGCCGGCGAGCAGGGCGCCGGCACCGAAGAGAGCGAACAACGCATCGGAGACCGTGACCCCCGCCAGAATCATGCCCGCGCTTTACCCGCCAAGAGCATCTCGAACCACACGGTTGATCCACGCACCGTCGGGTCGGTGCCCCACGAGTCGCTGAGCTCCTCGATCAGGCCCAGGCCGCGGCCCCGGCTGGCCAGCGTGTCGGCCCGCGCCCGGATCACGCTGCCCCGGGTGCCGGTGTCGGCGACCGACACCAGCAGGCGCTCCGCGTTCAGGTCGATGTGCACCTGGGCCGGGGTGCCGGCGTGCAGCAGCGCGTTGGTGGTCAGCTCGCTGGTGCACAGGATCGCCGAGCCGATCACCGGCTCCGGCACACCCCACTCGCGCAGCCGGGTGGTCATCCACTGCCGCACCCGGCTCGGACCGGTCGGCTCGGCTGCCACCTGCATCGTCGCCGACCGGCTCATGGCCAGCGCGTGCTCCACCGCCAGCACCGCCACGTCGTCGTCGGTGGTGCCCTCGACCGCGGCGGTGGCCAGCGAGCACATGTTGCGCGGATCGCCGCTCGGAGACGCGGCCGCCGCGGCGACCAGCGCGTCCAGCCCGTCGTTGAGGGCCCGGCCGCGCCGCTCCACCACCCCGTCGCTGAACATCAGTATGGTGTCGCCGCGCTCCAGCCGCAGGGTGCCGGTCTGCCAGCGCCCGCCCAGGCCCAGCGGGGCGCCGGGCGGCACCTTGATCAGCTCGGCGGTGGCCGGCGCGCCACCCTGTCCGGCCCGGCGCAGCACCGGCGGCGGGTGGCCGGCGCTGGCCAGGGTGACCGTGCCGTCCGACGGGTCGAGCACCCCGTAGACGACGGTCACGAAGATCTCCTCGTTGCGCGACTCGGCGCCCAGCGAGCCGACCAGCCGGTCCAGCCCGGCCAGCACGCTCGGCGGCGCCGGATCGGTCAGCGCCATCGCCCGCAGTGCGGCCCGGACCTGCCCCATCACCGCGGCGGCCCGCACGTCGTGCCCGGCCACGTCGCCGAGCACCATCGCCAGCCGGCCGTCGGTCAGATGGAACGCGTCGTAGAAGTCGCCGCCGGCCGCGTTGCCGTCGACCCCGACGTCATAACGCGCGGCGATCCGGAACGTGTCCAGCTCGGGCAGGTGCTCGGGCAGCATGCTGCGCTGCAGCAGCTGTGCCGTCCCGTGCTGGGCCTCGAACTGCCGGGCCCGCTCGGCCGCCTGCGCCACCAGTTCGGCCGCCGCCTTCAGCAGGGCCCGCTCGGCGGGCAGCCAGACATGCGCCCGCCGGAAGCCGACCGACAGCGCGCCCCGCACCGAGGCGGTGCGCAGCGGCAGGGCGGCCAGCGCCCGGATCCGGGACTCGTGCCGGTCGGTGGCCACCTCCCGCAGCGGCTCGCCGTCGGAGACGAACGTCGCCCGCCCGGTCTCGGCCGCCGCCACCGCGGGCGCCGCCGGATCGGCGCTGATCCGGCGCCACACCGGGGGCAGCCGCTCGTCCGCCTCGTCGAGCATCTCGCCACGGATCCGCCGGACGCAGCGGTAGGCCAGGCCGTCGTCGACGGCGAGGACACAATGATCAAGATCAAAGGACGCCATCGCGTACGTCAGGACGACGCGCGTCACATCGTCGATGGTGAGCGCCCCGGCCAGCCGTGCGGTCAGCTCGCCGAGGCTCTGCAGCCGGTGGATCACGTGGGTGGTCTCGGCGGCCACCGTCAGCACCCCGGCCACTGCGCCCCGCGAGGTGCGGATCACCGAGTGCCCGCGGGTGTAGAAGGCCGGCTCGGTGTGTCCCGGCGCGAACTGCACCTGGCTCTCCGGCTCCAGGATCGCCCGGCCGCCGTGGTGCACCTGCTGGATCACGTCACCCAGGCCGGGCTGCTCCCACGCGGCGCCGAACGCCCGCGCGGCCGGCCGGCCCAGCGCCGACGGGTGCAGCGCGTCGAGCACCTCGGCATAGGCGTCGTTGTAGAGGACCAGGAAGTCGTCACCGATGGTGAGCAGCATCGGCACTGGGGAGGCGAGCACCAGCTCGACCGCGGCGCGGACCGCCGGATCCCAGCCGGTGATCGGGCCCAGCGAGGTGGACGACCAGTCGAAGGCGTGCACCAGGGCGGCGCAGCCGATGCCGGTGTGCGGTGTGCCGGAGGTCTGGACGGGCAGCGTGAGCGGGGACGGGTGGAGGCCCCCTGAGCCATACGCTCCTGAGCCGTACCCTCCCGAGCCATATCCTCCCGAGCCGTACCCCGCCGTGCCGACCATGCGGAAAGCCTATCCCGTGTGGTCCGTTTGTACGATGCCCCACCGGCCGACCGTCCGGTTCCTGACCATTCTCCGCTATCGTGCCGCGTCTCGACGTGAGGATGTTTCGGGTGCTTTGCAACCGTACGTGACGGCGCGATGCGTAAGTGATCCTGGGGTGACCGTTGTGGTCGCGCCGTGATCGAACCGCCGTGCGGTGTGACCCGTTACACCCCGGAACCCCAGGCCGGCCCGGCCGGCGAGCACCGGTGCGAGGCGCCCATGGCGTGGAGCGAGTCCGCCCGGGCGATGGTGGACGGCGACGGCCGGGAGTGGCCCGTACCGGCAAGCGGTTGCTCCTCCGGAACCCCGGCCCCGGCGCGCCGTGCCGCCCCCGCGAACCGTGCGCCGCGCCTGTTCCTGACAACCGTGCGTCCGGTGTCGACTGTCGGAGGCATACGGTAATCCTCGGGTCACTCTGCGGATTCGGGAGGGCGGATGGCCGGTGACGGGCTCAGTCGTGGCCTGAGCGACATGTGGCGGTCGGTGGTGCTGCTCCTGCCGTCGGCCGTGGCGTTCCTGGTCATCCTGATCGCCGGCTGGCTGCTCGCCCGCCTGGCCCGCGCCATCACCGCCCGGACCCTGCGCCGGATCGGCTTCGACCGGGCCGTCCAGCGTGGCCCGGCCGGCCGCCTCGCCCGGCCCGGAGTGCCCGGCGCCACCGACGTCTGCGCCCGCCTCGCCTACCTCGTGGTGCTGCTGTTCACCCTTCAGCTCGCCTTCGGAGTGTGGCCGCCCAACCCGGCCGGCGACCTGCTCAACGCCCTGATCGCCTGGCTGCCACGGGTCTTCGTCGCGATCGTTGTGGTGGTCGCCGCGGCAGCGCTCGCCGGAGCCGCCCACGACCTGATCCTGGCCGTGCTCGGCGCTCTGGGGTATGCCCGGGTCCTGGCCCGCGCCGCCGCCACGGTCATCGTCACCCTCGGCGTCATCGCCGGACTCGACCAGGCCGGCATCGCCACCTCGGTCACCCGCCCACTCCTCGTCGCGGTCCTCGCCACCGTCGCCGGGGTGATCATCGTGGGCGTGGGCGGTGGCCTGATCCGGCCCATGCAGCACCGGTGGGAGGGATGGCTGGACCGGGCGGCGGCGGAGTCCGCGGTGATGCGGGAGCAGGCCCGCGCCTACACGGAGGAGCGGGCCCGCCGATCCGATCCGGCACCGGAGGTCACCCAGGCGGGCGAATCTCCGGCGACCCCATCGGCGGATCCGCCGGCGGCGCCTGATCTGCCGGCCGCATCCGGCCCCGCCCCGCAAGCCGCGCCCGGTTCGCCGGTTGCGGCAAGCCCATTCGGTGGTTCCGGCCGGGACGGCGGTGACGCCCCCGCCGCCGTCGTCGCCGATCCAGGCGCTGGATCGAACGCGCGCCGAGAGGAGCACCGGGATTCCGCCGCCGGTCCGGGCGCTGGATCGAACCCGCGCGCAGAGGAGCACCGGGATTCCGCCGCCGCCGAGCCGTCGGTGCCCGAGGACTGGGAGGCCCGATGGGCCGAGGAGGAGCGGCGAGCCCGGGAACTGGACGGCGACCGGACCCAGGTGATCAACCCGCCGGCCGGTGGGACGGCCGGCGGAGCGACGGGAGACGGACCGGCGGGCGGTGCGGCGACGACCGTGACGCGACCCGGGACCGTGGTCTTCAAGCCCGGCGTGCGCCCGCCGTCCGCCGTGCCCCCGGACGATGAGCCGACCGCCGTCACCGGCGAGGAGAGGACGGTGTTCCTCCACGACGAGGAACCGACGACGTTCATCCGGGACGACGAGCCGACCACCATCATCACCGGCTGGGCGGAAAACCACGGGGCCGGCCAGGACACCACAGCGATCCTGGCCGACGGGGAGAGGGCCGATGGCGAGAGGGCCGGCGGCGAGAGGGCCGGCGGCGACAGGGCCGTCGGTGCGCCGGCCGACGCTGCGACGGTCGGCGGCACCACGGACAGCGGCACGACGGACGACGGCGAGAAGACGGTGGAACGGCCGCGCCGGCCGGAATGACGGAGGGCCGGCACCGGAGATGTCCGGTGCCGGCCCTGACGGTCCGGGTATGTCGGTGCGGGGAGGCCGAGTCACCCGGCCCGTCGGGGGGTCAGCGCGCCGTCGGCAGCGTCTGCGCGAGCAGGCAGACGGCGAGCAGGCGGCGCAGCACCCAGTCGTTCTCGGACCAGTCGATCGGCCCCTCCGGCGCGGTCCACCCGTGCTGGAGGGCGGCGTCGCGCACCCCTTCGGCGTACGCGGCCAGCAGGATCGCGCTCAGCGGCCGGGTGTCGGCGTTGAGGCTGTCCCGCACACCGGCGGCGTGCTGGTCGATGACCGACAGGAACCCGGGGTTCTCCTGGGCGACGGCGAGACCGGTGACGCCGACGGCGGCGGTCAGGTCGGCGAGCGAGGCGTGGGCGGAGCGCTGGGCGGCGCGGGCGGCGGCGTTGCTGAAGAGGCCGTTCATGTGGAGAAACGTTAGGCAGCCCGGGGTGACTGTCGGTTCTCCGCGCGTTGCAGCCCGGTTGAACTCGCCGTGAGCGGGAAATCGGCTCGGGCGGGCGATAGGGGGAGACGAAGGGGGAGACGATGACGGCTACCGGGCGGCAGGCGGATGGTGGACCGGACCGGGCGCATCGGCGGCCGCCGGGCCTGGACGATCTCACGGTCGAGGCGCTGGGCAAGCTCAGCGAGGCGCTGGAGACGGTGGAGCGGGTGCGCGGCCACCTCTACAGCGCCCACCAGCTGGTCGGCACCGCGGACTTCGCCTTGGACGAGGCGGTGTCGCTGTTCATGCGGGCGGGGCACACCGCGACGGCGGAGCGGATCCAGCGGGAGCTGATCGGCCGCAACGTCATCCCGGGGCGCTGGACGTTCCAGATCGTCGAGGAGTTCGATGACGGCTACTACACCGAGTTCCGTGACGTGGAGCGGTCGGCGCGGGAGGAGTTGGCGGGCGGGCGCCGGCATCTGTACGAGGCCGAGCTGAAGGAGAGCCGCCGGACACACGGCCGGCCGGGCCACGGGGCCCGGCCGGATGCCGGTGGTGAGGATTACTCCCGGTAGTCGACCGGTTCGGGGCGGCGCCGTTGGACGTCGTCCGCGATGATCACGGTGGCCACCAGCATGGCTACCACCACGGCGAAGAACCAGGACGCGTCTTCGACCAGTTTTGCCGCCAGGGGAGCCTGGAACGCGGCGAGCAGAAAGCCCACCCAGGCGAATTGGCGCTGACGCTCAGAGAGGAAACCGACAGATCGCACTCGGACAGTCTGGCGCGATATGGCCGGATCGCCGTCACCCGTTCGGCCGATTCTCAGTTGTCCGATGGTGCCCACCGACTTGCGCGTCAGCAGATCCATCGTCGTGGTCGCCGGTCTCACCATGATCGCCGCCGGAGGTCTGGCGGTGCTCGGTGGGACCGCCGAACCGGACCGTCCACCCCGGTTCGTGATGCCGGATCCGCCGGTCACGGCCGTTGCGGTGGACCGGGTGGCGGCCGGGCCGTTACTGGACCGTACCGGCGCATGGCTCACGCTGGGTGACGCCGCGAGCCGGGTCCGGATCCGGTTCGCGGATCTGCCCGGCCAGCTCTACCGGATCAGTACCGCCCCGGACGCGGGGGTGGCGCCGGTGGTGACCCGCCGTGGCGGGCTGGTGGCGGTGCGGTTGACGGCGACCGGCGAGGACGGCCTGGACGAGGTGCGGATCGTGCTGAACCGGGACGTCCGCTGGGACATCCGCCTGCCCGCCGGCGCCGGGGAGCAGCAGCTCAACCTGCGGGACGGGCGGGTACGCCGGGTCTCGATGGGGTCGGCCGGCCTGACCCGGGTGTGGCTGCCGGAGCCGGAGGGCACGGTCCCGCTGGTGTTCACCGGAGGGGTCGGCACGGCGGTGCTGACGGCCCGGAACCGGGCGCCGTTCCGGATCCGGTTCGATGCCGGCGCCGGTTCGGTGGAGACGCCGTGGACCGCGAACAACGGCACCGCCGCGGGTGCCGTGCTGCGGGAGCCGTCGTTCCGCTGGAGCCGGGACCGCTACCGGGTCCGGGCCGAGGGTGGGGTCGGCGCGCTGGTCGTCGAACGCCGTGGTAGCCGGTGAGAGCCGCATCCGCCCGGCGGCCGGGGACGATCCGGGGTGCCGCCCACCGGGCCGGGGCAGGCACGGGGCCTTGCGTAGCCCGTACGAGATCTAATGGGGTCCGGTGTGCCCGGTGGTGCTGGGCCGCTCGCCGGTGGTGACCCGCGGCTCTTCTCCGCTGTCGTTGTCGGACGCGTCGTTCTGGCCGTCGGTGTCCCAGGTCGCCATCGCCTTGTTCAGCTCGTCGAGGGGGAGCCGCTCCTCGTCACGCCAGGTGCTGTCGTTGTCGGTCATGGGTGGTGGCGTACCCGCGCCGGGGCAAGCGAAACGGCCGCCCGGAGGCGGCCGTTCACCACGCGGATGATCATGCGCCGGGCCGGTCCACCTGACCGCGCCAGGAGCCGGTCTCGATGCCGCCGCGGCTCTCGATGAACTCCTTGAACCGGTGCAGATCGCCCTTGACCCGGCGGTCGATCACACCGAGCTTGTCCCCGGCGGTCTCGACGAAGCCCTGCGGGTCGAAGTCCATCTGGACGGTGACACGGGTGTGATCGTCGTCGAGCCGGTGGAAGGTGACCACACCGGCCTGCTTCTCACCGCCGGTGGCGTGCCAGGCGACGCGCTCGTCGGGCAGCTGCTCGGTGATCTCGGCGTCGAACTCGCGCTTGACTCCGGCGATCTCGGTCTTCCAGTGCGTGTGGGTCTCGTCGAGCTGGCGGATCTCGCTGACACCCTCCATGAACCGGGGGAACTCCTCGAACTGAGTCCACTGGTTGTACGCGGTGCGAACCGGGACGTTGACGTCGACGAATTCGGTGACCGTGCTCACGAGTATCTCCCCTCCATGACCTTGTCGTTCGTTCATCAGTGGGGTGCCCGGCGGTGGGGCCTCTAAACTCGCCGGATGGAGACCGTCGACGCGATCGTGATCGGAGCCGGTCACAACGGCCTGGTCGCTGCCAACCTGCTCGCCGACGCCGGATGGAGCGTCCGGGTGATCGAGGCGACCGGGCAGCCCGGCGGGGCGGTCCGGTCCGGGGAGATCACCGCGCCCGGCTACCGGTCCGATCTCTTCAGCGCCTTCCACCCCCTGGGGTACGCCTCCCCGGTGCTGCGTTCGCTGGACCTCGGTCTGCGCTGGTCGCACGCCCCGGACGTGTTCACCCACCTGCTCCCGGACGGCCGCGCCGCCACGGTGAGCCGGGACGTGCTGCGGACGGCCGCCTCGGTGGAGCGGTTCGCGCCCGGTGACGGCCGGCGCTGGCGGGATCTGTCCGCCGAGTGGGACGCCGTCTCGGACCGTCTGCTGGCCGCCCTGTTCGCCCCGTTCCCGCCGGTCCGCGCCGGTCTCGGCCTGCTCGGGAGCCTGGGCGCCGGGGAGGCCCTGCGGATGGCCCGCCGCCTGCTGCTGCCGGTGTCCCAGCTGGGCCGGGAGCTGTTCGACGGGGAGGGCGCCCGGCTGCTGCTGGCCGGCTGCGCCCTGCACACCGACCTGTCGCCGGACGAGGCCGGTGGCGGCGTCTTCGGCTGGCTGCTGGCGATGCTCGGGCAGCAGATGGGCTGGCCCACGCCGGCCGGCGGCGCCGGGGAGATCACCGCCGCCCTGGTGCGGCGGTTCCCCGGCGAGATCGTCTACGGCGCCCCGGTGTCCCGGGTGCTGGTGGCGCGGGGCCGGGCGATGGGGGTGCGGACCGTGGACGGCCGGGACTGGCGGGCCCGCCGGGCGGTGATCGCCGACGTGCCGGCCCCGTCGCTCTTCCTGGATCTGGTCGGCGACCGCTGGCTGCCGGCCCGGATGGCCGAGGACCTGGCGCACTTCCGATGGGACGGGGCGACGGTGAAGGTGGACTGGGCGGTCCGCGCGCCGATCCCGTGGACGAACCCGGAGGTGGCCGGTTCGGGCACGGTGCATCTGGGCGCCGACCTGGCCGGGCTCGACCGGTTCGCCGCCGAGCTGGCCGCCGACCGGGTGCCCGAGCACCCGTTCCTGCTGTTCGGGCAGATGACCACGGCTGATCCGAGCCGGTCACCGGCGGGCACCGAGTCGGCATGGGCGTACACCCATCTGCCGCACCGCCGATCCTGGTCGCCGGGGGAGATCGCCGAGCACGTGGAGCGGATGGAGGCGGTGGTCGAGGAGCAGGCGCCCGGTTTCCGGTCGCTGGTCGAGGCCCGGCACGTGTACGCCCCGGCCGACATGGAACGGGAGAACCCGTCCCTGGTCGGTGGTGCTCTCGGGGCCGGCACGTCGGCGGCGTACCAGCAATTGTTCCTTCGTCCGATCCCCGGCCTGGGCCGGGCCGACACCCCGGTGGACCGCCTCTACCTGGGCAGCGCGTCGGCCCATCCGGGACCGGGTGTGCACGGCGTGCCGGGGGCCAACGCGGCGCGGGCCGCCCTGGCCCGCGACCGTGGTCTGACCGGGGCGCTCTACCGGGCGGCCGTGGACGGCGCGCACCGGGCGGTCTATCGCTGAGGGCGGTCGCGTTCGGCGACGTCGGCCAGCCGGCGCAGGCTCTCCACGTTGCGGCGGTGCAGGATCAGGTCGTTGAGCTTGTTGCGGGCCCACCGCAGCGGGCCCTCGCTGAAGTCCTCCTCGATCACCACCCGGGTGGCGGCGCCCTCGCTCACCGGGTGCAGGCGGATCAGCACCTCGGCTGCGCCCAGCGGCCACAGGCCGGCCTTCAGGCGCAGCTCCCGGCCCGGCTCGCAGGCGATCACCTCCGACGAGTCGTGCAGCGACAGCGGCCACGGGCCGGCCTTGTGCCGCAGCCGCGAGCCGACGGCCGGCCAGGCCTCGTCGACGTCGCGGATGTGCACGGTGCCGACCACCCAGTCGCTGTAGGTCCAGCCGTCGGCCAGGACGGCGAAGACCCGGTCGGGCGGAGCTTGCACGGTTCTCGCCACGGTTGCCATGGCCGACGGTTTACCCTGCTCACACGGCCGGTAACCAGGCACCCATGTTTACGGATCGGGCTGTCGGGCATTGGTCGGCGCGTACCCCACCCCCAGGCTCGTCGGAGGAGAATCCGTGCGCATTGCGATGATCTCCGAGCACGCCAGTCCGCTCGGCGCCGGCGGCCGGAACGTCCAGGTCGCCGACCTGTCGGACGCGCTGGCCGCGCTCGGACACGACGTTCATGTCTACACCCGCCGCGAGGACCCCGACGTCGCCGAGGTGGTGGTCACGCCCAGCGGCGTGCAGGTGATCCACATCGCCGCCGGCCCGGCCCGGCCGATCCCGTCCGACCTGCTGCTGCCGTACATGGGCGAGTTCGCCCGGCTGCTCGGCGAGCGCTGGCGTGCCGGGTGGATGCCGGACGTGGCGCACGCCCACTACTGGACCAGCGGGCTGGCCGCGGTGACCGCCGCCAAGCGGGTCGGTGTGCCGGTGGTGCAGTCGTTCCACGAGCTGGGCGACAACGACAGCGAGAGCATCGGTCAGGGCCCGAGCCGTGCCGAGTACGAGCGGGCGCTCGGCCGGGCCGTCGACCGGGTGGTGGCGCAGACCCAGGACGAGTTCCAGGATCTGGTCCGGATCGGGGTGCCGCGGGCGAACCTGACGGTGGTGCCGTCCGGTGTCGACAGCGAGCGGTTCACCCCGGACGGCCCGGCCGTACCCCGTGATCCGGAACGGCCACGCATCCTGTCGGTCGGCCGGCTGGTCGAGCGCAAGGGCTTCGGTGACGTGGTGCAGGCCATGCGGTTCGTGCCGAACGCCGAGGTGGTGGTGGTCGGTGGGCCGCCCGCCGCCGAACTGTCCGAGGACCCGGGCGCCCGGATGCTGCGGTCGCTGGCCGAGCAGTTCAAGGTCGCCGACCGGATCCGCCTGGTCGGCGGGGTGGCGCACCGGGACCTGCCGAGCTGGTACCGGTCGGCGGACGTGCTGATCGCGTCGCCGTGGGGCGAGCAGTCGGCGCTGGAGGCGATGGCCTGCGGGGTGCCGATCATCGGCGCCGCCGAGGGTGTCCTGACCGAGACCGTGGTCGACGGCCTGACCGGTGATCTGGTCCCGGCCCGCGATCCACGGGCGCTCGGCAGCGCGCTCCGGCGGCTGATCAACGACAAGGTGCGGCGGTTCACGTACGCCACGGCCGCCCTGGACCGGGCCCGGCAGGCGTACTCGTGGAAGCGGGTGGCCGCCCAGGTCGGCTCGGTCTACACCAGCCTGCGGCGCACCCCGGCGGCCGCGGTCGCCGAGGACGCGGTGTAGGACCCCATCCACCGATCGGTGGACTCCAGCGGCCGCCCGTCGTTCGATTCGGGCACGGGGGCCGCCGGGTGACGCTCGATGCATGACAGTCATCGAGGTCGAGAACCTGGCGAAGAGGTACGGCGAGACCGTCGCCGTACGGGATGTCTCCTTCCACGTCGAGCCGGGCGAGATCTTCGGGATCCTCGGGCCGAACGGCGCCGGCAAGACCACCACCGTCGAGTGCGTCTCCGGTCTGCGCACCCCCGACGCGGGCCGGATCACCGTTCTGGGCCGCCCGGCCGGTGACCTCGCGCTGCGCACCCGGATCGGGGTGCAGCTGCAGGAGAGCGAACTCCAGGACAAGATCACCGTCCGGGAGGCGCTGGAGCTGTACAGCTCGTTCTACCCGGATCCGGCCGACTGGCGCGCGCTCGCCGGCGACCTGGGCCTGACCGCGAAGCTGAAGACCCGGTTCGGCAAGCTCTCCGGCGGCCAGAAACAGCGCCTGTCGATCGCCCTCGCGCTGATCGGCAACCCGGAGATCGCGATCCTGGACGAGCTGACCACCGGGCTGGACCCGCAGGCCCGCCGGGACACCTGGGAGCTGATCTCCGGCATCCGCGACCGCGGCGTCACGCTGATCCTGGTCACCCACTTCATGGAGGAGGCCGAGCGCCTCTGCGACCGGATCGTGGTCATCGACAAGGGCGCGGTCGCCGCCCTGGACACCCCGGCCGGGCTGATCCAGCGCGCCGGCGACCAGCAGAAGATCCGCTTCCGGCCGTCCGTTCCGATCGAGGACGAGCTGCTCACCAGCCTGCCCGAGGTGCGTGAGCTGCGCCGGCAGGGGTCCCGGATCGAGGTCACCGGCACCGGCAACCTGTTGAACGCGGTCGTCTCGGTGCTGGCCCGCAACGGCGTCACCGCCGCCGAACTGACCCTCGAACAGTCCACCCTCGACGACGCCTTCGTGCACCTGACCGGTAGGGAGTGAGCGACATGTCCGTCTTCACCAAGCTGACGCTGACCGAGGCCCGGCTCACCGTCCGCGAACCGGTCTACGGCTTCTTCACCCTGCTCTTCCCGGTCCTGCTGGTGCTGATCCTCGGCAACGTGCCGTCGATGGAGGAGACGCCGCCGGAGCTGGGCGGACTCCGGGTGATCGACCTCTACGCCGGGCTGGCGCTCGGCCTGGCGATCGGCATCATCGGACTGCAGGGCCTGCCGTCGGTGCTGGCCACCTACCGGGAGCGCGGCATCCTGCGCCGGCTCGCCACCACCCCGGCGCCCCCGGCCGCCCTGCTCGCCGCCCAGCTGGTGATGAACCTGATCACCGTGCTCATCTCGATGGTGCTGGTCTACGCGGTGGCGATCGCCGTGTTCGGGGTGCCGTTCCCGGCGAACCCGGCGCTGTTCGTGCTCGCGGTGGTGCTCAACTGCGCCGGGGCGTTCTCGCTCGGCCTGCTGCTGGCGGCCCTGGCCCCGTCCGGCAAGACCGCCAACGCGATCGGCACCTTCCTGTTCTTCCCGCTGATGTTCTTCGCCGGCCTGTGGGTGCCCCGCGACCTGATGCCGGACATCCTGCGGCAGATCGGCGACTTCACCCCGCTGGCCGCCGGCCAGGACCTGATGACCGACGCTCTGCTGGGCCGGTCGCCCGAGCTGCTCTCGATTACCGTGCTGGTGGGATATCTGGTCGTCTGCGGCGCGGCCGCGGTGAAGCTCTTCCGCTGGGAGTGACGATGCGTTTCGCCAAGGCGCTGGAGGGGCCGGTCGAGGACGAGGACCGGGACCTCTGGCGTGTCTGGCTGTCCTACGGCACGCTGGCCAGCGCCCTGCTGGTGGTCCTGGTGGCGTGGGGTGTCGACGACCTCTACCACGCCAGCCTTCCGGTGGTGCTGGGCCTGGTCGCGGCGACGGCCGGCTGGCTGTGGTTCTGGGTCGACATGCATCCGCAGTGGCAGCACCGCCGGGGTCTGATGTCGGTGTTCCTGACCGGGCTGATCCTGCTCGGTGTGCTGCTGGTGCTGGCCAGCCCGCTGTTCGGCATCTTCACCTGGTGCGGGTACATCTTCCTCGGCTACGCCCTGCCCGGGATCTGGCAGCTGGCCGGGGTGCTGCCGGTCGCCGCGGTGAACGCGCTGTCCCAGATCGGCGGCTGGCGCACGTTCGCCGGTGGTGACGACGGCCCGATCATCTACCTGGCCGTGCTGCTCTGCAATCTGCTGATCGCCGGCATCATGACGGTGGTGACGGTGCGCACCGACCGCGAGTCCGACACCCGGGTCCGCCGCATCGACCAGCTCGCCGAAGCCAACGCGAAACTCGCCGCCGCCCTCCAGGAGAACGCCGGACTGCACGCCCAGCTGCTGGTCCAGGCGCACGAGGCCGGAGTCCTGAACGAGCGGCAGCGGATGGCCGGCGAGATCCACGACGTACTGGCGCAGGGTCTGACCGGCATCGTCACCCAGCTGGAGGCGGCCGAATCACATCCGGCCGACCGGGACCGGCATCTGGCCACCGCGAAACGCCTGGCCCGGGAGAGCCTGACCGAGGCCCGCCGGTCGGTGCAGGCGCTGCGGCCGGAAGCCCTCGAGGCGGCCCGCCTGCCGGAGGTCGTCGGCGAGGTGGTCCGGGCCTGGTCCACCATGCACGAGGTGCGCGCCGACCTGACCACCACCGGAATGGCCCGGCCACTGCTTCCGGAGATCGAGACCACCCTGCTGCGGATCGTCCAGGAGACGCTGGCCAACGTCGCCAAGCATGCCGGCGCCGGTAGGGTCGGGCTCACTCTGTCGTACATGGAGGACGTGGTCACCCTGGACGTCCGCGACGACGGCGCCGGATTCGACCCGGCCCGCCCGCGCGCCGTCACCGAACAGGGCGGCTTCGGCCTCGACGGCATGCGGGAACGACTCGCCCGCATCGCCGGCACGCTGGAGGTGGAATCGGAACCGGGCCACGGCACCGCGATCTCCGCGTGCGTGCCGGCCATCACCATCGGGGGAGCGGCGTGATCAAGATCGTGATCGTGGACGACCATCCGGTAGTCCGGGACGGCCTGCGCGGCATGTTCACCGGCGACGACCGGTTCACCGTTCTCGCCGAGGCCGGCGACGGCCGGGAGGCACTGACCGTCACCGAGGCGCTGTCACCCGACGTGATCCTGATGGACCTGCGGATGCCCGTGATGGACGGCGTCACCACCATCCGCGAACTCAAGACCCGCGGCTCCACCGCCCGCATCCTGGTCCTGACCACATACGACACCGACAGCGACGTACTCCCCGCGATCAAGGCCGGCGCCACCGGCTACCTCTTGAAGGACACCCCCCGCGAAGACCTGTTCCGAGCCGTGATCTCCGCCCACCGTGGCGAATCAGTCCTGTCACCCACCGTGGCCGGCCGCCTGATGGGCCAGCTCCGCTCACCCGCGAAGGAACCCCTCAGCCATCGCGAGATCGAAGTCCTGACCCTGATCGCCCGGGGCTGCACCAACCGCGAAACCGCCACCCGCCTGTTCATCAGCGAGGCCACGGTGAAGACCCACCTGCTGCACGCCTACGCGAAGTTGGGCGTCCGAGACCGCGCGTCAGCGGTGGCCACAGCCATCGAACAGGGTCTGATCAGAAGAGATTAACCCTTTTCGGTACGTTCCAGACCGCCCTCACCAACCCGGGACGCCCCGCATCGTCCCCGCGACGAGGGCCCGGCCCACGCCCGCCGACGCGCCCGCCGGGCAGCCGCTTCCGGTCACCGGCTACCCCCGGCCCTTCCTTCCGCGTGCACCTCCCCCGGCAGTTCGTGGTCACCACGCCGGCGATGCGGGTTCTCCTCCCGACAGCCGGCTCGCAGCGGTCAATGCCGCGCGCAGATATCCGCCCCGCCTCGCCCGGCGTAGATATCCGCCTCAGCCTCGCCTGGCGTAGATATCCGTCCAGGCCTCGCCGGGCGTAGATATTCTCCCCGGCCTCGCAGATCGTGGAGTATTCGCCATCGTATCGAGCCTTCTTCCGGGTTCCGTGCCGCATTCCGGTCAATTCCCCGCCGGAGAAACCGCTCAGCTGAGATCTTGGTGAATTCACCACCGTTTCGGGTCATTTTTGTCGGCTATCGGCTCGCAGGTGGTCAATTCTCCGCGCGAGTGTCCGCTTCCTGCACCCACCCCGGCCGATCTTGGACGATTTACCACCGGAAACGGTGGTAAATCCACCAAGATCTCAGCTGAGCGAGTCGCCCATGCGAGGTATTGTCCGTGAGTGATCAGCCTGGCTGAGAAATGGCTCTTTCCGGTGGCCTAGACTTCCGCCATTTCGGGGATGGGGCTCTGCAGGTCAGGACCACATCTGAAGTGAATCTTGCATATTGCCTGTTCAAGGTCGCTCCTCAAGCTTTCTCCGGCGCGATCGTCAAAAGGCGGCGCGGTCGCCAAAAGGCGGTGTGACCTGGGCCGAGGTCCAGAGCCGTGCAGGACGGCACCTCCGCAGAATGGCGAAACCCGAGGTGGCAAATCTTCCAAGATCTGTGGTGAAAGGGCCTTCGCGGGCGCACGGCCAAGTCGGCATGGAGAACGATTAATCCGGTGGCGCGCAGACCGGGGTGCGGTCCGGTCAGCATTTGCACGAGGAGTCGACCGCAAGTCGGCGGGTGTCGAAAGGGGTCGAATTCCGCTGGAAGATTGACCAAGATCTGCCGGGCTGTGGCTGAACGCACGCGAGGGCAAACTTCCTCGCGACCGTGAACGCCGTGAAGCTCAGCCGCGAGTGGGTCGACGGCCAGCAGGTAGAACGTTCTTTCTGCCTGAAGTGGGAGAAAGAACGTTCCTTCTGTCTGAGGAGTGAGGTGGAGAACGTTCTTTCTGTCGGAGGGGGGTGGGAGGGGGAACGTTCCTTCTGTCTGAAAGGTGAGAGGAAGAACGTTCCTTCTGTCTGAGGAGTGAGGTGGAGAACGTTCTTTCTGTCGGAGGGGGGTGGGAGGGAGAACGTTCCTTCTGCCTGAAGGTGAGAGGGGTAGAACGTTCTTTCTGTCTGAGTAGTGAGAGGTAGAACGTTCTTTCTGCGGGTGCGGGGGGCGGAACGTTCTTTCTGCTATCGGGGCAGGCCGGGGCGGGTGGTGCGGCGATGCTCGCGCGGGCCTCTCCACCGTCACCGATCACCGGTTGCTCTCGGGGATGGGGCCTCGGGTGGGATGGGGGGCTGTAGCCGGTGACCGGGAATGGTCAGCCCGGCGGGCGCGCTGGGGCCGTGACCCCGGGACCTCCTCGCGGGGACGACGCGGGGCGTCCTGGATTGGCGAGGGCGGTCTGGAACGTACCGCGAAGGGTCAGGGAATCAGGAACCTCGCCGCGCTCTGGGCGGCGACCGTCAGGACCACGGCGACCGTCGCCACCAGGGTGATCCGGCGGGGTGGGACCGGTGGGCGGCCCAGGACGCGGCGGGCCACCAGCGTGTACGGGATGACCAGCAGGAACACCGTGGCCAGGCCGGGTATGTAGTCGCGGACGATCAACGCCTGGGCGATGTGGACGGCGCCGTGCCAGCCGAACACCAGGACCGCTGCCTGGAAGAACTCCGAATCCCCGCCGGTGCGGACGCCCTGGATGGTGGCGATCAGGACCGCTACCCCCACCAGTGCGGCGGCCAGCGCGAACTGTGGGGTGCTCGAACCGATGGCGTCGACCAGGCGGGGCGGGCAGCCTTCGGCGAGCAGGCGGGGGGAGGTCCGCGCCGACCACCGGGAGGCGGTCAGCACCTCTTCGGTGTCGTGCACGGCCCACGCTGTGAACAGTCCGATGCAGACCAGCCGGCGGGACATGACTCCGATCATCACAGGTGGCAACAGCGACCGGAAAGGGTAAGAAGTATTGCTGTCGGCCATCGAACAGGCCGCCGAACGGGAGGGACAACCCTGTGACGGATCGACCGCTCTACGCCGAACTGGGCTTCACCGACGCCGAGTGGGGGCTGCTGACCGGCCTGCCGCAGTCGGTGCTGACCGCGGCGAGTGCCGCCAGCCCGGACAGTGCCCGCAAGACCCGGGCCGAGAGTGCCGCCGGGCTGGACCGGATCTCCGACGCGCGGGCGTCGGCGAGCACGCTGGTGGCGGCGATCGCCACGGCCGCGGTCGCCGAGTCGGGTGATCCGGAGATCGGTGAGGAGCCGCCGGTGATCCAGCCGGGTGATCCGGTGGCGTACGCGGCGGATGTGGTGTCCCGGGCGGCGGAGGCGGCGGCGCTGCTGGCGGCGAAGGCGGCCCCGGCGGACGCGGAGACCTACAAGCACTGGCTGGTGGAGATCGCCGACGAGGTGGTGGGTGCGGCGTCCACCGGCGGGGTGCTGGGCATCGGCGGCGAGACCGTCACCGAGAGCGAGCGCAGTTTCCGGGACGAGCTGGCGAAGACACTGGCCGACTGACGCGCCGCCGCCGGGGCAGACTTGCGGGTATGGACGAGTACGCGCAGGCCCGGCCCGGTCCCGCACTGCGGCCGTACGTCGCCTTCTACTCCGGCTACCGGCAGCATGGCCTGGCCCCGGCGGTGCACCGGGGCCTGCCGTCGCCCTACCTGACCCTGGTTCTCACCCTGGACGAGCCGCTGGTGATCGCCGCGCACCCGGATCCGCGGCAGGCGCCGGGCCGGTTCGGCGCGCTGCTCGGCGGGCTGCATCTGGCGCCGGCGCTGATCACCCACGACGGCAGCCAGTCCGGGGTGCAGATCGCGGTGCGGCCGCTGGGCTGCCGGGCGCTGCTCGGGCTGCCCGCGGCCGAGCTGGCGCACCGGGACGTGGACGCCGCCGCCGTGCTGGGTGAACGCTTCGTGGCCGAGGTCCGGGAGCGGCTGGCGGCGGCGCCGGACTGGCCGGCCCGGTTCGGGGTGCTGGACCGGGAGTTCGGCCGGCGGTTGCGCCCGGTGTCCGCGCCGGACCGGGTGGTGCGGGCGTTCCGGCTGCTCAGTGGTGGGCTGCCGGTCGGTGCGGTGGCCGGTGAGGTGGGCTGGAGCGGGCGGCGGCTGACCGACCGGTTCCGGGCCGAGGTCGGCCTGCGCCCGAAGGAGGCGGCCCGGGTGGCACGGTTCGACCGGGCCCGGCGGGCGATCCGGCCCGGGGTGGCGCTCGCCGCGGTGGCCGCCGATCACGGGTACGCCGACCAGTCCCACCTGGTCCGCGACTTCCAGACGTTCGCCGGGTGCGCGCCGTCGAGGTGGCTGGCCGACGAGCACGGGTTCGTCAGCGCACTTCCGGTGGAATGACGCCGGAACGACCCGGGCGTACCTGCCGTTTTCCGACACCGATATGGTGCCGGGCGCATCGCCGGTGGCACCCTGCTGCCATGGACAACGGTGGATTCTCGATTCCGCGGCCCCGGGACGGCGCCGAGCCCGTGCGCGGTCCCTGGCACGCGGTCGACTTCGACACCCTGCCACCGGCCGACATCCTGATCGAGATCGACCGGGTGGTGCCGACGTTGCGGGAGATCGATCCGCCGGCCGGGACCGGGCCGGACTTCGCCGCCGGATTCCTGGAGACCCTCGACTGGGCCGCCCTCACCCACCCGGACAGCTCCCCGTGGGCGCGGCAGCCGGACCTGCGGCGGATCGGCCGCCAGCTGCACCGGATCGACGGCATCCTGGCCCGGCTGCCGCTGCCCCCGGACCGGCTGGTCGGCGAACTCACCGACATCGGCGCCTGCCTGGACGAGATCACCCGCGCCTGCCGGGGCCTCGGCGTCCGGGTGGAGCGGCGCGACGACACCGACGAGTGGATCACCGAGCTGGACCGGGCGATCACCGAACTGGAACACCGCGACCGGTCCGGCTCCGCCCTGCCCCCACCACATCTGACCCTGCGTGACGTCCGGTCGGTGATGTTCATCGCCGGGGACACCACGCACGTCATCCATCACTGTGCCGTCGACCGGCCGGTGATCGAGGTGGCCACCCTGGTCGGCTACGAGGAGGCCGGTGGCACCGAGATCTGGTTCCACGGGCTGGAACCGCCGCCCGGCGCCGGCACCCGGATCCTGCGCTCACACGGCGTGTCGGTGAGCGCCCGGGGCCGGCACGGCGACGTCTTCGAACACCGGGTCGGCGCCTGCCCGCTCAGCCTCGGCGCCCTGGTCGCCCGGCCGCCGGTGCGGCGTGCGGTGCGCGCCTGCCACGGCGGCGATCCGGTGGCCGCCACCTCGCTGCACACCGCGGTCCGGCAGGCCGTCGCCGCGGTGGACGTGAGCGTGCTGGTCCCGCCGCCGAGCCCGCCCGACCCCGGAACCCGGGTCCGGTTGGCGGTCCGGCACGGCGCCGGCCTGGCCTGAGGCTTCGCTTTTGTCCAAGCCGGGCCGCCGGAAGACGGCCACGATGAGGACATGACCGACAACGTTCAGGCACCGGCGCCACAGGTGTGGCCCTCACTGTGGGCGAACGACGCGCCCGCGCTCATCCGCTTCCTGGTCGAGGCGTTCGGCTTCGAGGAGGTGGTGACCTACCGGGACGGCGACGTCGTCCAGCACTGCCAGCTCGACTGGCCACCCGGCGGCGGCATCATGCTCGGCTCGGCCCGCGACGATCCCGGCAACCCGTGGCGGCTCACACCGGGCACGTTCGGCGCCTACGTGGTGTCCGACGACATCGACGCGCTGCACGCCCGGGCCGCGAAGGCGGGCGCCGAGATCCTCCGCGAGCCGTCCGGCACCGACTACGGCTCCCGCGATTTCATGGCCCGCGATCCGGAGGGCAACCTGTGGTCGTTCGGCACATACCGAGGAGAAAAACGATGATTTAGTACGTTCCAGGACGCCCCGCCGAATCCAGCCCGCCCAGCATCGTCCACGCGCGGAGGGCCCGGGGTCACGGCCGCCAGCGCGGCCGCCGGGCTGACCGCCTCTGGTCACCGGCTACCAGTTGGGCCGTGCACCGTGCCGCCAGATCCCCACCCGGCCGACGATATGTCACATCGACCGGGTGAGGTGACATGCCATACTCGGCGGCCTATACGGCCTGCGGAAGGATGGGAGCGGTGAAAGGGATTCCCCAGCAGAGGCAGAGCCGGGGACGGCGACGGCGCCGGATCACTCTCCTCGACATCGGTCTCGACGAGGCCTTCAATACGTCGATGACCTTCGTCCAGTCGGTGCTCCAGAACATCAACGCGGATTTCGAGTCACCGGTCGCGGAGATCGATTTCATTCGGTCGCGGCATCCCGAGACGGTCTTCACGTCCTTCACCGCGCCCTGCAACGTCCTGCACGTGATGGCACACGGCGACAGCAGCGGGACGCCCACCTTCTCCAGCACCGACGAACGGACGGTCGTCTCGATCGAGGAGTTGGCCCGCCGTGCCGTGGACTCCGGGCGGGGAATCTCCTCCGGCGCGGTGATCTCGGACGGCTGTCGTACCGGGACCGGGGCGTGGACCCGTGCCATTCTCGACTGCCTCCAGGGCGATATCACCTACATCGGCACCACCGCGAACGTCGGCTGGCACGAGAGCACCACATTCAGCTCGGCGTTCTATAGTTCGCTGTTCCGGGATCAGGGGTATGGACGGTCGCCCGCAGAACAGGCCCGGGACGCGGCGGTGCGAGCGATCGAGGCCTACATCAAGCTCACTGACCGTTCCTGCCCCTACAAGGTGATGGAACTGACACCACACCGCTGAGTCGACCGCTCCACAGTGGCCACCGCTCATCACCCGGCGGTCGCCCCGTCGGCCAGGCGCCGGGCCGGCCTCGCGGGGACGAAGCAGGGCGTCCCGGATTCGGTGGGGCGTCCTGGAACGTATCGGAAAAGTGTTTCCGCCTGGACCCGTCGCCTGCCGTGAGTGACGGGCAGGCGACGGTGAGCGGTCAGGGTTTCGCCTCGTAGACGATGTTGAACGGGGTTTCGGCGACCCGGCGGAAGCGGGTGAAGCCGGCGTCGTGGGCCAGGCGGGCGATCGGTTCCTCGCCGGCCTGGGCGCCCAGTGAGTAGCCGCCCTCCTGGGACAGGGCGCTCGGCACGCACAGGAACGCGGAGAACGAGTAGTAGACGCGGCCCACCGGGTTCAGGTTGTCGGCCACCGAGGCGCCGGCCACCGGTTCGACGATCATCCAGGTGCCGTCGGGGGTGAGCCGGGACAGCACGTGCCGGGCCGCGCCCAGCGGGTCGCCCATGTCGTGCAGTGCGTCGAACATGGTGACCAGGTCGTACGGGCCGCCGCTGAACGACTGGGCGCCGGCCGCCTCGAAGGTGACCCGCCCGTCCAGGCCGGCGTCGGACGACCTCTTGCGGGCCTGGTCGACCGAGCCGGCATGGTGGTCGGAGCCGGTGAAGACCGATCGCGGGTACGCCCGCGCCATCAGCACCGTGGACGCCCCGTGACCGCAGCCGACGTCAGCGACCCGGGCGCCGGCCCGCAGCCGCTCCTCGACCCGGTCCAGGGCGGGCAGCCACTCGCCGATCAGGTGCGCGCTGTAGCCGGGCCGGAAGAACCGCTCGCACCCGGTGAACACGTCGTCGTCGTGCCGGTCCCAGCCCAGGCCCTCGCCGGTACGGAACGCGGTGGTGATCCGTGGCTCGGCCTTCAGGGCGCCGAGCGCGAGCTGGAACGCCCCGGGCGCGAAGATCGGGCCGTCCGGGTCGGTGAGCGCGAACGCCTGCTCCGGGGTGAGCCGGTAGCGGCCACTCGCCGGGTCGTACTCGACGTAGCCACCGGCCGCCTGCCCGCGCAGCCACTCCTCCACGTACCGGGCCGAGGTCCGGGTCCGGTCGGCCAGTTCGGACGGCAGCGCGGGGCTCTCCGCGAGTGCCTGGTAGAGGCCCAGCCGGTCGCCGATGACGATCCCGCCGGCGGCCATCGTGGCGCCCAGATCGCCGACGAACCGGTGCACGAATTCCATCAGTTTCGCTTCGTTGACTGTCATGCCTCTCTTTCTACGAGCGCCCCGGACCGGGGGAATCCGTGTCGGCTACCTAGCTCGGCGGACCGCGACACCTAGACCGGTACCTAAAATCCGCTGCATGGGCCGGATCCTGCTGGAGCGGGAGCACGAGCTGAGCGAGCTGGGCGCGGTGGCCCGGCGGGCACTGGACGGCCACGGCTCGGTGGTGCTGGTCACCGGCGAGGCCGGGATCGGCAAGTCGAGCCTGGTCGACGCGATTCGCTCGGTGCTGCCCGCGGAGGGCCGGCTGCTCGTCGGCTACTGCGACGACCTGGCCACCCCGCGGGTGCTGGGCCCGCTGCGGGACCTGGTCGGCAAGGTGGGCGCCGGGCTGACCGAGGCACTGGCCTCCTCGGACCGGGGCCGGGTGTTCGAGGCGTTCCGGGCCGAACTGGACTGGCCCGGCCACCCGACCGTGCTGGTGATGGAGGATCTGCACTGGGCCGACGAGGCCACCCTGGACGTGCTGCGGTTCCTGGTCCGGCGGATCGCCGGGCTGCCGGTGGTGATGGTCGGCACCTACCGGGACGACGAGATCGGCGCCGACCATCCGCTGCGCGGCCTGCTCGGGCTGGCGGCGAGCACCCCGATGCGCCGGCTGCCGCTGGCCCGGCTCTCCGCGGACGCGGTGCGCAGCCTGGTCGGCGGCCGGGCCCTGGACTCCGGCGAGGTCTTCGCGGTCACCTCCGGCAATCCGTTCTTCGTCACCGAGGTGCTCGGCACCGGCGACACCGACGGCGTCCCGGCGACGGTCACCGAGGCGGTGTACGCCCGCCTCCAGTCCCTGGACCAGCGGTGCCGGGACGCGCTCGGGCACCTGGCGGTGGTCCCGTCGGCGGCCGAGTCGTGGCTGGTCGAGGCGGTGGTGCCGGGCGGCCTGGAGGCGATCGCGCCGGCCGAGCAGCGGGGCATGCTGACCGTCACCCCGGCCCGGGTGTCGTTCCGGCACGAGCTGATGCGCCGGGCGGTGGCCGGGTCGCTGCCGGTGGCCCGGCGGATCGCCGCGAACCGGGCGGTGCTGGCCGCGCTGCTGGAACACGGTGGCGCCGACCTGTCCCGGATCGTGCACCACGCGGCCGAGGCCGGCGACGGCGCCCGGATCGTCCGGTACGCCCCGGCCGCCGCGGCCGAGGCGGTGGCCGCCGGATCGCACCGGGAGGCGGCCGCCCACTACCGGCTGGCGCTGGAGCACCGGGAGGCGTTCCCGCCGGGGGAGCGGGCCGGGCTGCTGGAGGCGTACGCCGAGGAGAGCTACACGCTGGGCCTGTCCGAACCGGCCCTGGTCGCCCAGCGGGAGGCGGTGGCGCTGCGCCGGGGACTGCCCGACCGGGTCGCGCTCGGGCTGGCGCTGCGCCGGCTGTCCCGGGTGCACTGGTACTGGGGTGACCGCCCGGCCGCCGAGACCAGCGCGGTCGAGGCGGTGGACGTGCTGACGGACGCCGGTGACGACGCCGCGCTGGCGTTCGGGCTGAGCAACCAGTCGCAGTTGCACGCGCTGGGCGGGCAGATCGACGCGGCGGTCACCTCCGGGGAGCGGGCGATCGCCCTGGCCCGGGTGACCGGCCCGCCCGGGGTGCTGTCGCACGCGCTGAACAACGTCGGGTACGCGCTGTGGGACCGGGACGATCCGCGCGGCCGGGAACTGCTGGAGGAGAGTCTCGCCGTCGCGGTCCGGGCCGGGGAGGCCGATCACGCGTGCCGGGCGTACACCAATCTGGCCTGGCACCTGATCGACGAGCTCAGCTTCCGGGAGGCCGGCGAGCTGCTGGACGAGGGGATGGCGTACGCCGAGCGCACCGAGATCCTGGGGTTCCTGCGCTACCTGCACATCACCCGGTCGGTGGTGTGCCTGCAGCTCAGCGAATGGGACGCGGCGCAACGGCACGCGGGCTGGGTGGACGGCGCGCCGATGATGATGCGCCCGACCGCGCTGACCGTGCTCGGGCTGGTCCGGGTGCGCCGCGGGCAGCCCGGCGGGGATCTGCTGGAGCAGGCGTGGACCACCGCCCGGCGGATCGGGGAGGCCCAGCGGGTCGGCCCGGCCGGTGCGGCGCTGGCCGAGGCGGCCTGGCTGCGCGGTGACCGGGCGGCGGCGGACCGGCTGACCCCGGTGTTCCGGGCGATGCTGGCGGCCGAGGGCGGGCGGCGGCTGGGCGGGTTCGGCTACTGGCTGCGCCGGCTGGGTGCGGACGTGCCGGTGTTCCACCCGTACACCGATGGCGCGGCCGGGCGCTGGGCGGCGGCCGGCAACCGCTACGACCACGCGATCGCCCTGGGCGAGAGCGACGTGCCGGCCGATCTGATCACCGCCGTCCGGGCCCTGGACGCGCTGGACGCGGTGCCCGCCGCCGGCCGGCTCCGGGCCCGTCTGCGGGAGCTGGGGGTCAGCCGGGTGCCGCGTGGGCCGCAGCCGGCCACCCGCGGCAACCCGGCCGGGCTGACCGGCCGTCAAGTGCAGGTGTTGCGCCTGCTCGCCGAGGATCTGAGCAACGCCGAGATCGCCGCCCGGCTGGTGCTGTCGGTCCGGACCGTGGACGCGCACGTCGCCGCGATCCTGGCCAAACTGGCTGTCACGTCCCGGCGGGCGGCCGTGGCCCGGGCCCGGGAGCACGGCCTGACAGAATCATGACGTGCGAGAGGTGGTCGACGGAGTCTTCGAGCTCCGCCTGGGATACGTCAACGTCCACGCGGTCGTCACCGACGACGGGGTGGTCCTGGTCGACACCGGTCTGCCCGGGCGGTCGCCGCTCATCGAGCGCGGCCTGGTCAAGATCGGCCGGTCGCTGGGCGAGGTGACCGCGATCCTGGTCACCCATCGCCACCCGGATCACATCGGCAGCCTCGCCGAGCTGCGCAAACGCACCGGCGCCCGGGTGATCGCGCATGCCGCCGAGGCGCCGTGGATCACCGGGCACGTGCCGCCGGCCGAGCCGGTGGGCCGGCTGGCGAAACTGATGTCCCGGGCGATCGGCACCGTCGTGCCGACGAAGATCGACCAGTTGATCACCGCGGACGGCTCCGAGCCGCTGCCCGGTTTCACCGCCCTGCACACGCCCGGCCACACCCGCGGGCACGTGTCGTTCCTGCTGGACCGGGCGGGCGGGGTGCTGTTCGCCGGGGACGCGGCCGGCAGCCGCCGGGGCCGGGTGTCCGGCCCGCCGCACCCGGTGACCGCGGATCCGGCCCGGGCCGGCGAGAGCCTGGCCCGGCTGGCCGACCTGGAGTTCGAGCACGCCGTCTTCGGTCACGGCCGGGCGGTCTCCGGCATGGCGGTCGAGGCGTTCCGCAAAGCGGTGGCCTGACGTGTCGTCACGATGACTGCGTGTTGACGTATGTCGGGTGATCCAGGAGGAACGGGGCGACCCGGTCCTCGGCGACCGCCTTGAAGAAGTCGTCGACGCCGGGCTCGAAGCGCTCGCCCAGATAGCCGGGCTCGAAGATGCCGCCACCCGGCAGCTTGACCGTCACCATGTCGTCGACGTTGATGTCCTTCAGTTCGAGCGCCCAGTCCACGATGGTGTGGCTGCCGCCGGCGAAGGTCAGCGAGCCGCCGGCCGCGTCCATCACGGCGAGCAGTTTCTGCGGGTCGGTGACCACGTCCCGGCTCATCGCCTGCTTGGCGATCGCCTTGATGAACTGCTGCTGGTGGCGCTGCCGGTCGTAGTCGCTCATCGGGATGCCGGCGTTCGGGTAGCGCTGGCGGACGTAGTCCAGCGCCTCCCACGCCTTCAGCTTCACCGGCTTGTCGCTCTGCTTGTAGAACTTCGCGTCCCCGGTGTACGGGTGTTCGCACCGGTGGTGCCCCTGACAGGCCGGCTTGCGGTCGCGAGTGCTGCCGTCCGGCTTGAGATGCTCGGACTTGACGTCCATGTCGATCACCATCTCGACGCCGCCCATCGCCTCGACGATCTTCTTGAAGCCGCCGAAGTTGACGATCGCGCCGGCGTCGAACTTCTTGATCCCGGTCAGGTTGCCGACCGTCTTGGCCAGCAGCTGGAAGCCCTGGGCCTCGCTGAACTTGTTGCCGCCGAGCCGGCTGCCGTACGACATCGCGGAGTTGATCTTGTTGCGGTCGGCGCCGGTGCCGGACTTCTCGAACGCCGGGATGTCCACCCGCAGGTCACGGGGGATGGAGAAGATGTAGGCGCTGTGCCGGTCCCGCGGGATGTGCGCGATCAGGATCGAGTCGGCGAGCGGGGCGGTCTGCTCGTCGCGCGGGTCGATGCCGACCAGCAGGATGTTGACCGGCCCGTTGATGTCGCTCTTCACCTCGGCCGCCTCGGCCGGCTTCTCCTGCAACTCGATCGGATCGAGCAGGCTGTTGTCCACGACCTGCCCGGTGTACTTGGCGACGAGCTGCTGTCCGGCCACCAGGGAGCCGCCGGAGAGCACCAGCACACCGGCGCCGAGGCCCACGCAGATCCGCGCCCACAACGGCGATCGTCGTTTCCCGGTCTTGTCCACCGTTCCCCGCCTCCCCCGATCCCTGCAACGTGCGCATGATGGCACATCCGCACAAGCGTGTGGGAGCGTTCCCTCCCCTGTGGATTCCCTGGTGACGCGGAGGTCAACCGCGTGTGACACTGCGGTTATCACCTTCGATGCTCAGGTACGGGGGAGGTCATGGCCGCACGGGCGATCGGGGCGGCCCTGGCCACCTATCTCGTCACCACCACGCTGGTGGTGACGGCCGGCCTGCTGACCGGCTCCTGGCGGTCGGCCCTGCCCTGGGCGCTGATCGTGGCGCTGGTCGTGGTCTCGGTGCTGCCCTTCCGGACCGCCGGCCGCGCGGTGGTGGCTACGGTGATCGTTCTGGCGGTCAGTGTGCCGGTGGCCCGGTTCGCCTTCGGATACGTCACCGGCCGCGAATCCGGCGTGGACCGGCTGGCCGGGGCCTGGTCCGGCAGTGCCGGCGCGCTCACCCTGACCGTGGACCGGGTGGAGGTGACCGCACACTTCACCCGAGTGGACATGACCGCCCGTAACACCGGCGGTGACGTGCTGCGACTTCCGGTGTACGCCAACTGCCGGCTCATCGCGGGCCGGTCCGAGCGGGCCGCCGACACGCTCGCCAGCCGGTGGCCGGCCGAGGTGCCGCCCGGTGGCGCGGTCTCCGGTGTGCTGGTGTTCCGGACCCCGTTACCCGGTGGGGTGGCCACGGCCACGGTGAGTTTCGCGACCGTCCTCGGGTCGCCCGCCATCACCGGCCCGGTGGCCGTCCGGGAGTTTCCGTTGCGCCCGGCGTGACAGGGCGCCCGCGGGATGCCCGTCATGACTCGGACGTTCCCACTGGCCGAGGCGCCGGCGATCGGCTGCCTGGCGACAGAGCACGCCCGCGCCTGGTAGGTCATCGTCCCCTGAGGGTCAGGGCGTGTGCCGGGCCCAGTCGCTGCACTGCGCTCCATACTCGGGGGCCCGGTCGGCGTCGGGATTCCAGCGCTGATCGGCGAGCCAGCGGCGCTCACCATCGCCGGTCGTGACGTTCTCCATGACGACCGACTCCAGGTTCGCCCGGTCCTTTCGAGGATCCGTCTTGTCCCAGCTGCTCTGGAACCACCAGCCGATGTCGGTGCAGAACGTCACTCTCGCCTGATCCGGGCCGAGCTTCTCGACACCCATGAACCTGACCCAGATCGGGCCGATGTACGGGTCCCCGGCTCCCGAACCGCCCAACCCGGCCAGAACCTGCTGGTAGTACCGCTCGGTGAACAGGAACCGCGACGTCGCCATCACCGGAGTCCAGTCGACGGCGTTCGACCCCCAGTACACGTGGGCGAGAGCCCGCCGGGCACCGAGCACCTCATCGGTGTCCGCCCCTTCCGGCAACTCCCAGAAGATCTTCAACCCGCTCGTGCCGTCCAGCGGCACCCGCTGGTAGGCCTCCTCGAAGGTCATCGACGGCGGCGCGCTGAGGCCGGGCGAGGCAGAGCCCGGCGGATCTCCGCCGTCATCGGTGCATCCGGCCACCACCAAGCCGGTCAGGACGGCGACGATCGCCGCGATACGCAGTCTCATCAAGATCCGCCGCCCTTCGGCACGTCCGGGGTCAGGGTGGAGCGTGCCCACTCGTAGCCGAGGTGATAACCGTTGCCCGCCACGGTGGCCGCGGCCCCCACCGTGCCCAAGCCAATCGTGCCTTTGTAAACCTGCCACTCCTGGTCCTCGTCGCCGGTCCAGGTCTCCATCGGCTTCAGCTCGCCGTTCTGGTCCAGCAGGATGGACGGCAGCCGTTCGAGTCCGCCGCTCTCGTAGAGGGCGGCCTCGGCGAGGAGGACCGCGGTGGTACGGCCGGCGCCGAGCACCTCGCCGACCTGGTAACGGGCCGGGCCGCTGCTGTCCGCCTTCTCCCACTCCTCCAGGCCTTCCAGAGCATGACCGACATATCCGTTGATCACGTCACTGGCGCCGGGAACCCGGGCGGTCGCCGCGCCCACCGCCCCCTCGATCAGCGGGCTGATCACCTTGTACCGGGTCTCGATGCCGGTGTTGGTCTTCTCGTCCTGCTGCGCGCTGGTGTCGATGTCCGCCTCTACGGCGCCCACGTCGAGCGCGCCCATCACACTGCCGTAGTTCTGCGAGACGACCGCCAGCGCGTTCAGGTTGGCATCGAGGTCGGCGTCCGGGTTCTGCCGTCCGGACAGGACGTAGTCGTAGGCGGCGGCGCCGTACCCGGCCTCGGCCCGGGCGACGATGCCGTGCGAGGTCTCGTCCTTGCCGAGGTCGGCCAGGAACCGCACCAGCTGCTGGCGGTCGACGTCGATGGACTCCGGCGTGCCGTAGTCGGCGTCGGCGATGTTGCCGTTCACGTCGGCGATATAGGCCGACATGATCCGGGCCATCGAGTCGCGCGTCTCCGGCCTGATCACATCGGTCTTGATGAACTCGTTGGACTCCTGCTGCTGTGCGGCCGTGACCTTCTCGTCGACGGAGCTCTCGTAGACGATCGCCTCGACCAGGTGCCGTGCGGCCGGGCCGGGATGGTCGACGGTGGCGCGTTCCAGAGCGGTGCCGAAGTCGTCGATGCCGCTCTTGCGGTACTCGTCGCCGTTGCGCATCTCCTCGGCGGCCCAGCCGGGCCCGCCGGGGAGGTCGGCCGGCCAGTCCCGGTCGGTGAGCAGGTAGTCGAGCCGGGGCAGCCGGCCGCCGTCCGGCGCCCGTGGGTCGGTGGAGGATTCGCTGACGCCGGTGAACAGGTCGCGGGCGCCTTCGCCGTTGCGTGACAGCCCGTCCATCAGGGCGCTCACCGGGTCGTAGCCCGCGGCCGGGGAGGTCCAGTCCAGCCGGATGTTCTCGCCACGCCCCTCGTTCCACAGCGCACTGCCCTGGCCCTGTGACATCTCGAAGTCGATGATGTCCCCGCCGACGGTGGCCACGAAGCCGGGGTCCAGGCCGCCGTTGTGCAGCAGCGGGCTGAGTAACTGGTAGCCGTAGACGCCCTCGACGTAGCGCATCGGGCTGGTGGGGTCGCCGATGTCCATCCGGCTGCGCCCGGCCGCCATCAGGTCGGCGACCCACTGACCGGGCAGCTCGTACCGGCCCGGCAGGTAGGTCTCACCGCGCAGCCCGGTCGTGGTGCCGCTCGCCGTGGTCGCCGTGCCCAGCATCGACCCGAGCCCGTTCTGGAGATCCCGCACCAGGCCCGCGGTGGCGCGGTCGGTGTCCTCGCCGGGCTGGTCGATCTGGTAGGTGGCCAGTGTGCCGCTGAGTTCCAGTAGACCCTTCGGCCCGAGCGCGGTGAGGATGCCGAAGGCGAAAGCCTGATCCCGGCCGTACGCACGGATCAGGTCCCGCAGCTCGCCGAGCTCGGCCGGGGTCGGCTGGTATGCCGGATCCATGATCTTGCGGGCCAGTTCGGTGGCTCGGGCGATCGCACCGGGCGGACTCGTCCCGAACCCGGCCGGCCCCGCCGGTGTGTTGTCGTTGAGGATCCCGGCCGTCGTGTCGTCCTGTGCCCGCGCGTACTCCACGACCGACCGCAGATCGTTGAGCAGCATTCCGGTCTCCCGGCCGGTCCGGTCCAGATTCCCGCCCTGGTACGCCGAGGCTGGCGCGGTGACGGCGACGGCCGCCGTGTCCACCTGGTAGCCGGCCTGCTGAGCGGCCACGACGATGCTCTCGGCCTGTTGCCGCAGCGAGCCCATCGCATACGCGTGCTGTTCCATCGCCTCCCGGATCCGCCGGGCCGGCCCGTAGGAGTTGCCCACCTCGGTGGTCACGGAGGTGGTCTCCTGGAACGCGGCGGCCGAACCGGTTCCGCTGGGCCAGGCGAAGGAGAAGTCGCGGGTGCCCGCGATCATCCGGTCGGAGGCGGCGTCGAGGCCCTGTTCGAGTTGCCGCCACCGGTCCGCGGCCGCGTGCCACGGCGCGGCGTCGAACGACAGCAGGAGTCGCAGTGTCAGCTCACTCATCGGATCGCCGGCGATCCGCCGCGCCGCGCCTCGTGGGCGCGGGTGGCATCCGAGCCCGCCACCCGCGGGGCCACCACGCCGGCTCCCCGTTGCCCCGATCGCATCGATGCCCTCCCCGATGTGCGCACGATTCGTGCCTTCACCCGGTACGTACACCGGCATCGGTGTTTCGGTTCGCTACGCCGGTTCGAGGAGCTTCTGTTTGACGACGACCGGGACCGACAGGGTCTTGTAGCCGACGCTGTCGAAGAGGACCGTCATCCGGTCCTCCTCGTAGTTCATCACCATGCCGGTGCCCCATTCGCCGTGCCGGACCTGGCTGTGCACCGGGAACGGGCCCTCCGGCTCGGCGGCGGCGATCTCGTGTGCGGTGCCGTCGGCGCAGTTGTCGCAGTGGCCGCACGGCTTCTTCAGGTCCTCGCCGAAGTACGCCAGCAGCGTCTCGGTGCGGCACTGCCGGGACTGGGCGAACCCGCGCATCATGTCGGTTCGGGAGCGGACCACGGTCTGCTGGCGCTCGTATTCCTCGATGGCCATGGTGGCGGCCTCGGTGGGCAGCGGCGCGCGGGCCGGGACGGTCAGTTTGTGGCCGGTGCCGGCGGTGACCGCGCCGACCTGTTCCAGCAGGTTCAGGTACTGCCCGAGTTTGCGCGGGCCGAGCCCGGTGGCCTTCTGCAGCGCGGTCTTGGTGGCCGGGCCTTTGTGCAGTTCACCGGCCAGTTCGCGGAGTTCGTCCTCGGCGGGGGAGCCGCCCTGGAAGAAGCGCTGGATGGCCTCGTCCTCGGAGCGCCACAGCAGCAGGGCGCGGGCGGGTTCGCCGTCGCGGCCGGCCCGGCCGATCTCCTGGAAGTAGCTGTCCGGGGAGTCGGGCAGGGCGACGTGCGCCACCCAGCGGATGTTGGGTTTGTCGATGCCCATGCCGAACGCCGAGGTCGCCACCATGATGTCGACTTTGTCGTCACTGAAGGCGGAGTGTCGTTGTTCGCGTAGGCCGGCGGCCATTCCGCCGTGGTAGTACTCGGCCGGGTAGCCGGCGGTGGTGAGCCGTTCGGCCAGTTCTTCGGCGGCGCGGCGGGTGGCGACGTAGATGATGCCGGGCCGTTGTTCCTCGTCGAGCATCCCGGTCAGTTTGCGCCACCGGTAGTTGTCGTCGGGGCAGTACGCGACCTCGAGGAAGAGGTTGCGCCGGTCCAGCCCGGACACGTGGATCTCGGGTTTGTGCAGGCGCAGCCGGGCGATGATGTCCTCGCGGACCGGCGGTGACGCGGTGGCGGTGAGGGCGAGGATCGGCGGCCGGCCGATCTGTTTGATCATGTCGCCGAGGGCCAGGTAGTCGGGCCGGAAGTCGTGTCCCCAGGCGGAGATGCAGTGTGCCTCGTCGACCGCGACCAGCCCGGGTTTGAGGGCTCGCACTTCGGCCAGACGGTCCGGGTCGGTGAGTTGTTCGGGGGTGATGAACAGGAATTCGGCCTCGCCCCGCTGGAGCGCCTCGAATGCCTCCCGCTTCTGGTTCGCCGTCTCCTGGGAGCTGACCCGGACCGCGCGGATCTTGGCGTCGCCGCGGTCGTTGAGGGCGGCGATCTGGTCCTGTTGCAGGGCCAGCAGTGGGGAGATCACCACGGTGGGGCCGGGGAGCAGCACCGCCGGGATCTGGTAGATGGCCGATTTGCCGGCGCCGGTGGGCAGCACGACGAGGGCGTCCTTGCGGCGCAGCACGGCACGCATCGGCTTGAACTGGCCGGGGCGCAGTTTGCGCCAGCCGAACTGGTTGCGGGCGACCCGGCGCAGGCGGGGGCCGTAGATGGGGAGTTTCATCGAGCGGAGCTTGTACCCCTATTTGCCTCCGAACATGCGACGGATCGCCCAGATCAGGAAGAGGACGGCCAATGCCACGCCGAGCAGGCGGACGGCATGCACCTCGGACCAATCGACGCCGGTCGCGGCGAGGGGAGTGAGCACGTGCACATCTTAGTGACCCCGGTGTCACAGCTAATAGAAAGGTTTGTTGACTAATCTGGGTGCCTGGTGTGAACTTGACCCCCGCAGGAGACGTGTGGGACGAACGCATCGGAGGTACGGGGGCTCATGTCCATTCACGGCGAATTGCCGGAACTGGCGGCTGCGGTGCTCCAACCGGGTTTCGTCGGCACCACCGCCCCGGACTGGGTCCGCCGGTGGCTCGGTGCCGGGCTCGGCGGGGTCGCCCTGTTCGCCCGCAACGTGGAGTCGCCCGCCCAGGTGGCGGCACTCACCGCGCGGCTGCGTTCGGAGAACCCGGATGTGATCGTTGCCATCGACGAGGAGGCCGGTGACGTCACCCGGTTCGAGTCGCGGCTCGGCAGCTCCCGTCCCGGCAACCTGGCGCTGGGCACCATCGACGATCCGGCCCTGACCGAGGCGGTGGCCCGTGATCTGGGCCGTGAGCTGGCGGTCGCCGGCATCACCCTGGACTACGCCCCGGACGCCGACGTCAACAACAACCCCGACAACCCCGTGATCGGCGTACGGGCCTTCGGGGCCGAGCCTCGTCTGGTCGCCCGGCACACCTCGGCCTTCATCCGCGGTCTTCAGGACGCCGGGGTGGCCGGCTGTGCCAAGCACTTCCCGGGGCACGGCGACACGGCCGTCGACTCGCACCACGACGTGCCGGTGATCGCCCGGACCGTGGACGAGCTGATCGAGTGCGAGCTGGTCCCGTTCCGGGCGGCGATCGCGGCCGGCGCCCGGTCGGTGATGACCGGGCATCTGCTCGTCCCGGCGTACGACCCGGATCTGCCGGCCACGCTGAGCCCGCGCATCCTGACCGGCCTGCTCCGCGAGGAGCTCGGCTTCGACGGCATGATCGTCACCGACGGCATCGAGATGCAGGGAGTGCGCCGCCGTTACGGGCTGGCGGGCGCCACCGTCCGGGCGCTGGCCGCCGGCGTCGACGCGATCTGCGTGGGCGGCGACCACGCCGACGAGCAGACCGCCGTCCTCCTGCGGGACGCCATCGTGGCCGCGGTGCGCTCCGGCGAACTGCCCGAGGAGCGGCTGCGGGACGCGGTGGACCGGGTGCGCCGGCTGGCCGCCTGGACCACCGAACGGCAGACCGCCACCGGTGCCCGCGCCGTCGCGGACGCCGCGGCCGGTGACGGCGTCGCGGTCCTCGGCTCGGCGATCGGCTTCGAGGCGGCCCGCCGCGCGGTCAAGGTGACCACCGCGGCGGACGGGCCGGCCCTGCCGGTCCGCGGAGTGCCGCACGTGGTCGAGTTCGCGCCGCCGCGCAACATCGCGATCGGCAGCGAGACGCCGTGGGGTGTCGGCGGCCCGCTCGCCGAGCTGCTGCCCGGCACCACAGCGGTCCGGTTCTCCGCCGGCGACCTGGAGCCGCTCGCCGACCCGGCCGCCGCGGTGCTGGCCGGCGCGGGGGACCGGCCGCTGGTCCTGGTGGTCCGGGACGTGCACCGGCACCCGTGGATCGAGCGGGCGCTGCGCGCGGTGCTGAACGTCCGGCCGGACGTGATCGTGGTCGAGATGGGCATCCCGGTCACGGTGGCCGGTGGGGTGCACATCGCCACCCACGGCGCCACCCGCGCGCTGGGCCGGGCCGCCGCCGAGCTGATCGCCGGCGCCACCGTCCCGGAGCCGGCCCCGCAGCCGGTCGCCGCCTGACCGTCACCGCCTGACCGTCGTGNCACGTCTCTAGACCAGGTCCTGGTATTCGGGGTGCTCGCCGATGAACTCGCGGAAGAACGGGCAGGCCGGCACCACCCGTTCGCCACGGGCGCGGATCTGGTCGAGGGTCTGCCGGGCCAGCTCTCCGGCCAGGCCCCGGCCCCGCATCGACGGATGGGTCTCGGTGTGCAGGATGGTCACCACGCCGTCGCGGACGCGATAGGTGGCCAGAGCGCCGACGTCGCCGTCGACCACGAGCTCGAAACGGTGCTCCGCGCTGTTGTCCCGTACCTCAAGGTCACTCACCTCTCACAGCTTATGTTTAGCTTCACCCCGTACCGTGGGAAGGGTGTTGATCTCCATGCCGCGCCGCCGCATCGCTTCCGCCCTCGCCTCGGCCGCTCTAGGTCTCACCCTGCTCACCGGTTGCGGTGACGACGTGAGCTGTGGCCTCGACCAGTGCACCGTCACCATCCAGCGGGAAACGAACGCCAGCGTCGAGGTGCTCGGGGTGGAGGCGAAGTTCGTCTCCGCCGACGAGAACACCGTGACCCTGGACATCGCCGGTGAGCAGATCCAGCTCACCAAGGGCCAGCAGGCCGCCGACGTGGGTGGGCTCCAGGTCACCCTGGCGAGCGTGACGGCCGACGCGATCCAGCTGGAAGTGTCCCGCTAGAACACCGTGTTTGACGATCGTCGCTCCAGGTCACATAGGGGCCATGTCCACAGCTGCCTCGAACGTCAAGCACCAAGCATCACGGGCCGCCGAGAGTAAGCCCCTGGAGTATCTGGCCCGGGGCGGCTTCATCGGATACGGCATCATCCACCTGCTCTTCGCCTGGATCGCCCTCCAGGTGGCCATGGGTGGCTCCGGGCAGGACAGTGACCAGTCCGGAGCCCTCCAGGAGATAGCCAAGCAGCCGTTCGGCAAGACGCTGCTGATCGTCATCGCGGTCGGCCTCGGCGCCATGGCGATCTGGCAGGCCTTCGAGGCCGCGATCGGCGAGAGCGGCCCGCAGGACACCCGGGCCAAGGCCGAGCGGGTCCTCAACGGCGCGCGCGCCATCCTCTACTCCTACCTGGCGTGGACCGCGGTCAAGGTGGTCCAGGGCGCCGACTCGTCGATGGGCGACAGCAACGCCGGCATGACCGCGAGCCTGATGGACTCGGACGGCGGCCGGATCCTGGTCGGACTGGTCGGCCTGGTGGTGCTGGGCGTCGGCGTCGGGATGGCGATCTACGGCTACAAGAAGAAGTTCAAGCGGCACCTGAAGACCCAGGAGATGCCGGCCGGCACCCGCAAGCCGATCATCCGGCTGGGCATGGCCGGTTACATGGCCAAGGGCACCGCGTACGCCATCGCCGGTCTGCTGGTGATGTCCGCCGCGCTGAACTACGACCCGGAGAAGGCCCGTGGCCTGGACGCCGCGCTGAAGACGCTGGCCGGCTACTCGTGGGGCGTGTGGCTGCTGGTGCTGATCGCGGCCGGGATCGCCGCCTTCGGTGTCTACTGCCTGGCCCAGTCGAAGTACCGCAAGATCTGACCTCTCCCCGCACCACGGCATCACCCGCGGCGGATGTGAGCAATGTCTGACATCCGCCGCAGCCGTGTTTCCACCCTCCCGAGCGGGCAAAGCTGGACGCTGGTGTGAATCCGCTCGTGGGAGGTAAGGCAAGTGCCCAGCGTATTGACCGCCCTGATCGCCGTCGCCGGTGCGGCGGCCGTGGCGATCGTGTTCGTCGAGATCGTGCATCGGATCATGAAACGGATCGGCCGCCGGTCCGTGCTCGCCGCCGACATGGCCCGCAAGATCCACCGGCCGTTCCTGGCCGCCGTCACCCTGGTCGCGGTGCAGCAGGCGATCCGGGTCTGGGCCGGTGACTTCCCCGGCCGATCCGGACTGGTGCACACGCTCGTGCTCCTGGTGATCGCCGCCTTCGCCTGGCTGGTCGGCGCGACGCTGCTGGTCCTGGAGGACATGGCGCTCGCCAAGTGGCGCACCGACGTGCCGGACAACCTGCGCCGCCGCCGGATCAAGACCCAGGTGGTGATGCTGCGCCGGGTCACCGTGGCGATCATCGTGATCCTGGCCGGTGGCGTCATGCTGATGACCTTCCCGGACATCCGGGCGCTCGGGGCCAGCGTGCTCGCCTCGGCCGGTGTGATCTCCGTGGTGGCCGCGCTGGCCGCGCAGAGCACCCTCGGCAACGTCTTCGCCGGGCTCCAGCTGGCCTTCAGCGACGCCATCCGGGTCGACGACGTGGTCGTGGTCGAGCAGGAGTGGGGCCGGATCGAGGAGATCACCCTGACGTACGTGGTGGTCCAGATCTGGGACGACCGGCGGCTGATCCTGCCGACCTCGTACTTCACCACCAAACCGTTCCAGAACTGGACGCGCTCGTCGTCGGCGGTGCTCGGCACGGCCGAGGTGGACGTCGACTGGTCCACCCCGATCGAGCCGCTGCGGGCCGAGTTGCAGCGGGTCTGTGAGAGTTCCGAGCTGTGGAACGGCAAGGTCTGTGTGCTCCAGGTGACCGGTGCGATCGACGCCCGGATCCGGCTGCGGGCCCTGGTCAGCGCGGACGACGCGGCCGCCCTGTGGGATCTGCGCTGCCTGGTGCGTGAGCGCCTGGTCGGCTGGATCTGGGAGCACCAGCGCGGTTCGGCGCCGCGGGTGCGCGCCGAGGTGGAGCAGGCCGCCCGGATCCGGCCGCAGATGGACGGCCATCACGGTCCCGGCCCGGAGTCCGACGCCGCCCGGGTCTTCAGCGGTGGCGTGGACGGCGACGCCCGTGGAGTGGTCTTCGGCGGTCCTGTCCCGGTTGCGTCCGACAGTAAGGATTGAGTGACCTCTGATCAGGGCATACCCCGGTCACACGGAAAGGGGTTGAACGATGGCCGATGTCTTGAACGGCGTTCCCGCCCGGCCTGTCACCGAGCAGTCCACGGCCGAGCTCGTCCAGCGAGCCAGTGAGCAGCTGAGCACCCTGGTGCGGGACGAGATCACCCTCGCCAAGGCCGAGCTGGCGGAGAAGGGCAAGCGGGCCGGCATCGGAGCCGGTCTCTTCGGTGGCGCTGGGGTGCTGGCGATGTACGGGCTGGGAGTGGCGATCGCGACGGGAGTCATCGCCCTGGACCTGGTTCTTCCGCTCTGGCTGTCCGCGCTGATCGTCACGGTGGTGCTCTTCGCTGTCGCCGGTGTGCTCGCGCTGCTCGGCAAGAAGCAGGTCGGCAAGGCGGTTCCGCCGGAGCCGTCGGCGGCGATCGCGAGTGTGAAGGCCGATGTCGACGAAGTGAAGCACGCGGTCAAGGAGCGTAGCCGGGCATGAGCGACAAGAACGGATCCGCGGACAAGCCGGACCTGGTGGCGCTGCGGCAGGAGATCAACCGGACTCGTGCCGAGTTCGGTGAGACGGTGCAGGCCCTGGCCGCCCGGGCGGACGTGAAGGCACGCGCCCGGGAGCAGGTCGAGGAGACCAAGCAGCGGGTGCTGACCCGGGCCGCCGAGATGACCGGCCGGGTGCGTGAGACGGCGGCCGGCGCCACCGAGCGGGTGCGTGACACACCGCCGCGGGAGCTGGCCCAGCAGGCCGGCGAACGGGTGCGGGCCAACCCCTTCCCGACCCTGCTCGCGGTCGCCGGGATCGCGGCGGTCGCCGGCATCATTCTGATCATCCGAGGGAGGCGCTGATGGCCGGCAAGATTCAAAAGATGGCCCTGAAGCCGATGAACGTCGCGGCCGGGTTCGCCGCCGGTGCGGCCGCCGGATTCCTCTTCAAGCAGGCGTGGAAGTTCGTCGCCGGCGAGGACGACGCCCCCGACGCGGGCGACCCGGACCGGGGCTGGGGCGAGATCCTGGTGGCCGCCGCGATCCAGGGCGCGATCTTCTCGATCGTCAAGGCGGCGGTCCATCGCGGGGGTGTGATCACCACTCACAAACTGACCGGAACTTGGCCTGACTAGATCAACTTCTGTATAGACAACTGTCTTGACGGTCCCTCGCTTCCATCGGGTCTTCGCGCCCTGGAAGTGGGGGACCTTTTCCATATCGGTCACCCATTATTGGATTCCTTCGAGGGGCAGCTTTACAGCCCGATTTTCGGGTACAGTGTGGCCAGTTTTTGCGTACGTGGTTCGCTGCTTCCGCTTGACCCACGGGACACCAGCCCTTCCCAGAGGGCTGCGCAGGTGTCACGAGGGCCGGGCGGATGGGACGTCCTCTGAAAGGCCGCCTCGTGGCACCGCTGCTCGAAAACGGTCATCGGCCCCGCGCTGCCGCGGTTGGGCGGGCCGGCATTTTCAGAAGGAGAGTTCAGCATGGCGCAAGGAACCGTGAAGTGGTTCAACGCAGACAAGGGCTTCGGCTTCATCACCGTCGACGGCGGGGGTGCTGACGTGTTCGTCCACTTCTCGGCCATCCAGACGAGCGGCTACCGCACTCTGGAGGAGAACCAGCGGGTGGAGTTCGAGATCGCCCAGGGCCAGAAGGGCCCGCAGGCGGAGCAGGTTCGCCCGCTCTGAGACCTGGTAACCGGTTGTGAGACCGGGCGCCGACCGCCTGGCGGAGGTCGGCCCGACCGTGGCCCCGCACCCTCGTCGAGGTTGCGGGGCCTCTTTCGTCACCCGCCGGCCGATGGTGCCGGCCGGCGGGGTCGTCAATCCCCGTCGAGGAGGCCCGCGTCAGCCCGCGCTGGGCCGGCCGGCCGAGCGCCGCCGCATCCCCAGCACGACGAGCGCGAAACCGGCGATGATCAGGACGCCCCCCACCGCCGCCCACACGGTCTTGCCACTCATCAGACCGTCGTCGAGATAGTCGAGGCCCTGAAGCGTCCACACCCCGCCGGTCGTCAGGGCGAACAGACCGAGAGACATGGTGAGCCAGCCTCTCAAGCGCGGCGACTCGGTTTCATTGTTCACCATTTGTCGTGCACCTGCGGGCGAATCAACTCATCGTAGACCGCGGAGATCAATTCTCCGGTTTCCGGCGAGAGCGGGGTAAGGTCCGCGGAAGCCGCGTTCGCGCGTGCCTGTTCCGGGTTCCGGGCGCCGGGGATCACCACCGTGACGGCGGGCTGATCGATGATCCAGCGAAGGGCGAATTGCGCCATCGTGGCGCCTTCCGGCACCAGCGGGCACAGTCGCCGGACCGCTTCCAGCCCGATCTCGAAGTCGACACCGGAGAACGTCTCGCCGACGTCGAAGGCCGCGCCGTGGCGGTTGTAGTTGCGGTGGTCGTCGGCGCCGAACGTGGTGCTCGTGTCGTACCGCCCGGAGAGCAGCCCGCTGGCCAGCGGCACCCGGGCGATGATGCCGACACCGGCCTCGGCGGCGGCCGGCAGCACCCGCTCCAGGGGCTTGTGCCGGAACGCGTTCAGGATGATCTGGACGCTGGCCACCCCGGGGCGGGCGATCGCGGTGAGGGCCTCGTCGACCTTCTCGACGCTCACCCCGTACGCCGCGATCCGCTTCTCCTGGACCAGCGTGTCCAGCCAGTCGTAGACCTCGTCCGAGCTGTAGACCGAGGTGGGCGGGCAGTGCAGCTGCACCAACTCGAGGGTGTCGACGCCGAGGTTGGCGCGGGAGCGGTCGGTCCAGGCCCGGAAGTTGTCCAGGTTGTAGTTGGCGTGCTCCTGCGGCAGCCGGCGGCCCATCTTGGTGAAGACGGTCAGGCCCGGCTTGTCCTTGACGAACGAGCCGATGATCTGCTCGCTCCTGCCGTCCCCATAGACATCCGCGGTGTCGATGAAGGTGACGCCAGCGTCGACGGCCGCCTGAAGGGTGGCGTGCGCGTCGGCCTCACTGACCTCGCCCCAGTCGGCGCCGAGCTGCCAGGCGCCGAGACCGACCACACCGACACTGCGTCCCAGCTTGCGAAAGCTTCGATTCTCCACGTGGAGACCCTACCGTTCAGATGTTAGATTCAAACAAAACGTACGTACGGTTTGGAGTCACGCATGTGGGATCCCGCTGTCTACGGCCGCTTCGGAGCCGAGCGCTCACGGCCCTTCCTCGACCTGGTCGCCCGGATCGGGGCGGAGCACCCACGAGCCGTCACCGACCTCGGCTGCGGCCCCGGTGACCTGACCCGCACGCTGGCCGGGCGCTGGCCGGGCGCCCGGGTCACCGGCATCGACTCGTCCCCCGAGATGATCGAGAAGGCGGGCCCCGGTTTCCGGCTCGGTGACATCGCCGACTGGCACCCGGAGCCGGACGTGGACGTGGTGGTCACCAACGCGGCCCTGCAGTGGGTGCCCGGCCATCCGGAGATGCTGGCCCGCTGGGCGCGCGAGCTGCCGTCCGGCGCCTGGATCGCGATGCAGGTGCCGGGCAACTTCGACAGCCCCGCGCACCGGGCGGCCCGTGAGCTGTCCCCGGTCGAGCTGCGCGCCGATCCGGTCCTGGACGCCGCGGGATACGCCGAGGTGCTGGCCGGCACCACCGTGGACGCCTGGGAGACCACCTACCTGCATCTGCTGCCGGCCGATCCCGGTGCGGACCACCCGGTGCTGCGCTGGATCGAGGGGACCGCGCTGCGGCCGGTGCGCGCCGCGCTGGACGACGAGCGGTGGGCCGCGTTCCGGGCCGCGCTGGCGCCCCGGATCGCCGAGGCCTATCCGGAGCGACACGGTCTCGTGGCGTTCCCGTTCCGCCGTATCTTCGTGGTGGCCACTACCTGAGGAGAACCCTTGACCGACCTGACGTCGTTCATCGCCGGCCTGCCCAAGGCCGAACTGCACGTCCACCACGTCGGCTCGGCGTCGCCGCGGATCGTCGCCGAGCTGGCCGCACGGCACGAGGGCAGCTCGCCGGTCCCGGCCGATCCGGAGCTGCTGGCGAAGTATTTCGAGTTCCGCGACTTCGCCCACTTCATCGAGATCTACCTGAGCGTCGTGGACCTGATCCGCGACGACGAGGACGTGCGGCTGCTGACCTACGAGATCGGCCGGGAGCTGGGCAGACAGAACGTTCGGTATGCCGAACTGACCGTCACCCCGTACTCCAGCGTCCGCCGGGGCATCGCGGCCACCGCGTTCTGCGAGGCGATCGAGGACGCCCGCGCCTCCGCCGCCCGCGACTTCGGCGTCGACCTGCGCTGGTGTTTCGACATCCCCGGTGAGGCCGGGCTGGCGTCGGCCGAGGAGACGCTGCGGATCGCGCTGGGCGAGCGCCCCGACGGGCTGATCAGTTTCGGACTCGGTGGGCCGGAGATCGGGGTGCCACGGCCGCAGTTCAAGCCGTACTTCGACCAGGCCCGCGCCGCCGGCCTGCACAGCGTCCCGCACGCCGGGGAGACCACCGGCCCGGAGACGATCTGGGACGCGCTGCGCGACCTGGGCGCCGAGCGGATCGGGCACGGCATCGCCGCCGCCCAGGACGAGCGGCTGATGGCCCACCTCGCCGAGCACCAGATCCCCCTGGAGGTGTGCCCGACCTCCAACCTGCGCACCCGGGCGGTCGCCGACCTGGACCAGCACCCGATCGGCCGGCTGATCGCCGCCGGGGTCCCGGTCAGCGTGAACTCCGACGACCCGCCGATGTTCGGCACCACCCTGGAACAGGAGTACGCGACCGCGGCCCGCCTGCTGGACCTGGACGCCGCCGGGGTGGCCGACCTGGCCCGCGCCGCGGTCCGGCACAGCTTCCGGGAGACGGGCGGCAAGACCGCCCTGCTCGCCGAGATCGACGCCTACACCGCGGCCCGGGCCGGGACGGCTCAGAGGTAGAGCGGGTCCTGCCAGCAGGCCCACATCAGCACGGTGCCGACGGTCAGGACCGTCACCCACCGCACCAGTCGCTTGCGGGTGAACCGGGCCGGATCCTCCTCCGGCTCGGTCTCCTGGCTGCTCAGTACATCGGGCATGGAAATTCGTCTCCTGTCGCCGGCGGCGTCAGTCCGGCACTGCCGTCCAGCTCTGATGCCGCTGCTCGGTGTCCTCCTGCAAAGCCAGCACGCGATGCGTGCCGAAGCGCTGGGCGCCGGCGCCGATCACCAGGTCGCCGCCGGCCGCCCGGATGGTGAAGCCGTACGCCGACTCGCGCAGCGTCCACCGGGCGGCGGTGCCGGACCGGCAGTCACCCTGCACCAGCGGCGCCCCGGCGGCGGCCGTGCCGCCGAGCGGGACGGCACACCTGTTGCTGGCCTTGGAGACCAGCGAGTAGGTGTTGTCGCCGGCCGGCACGAGCTGCCACTGCTGCTGGGTGCCCCCCTCGTCGCTGCCGAGGGTGATCGGGGTGCCGTCGGCGGAGCGGGCCGCGTAGAGGTCGGCCGCGCCGCCGGTGAGTGAGTTGGTGAGGGTGAACCACGAGTTCTGCACCGGGCGGGCCGCCGGGGCGGTCTCCGCACTGCCCTTGGCGTGATAGCCGAGCTTGCGGTTGCGGATCTCCACCTTGTACCTGGCGTCCGGCCGGAGACCGATCAGCCGGGCCCGGGTGGCCCGGGTCGAGGCCACCGGCTCGCCGTCCACCGACACCTCGTACGACGCGTTCGGGGCGGCGGCGCTCCAGGTCAGGCGGACCGAACCGCTCGTCGCCTCGCGGATCTCCAGAACCGCCTGGACGCCGTCGTCGGTCAGCGCCGGCGGGACGGCCGGGCCGGCGTCGCGCTCCTGGTCACCGGTGCCCTTGGTGGCGTTGTACTGCGCCAGCGGATCGACCGCCACCGAGGGCACCGGCACCGAGACACTGGGCAGCGGCACCGGCAGCTCCGGGGCGGCGTCCACCGAGGTGCTCGGGCTGGGCGCGGCCGAGGTCGCCGAGGCGGACGGGCCGGCCGCGCGGGGGGCCGCGGGTGCCTCCGGGTCCGGCACGGCGGCGCCGGGCACGTCCGGGATGTCGTCGCCGCCGTCACTGCGCAGCAGGAAGTCGCTGAGCGCCACGTTCCAGTGCGTGGCCAGGTAGCTGCCCGGCTCCGGGTTGGTGCTGAAGTAGTCGTCGTGACCGCAGTCCAGGCGGATCGCGTTCGGCTTCGGGCACACCGACTTCACCGGCTTGCCGGTCCGGTCGGTGTCGCAGAGCAGGTCGTGGCCGTCGGTGCAGCTGCCCGCCCCGGTCGCGTTCGGGGAGTCGGTCAGCACCGCGCCGAGCGAGTGGGTGAGCTGGTGGGCGGCCATCGTGGCGCTCCAGCAACCGGAGTCGACCCGGGCGTACGACGGTCCGCCGTTGTTGCGGTTGCCCCGGCCCGGGCGGGTGTCGTTGACGAAGGTGGAGATGCCGCAGTAGAGGTTCGTGTCGGCGAACATCAGGTACTTGCGGTCGGCCCGGTCGTAGCCCAGGCCGCGCAGCGAGTCGACGGTGGACGCGAAGGAGCGCAGCGAGCCCTCCGGCAGCTGCACCTCGACCACGTCGGCCCGGCACTCCGGGGTGGTCACGTAGCGGATGTGCCGGGAGCCGCCGGTCTCGCCCGCGCTCGCGTCGTAGATGGCGTCCACCCCGGCCGCCCAGGTGCGGAACGAGTTGAGGAACTCGGCGTACCGGCTGGTGCTGTCCGCCTCGTGCAGGTAGAGCAGCTGGACCCGCTTGCCGGTCCGGCCGTCGCCGGCGCAGGCCACGTCGTCCGGGCCGAGGATGAAGTCGGCCTGGCCGGGCGCGGCGTCCGGGACCAGCGCCGGGGCGTCCGCGGTGATCGCGCTGCCGCCCTCGTCCCGGGCGATCTCGGCGTCGCCGGGGACCGACGCGGACTCCTGGCGGACCACCGTCATCTCGTCGCCGCCGGCGGTCACCGGGGTGACCGGGCGGCGCACCGACAGACCGGCCGGGGCCGGGTCCGGGCCGTGCGTGCAGGTCTGGTCGAACACCTGGTACGACCCGGCGCAGACCGAATCGGAGGCGGCCAGGCGCAGGCCGTTGTAGACCAGCCCCTTCTCCGGGGCGTCGGCCGGGATCGCGGTCCGGGTGAAGTCGTCGGCCGGCTCCGAGGAGCCGATCACGCTGGGGCCGACCACGCCGCCGACCCCGAGCAGAGCCAGACCGAGGGCTACCGGAAGAAGCCGGAACGTCGCGGAGCGTGTCCGCAGTTGCTTCTGCGTGCTCGCCGCGCGGCGCCGGCCGGCCGGCGACCCGCGGAACGTCGGCCGGCGATGCGCGGACACGGCGTCTCCTCGTCGAGCTTGGTTGCGGTGGGAGGGGTCCATGGGGTGACCGCCCCCCACCGCACGGTGGCTTCGCGGTTCGCGGCGACGGGGACGCGCTGCGGGTTGCGATCCGGGAAGCCGGATGGGATCTGTGGGAACAGTGCCACTCGTGCGGTTCCGAAGGAACGTTCCTAAAGAAGATATAAGCAACTGCTGCATCGTCCGGGGGACACGTCCTCTGTCAACCCCGCGCCGGGCGGCGCGACCCTCGCCGGGTTGAGAAAGGCTCATTCGTCCCCTCTACGGCCGCGGCGTCGCTCCGGGCCCCGGTCGCGGGCCAGCCGGCCGCGCCCGACGAGCCCGAACCGGCTCGGTTGTCTCGGTGTCGAGTCGGCGTCGGCGAGCAGCATCACCACGCTCGCGCCGCCCATGGTGGCCCGGTCCAGGCTCACCGAACCGCCGGTGGCCTGGGCCACCCGGCGCACGATGTCCAGCCCCAGGCCGGTCGAGCCCTGCTGGCTCTGACCGCGGCGCAGCGCCTGCTCCGGGTCCGGGATGCCGGGCCCGGCGTCGTCGATGCGCAGCGCCACCCAGCCGTCCCGGCGGGAGAGCGCCACCTCGAAGGCGGTGCCCTGCGGGGTGTACCGGAACACGTTGCCGAGCACCGCGTCCAGCGCGGCGGCCAGCTCGGCCCGGGCCACCGGCACCGGGATCCGCAGATGTGCCCCGATCACCCGGTACTGCCGGTCCTGGTCGCCGGCGAGCGCCGACCAGAACATCATCCGCTCCCGGACGACCTCACTGGCGTCGCAGAGGGTGTCCTCCGGCTCGGTGGCGGCGACCCGGTCGGCGACGGCCTGCCGGGTGGTGTTGATCAGGTGGTTGACCTCGTCCTCCAAGGTGGTGATCGCCTGCCGGATGCGCCGGATGCCCCGGCGGCGGTCCACCTCGGCGGCGGTGAGGTCGATGATCTGGGTGTCGTCGGGGTCGAGCGCCTCGGCGTCCAGGCGCAGCGCGGTCAGCGGAGTCCGCAGCCGGTGCGACAGGTCGGCGACCAATTCCCGCTCGTCGGTGCGAGAGGTTACCAAGCGGTCGGCCATTCGGTTGAAGGCATACCCCGCTTCGGTCAGCTCCCGGGGGCCGGACGGGTGAACCCGCACCGCCAGATCGCCGTCGCCGACCGCCATCGCCGCGTCGACCAGGTTCCGGGCCGACGCGACGGCGCCCCGGGCCAGCCGGTCCACGATGAACACCGAGCCGCCGACCAGGACCACGGCCAGCCCGATCAGCAGCCACCAGTCCCGGGCGGTGTCCTCGTTGAGCACCGGCCCCGGCACGAACGCCTCGACCACCAGGGTCCGGCCGTTCGCGGTGACCGGCTGCAGCCGCACCACCCCGCCCTCGACGTCGGCGACGGTCGGCTCGGGGGCGGTCGCCGCCCGGTCGATCAGCGCGCCGTCGGCCCGGCCGCCGGCACTCGGCGCGACACCCGGGGTGTGCACCACCGGGGTGCCGCCGGACGCCGCGATCGCCGCCGCGACACCCTTGTCGTTCGCTCCGGCCGTGATCGCGCCGGCCACCGTGGCGGTCTGCCCGGCGGCGACCGACAGGGCGGCGTCGCGGTGGTCGTTGCGCAGACTCCAGCCCAGCGGGACCAGGAAGACCAGCGCGGCGACGGCGGTGGTGGCGGCGGTCGTGTACGCCAGCCGCAACCTCAGTCCGGTGCCACCAACCGGAATCCGACCCCCCGCACGGTGCGCAGGTAGCGGGGCTTCGCCGCGGACTCGCCCAGTTTCCGGCGAAGCCAGTACAAATGCACGTCGATGGTCTGGTCCTCGCCGACCGATGGCTGTCGCCATACCTCCTCCAACAGCTCACGACGGGAAACCACCCGGCCCGGACGGGCGGCGAGGTAGGCCAGCAGGTCGAACTCCTTGCGGGTCAGCGCCAGCGGCTGATCGCCGAGGGTGGCGCTGCGCTCGCCGACGTCGACCCGGAGCTCGCCCACCTCGTGCACGGCCGGCTGCGCGGCCCGGCTGGCCCGGCCCACCCGCCGCAGCACGGTGGCGATCCGGGCGTCCAGGTGGGCGCCGGTGAACGGTTTCACCATGTAGTCGTCGGCGCCGGCCCGCAGCAGCCGGACGACGGTCTGCTCGTCGTCACGCGCGGTGGCGATGATGATCGGCACGTCGGTGATGCCGCGCAGCATGCGCAGCGCGTCCGAGCCGTCCAGATCGGGCAGCCCGAGGTCCAGGACGACCAGGTCGGGAGTCTCCGCGGCGACCCGCCGCAGCGCTTCCAGGGCGGTGCCGACGGCGTGCACGGCGTGCCCCCGGTCGGCGAGCGACCGGAGCATGGCGCCGCGCACGACATGATCGTCTTCGACGAGCAACACCGTGGCCATGCGAAGACCGTAGCGTCCCTGGCAAGGGGAAACCTAAAGGGTGATCGAGCGAGAAGCTTTGATGACGCTCAGTGATGGAATACGATCCGAAGTACCGATGCCATTCACACTCTTCCCCGGTACGAGACTCGCCCTCGCGCGTGACGCACTCGCCGGCCTCAGTGTCGGCGACGCCCTCGGCGCGCAGTACTTCGTCCCCGGCAACAAGCCCTCCGACCTGCTCGAAGCCCGGGTCCCGGCCGCGCCGTGGGAGTGGACCGACGACACCGAACAGGCCTGCTGCCTGGTGTCCGTGCTCGCCGCGAGCGGCGCCGGGGGTGATTTCGATCGCGACGGTTTCGCCGAACTGCTCGCCGCCCGGTTCGAGCCCTACCGCGGCTACGGCCCCGGCGCGGTCGTCATGCTCCGCCGGATCCGTGACGGCCTGCCCTGGCCGATCGCCGCCACCGCGGCCTTCAACGGTCAGGGGTCGTGCGGCAACGGCGCGGCGATGCGGGCCGCGCCGCTGGGCGCCTGGCACGCGGATTCCCTGGCCCACGCGGCGATCGCCGGGGTACGCGCGGCCGAGGTCACCCACGCGCACCCGGAGGGGATCGCCGGTGGGGTGGCGGTGACCGTGGCCGGCGCGGTGGCCGCCGCGGCCCGCCTGAACGGCCACCGCCCGGACCGCGGTCAGTTGCTCCGGGCCACCGCGGCCCACACCCCGGCCGGGATCGTCCACGACGGCCTGATCGAGGCGGCCGGCCTGACGGTGACCGTCGAGGAGGCCGCGCACCGGCTCGGCTCCGGCGGGCAGGCGACCGCGCAGGACACCGTGCCGTTCGCGCTCTGGGTGGCCGACCGGTTCCTGGACGACTATCCGGCCGCGGTGGCGGCGTGTGTGGTCGCGGGCGGCGACGTGGACACCACCGCGGCGATCGCCGGGGGAGTGGTGGCGGCCCACACCGGCCGGGACGGGATCCCGGCGGCCTGGCTGGCCGCCCGCGAGCCGCTACCCGGCTGGTCCCCGTCCGCAGTGTGGTGACTTCGGGCGCGCATCGAACCGTAAGTGGCCACGCGGTTGGGGGTGTCCGGTTGTGTGGTGACTTCGGGTGCGGAGCGGACCGTAAGTGGCCACGCGGTTGGGCTTGCGCGCCGGGCGAGAGCCGCTGATGCCCGGCGGATAGCATCAGGGCGCCTAATCGTTTTCTGAATGGAGATCACCGTGTCTGCACCCCGTACACCCGCTGTGGCCGACCCACTAGTCGTCCCGGCCGGGACTACGGCGGCCGACGCGGTGGCCGCCGCCGGGCTTCCGGCACACGGGCCGAAGGCGATCGTCGTGGTCCGCGAGGCCGGCGGCCGTCTGCGCGACCTGACCTGGGCGCCCGCCGCCGACACCGAGGTGACCCCGGTCGCCATCGACACCCCGGACGGCCTGGACGTGCTGCGCCACTCGGCCGCGCACGTGCTGGCGCAGGCCGTGCAGGACGTGTTCCCGGAGGCGAAGCTGGGCATCGGCCCGCCGATCCGGGACGGGTTCTACTACGACTTCGACGTGGCGAAGCCGTTCCAGCCGGAGGACCTGACGAAGCTCGAGAAGCGGATGCAGGAGATCGTCAAGGCCGGGCAGACCTTCCACCGCCGGGAGTACGCCACGCTCGACGAGGCCAAGGCCGAGCTGAAGGACGAGCCGTTCAAGCTGGAGCTCGTCGACATCAAGGGTGACGTGGACGCGGAGGCCGCCGCGGTCGGCGCGGGCGAGCTGACCCACTACGACAACCTGGACTCCGGCGGCAACCGGGTGTGGGGCGACCTGTGCCGCGGCCCGCACCTGCCGTCGACCCGGCTGATCCCGGCGTTCAAGCTGATGCGGTCGGCCGCCGCCTACTGGCGTGGCTCGGAGAAGAACCCTCAGCTGCAGCGGGTCTACGGGACCGCTTGGCCGTCCCGGGACGAGCTGAAGGCGTACCTCAATCGTCTTGCCGAGGCCGAGCGCCGGGACCACCGCAAGCTGGGCACGGAGCTGGATCTGTTCTCCTTCCCCGACGAGATCGGGTCGGGTCTGGTGGTCTTCCACCCGAAGGGTGGGGTGATCAAGCGGGAGATGGAGGACTACGTCCGGGCCCGGCACATCGAGGAGGGCTTCCAGTACGTCGGCAGTCCGCACATCACCAAGGAGGGCCTGTTCCACACCTCGGGGCACCTTCCTTACTACAAGGACACGATGTTCCCCCCGATGGAGCTGGAGGGGGCGAACTACTACCTCAAGGCGATGAACTGCCCGATGCACAACCTGATCTTCAGGTCGCGCGGGCGGTCCTACCGTGAGCTGCCGATGCGCCTGTTCGAGTTCGGCACGGTGTACCGGTACGAGAAGTCCGGCGTGGTGCACGGCCTGACCCGGGTGCGCGGCCTGACCCAGGACGACTCGCACTCGTACGTGACGGCCGAGCAGGCCCCCGGCGAGATCAAGCACCTGCTGAACTTCGTCCGCTCGCTGCTGGACGACTTCGGCCTGGACGACTACTACCTGGAGCTGTCGACCCGGGACCCGGACAGCTCGAAGTTCATCGGCACCGACGAGCAGTGGGAGAAGGCCACCAAGGTGCTGTCCGACGTGGCCGAGGAGTCCGGTCTCGATCTGGTGATGGATCCGGGTGGCGCGGCGTTCTACGGCCCGAAGATCAGTGTCCAGGCGAAGGACGCGATCGGCCGGACCTGGCAGATGTCGACCATCCAGTACGACTTCAACCAGCCCGCCGGGTTCGGTCTGGAGTACCAGGCGGCGGACGGCACCCGGCAGGAGCCGGTGATGATCCACTCGGCGAAGTTCGGTTCGATCGAGCGGTTCTTCGGCGTGCTTGTCGAGCACTACGCGGGCGCGTTCCCGGCCTGGCTGGCCCCGGTGCAGGTGGTCGGCATCCCGATCCGCGACGACCACGCCTCGTACCTCGAAGAGTTCGTCACCAAGCTGCGCAAGGCGGGCATCCGGGCCGAGGTGGACCACTCCACCGACCGGATGCAGAAGAAGATCCGCACCGCGCAGCAGCAGAAGATCCCGTTCATGGCGATCGCCGGCGACGACGACGTCAGCGGCGGCACCGTGTCGTTCCGCTACCGGGACGGCTCGCAGCGCAACGGCGTCTCGATCGACGAGGCGGTCGCGCACGTGGCCGAGGTGGTTCGCTCCCGAACCAATACCGGCCCGTCGGCCGCCTGAGCTAAGGATCCGGTCCCGCCGCCCGACCTGAACGCGGAGTAGTCACCGCGTACGGGCGGCGGCGGGATACGGAGGTGGCATGCGGTTCCGGACGCCGAGGCCGGCACTGCTGGGGTACGCCCTGGCAGCGGTCCTGTTCGTGGTGCACGTGCTCGGGGTGGGCGGCGAGGCCGTCCAGATCACCCTGTTCAAGGTCGTCGCGCCGCTGCTGAACGGGGTGCTGGTCGGGCTCGGCTGGCGGGCCTGGCACCTGGCCCGCGCGGCCGGTCACGAGGCCGCCCGGCGTCACCTGTTCCTGGCCGGCTGCGCGTGGTCGGCGCTGGGGCTCTCCTCGGTGGTCCAGCTGGTGCACCTGCTGGCCGCCGGTGACCTGTCGTTCCCGTCGATGTCGCCGCTGGTCATCCTGCTCGACCTGATGGTGCCGGCCTTCCTGATCCCGGCCCTGCTCACCACGCCGGTGCGGGAGCGCTGGTCGTCCAGCCGGCTGCGGCTGGGCCTGGACACCGCCACCGTGATGACCGCCGGCGCGGTCTTCGTCTGGTATTTCCTGGCCGGGCCGGACGCCTCGGCGCCGGCGATCGTGATGACCGTCGCCCAGTTGCTGGGCATGTTCGCCATCGCCCGGCTCTGGATCGGCGGGGTGGCCGAGATCAGCCGCCGGGCGATGGGCTGGGCGATGCTCGGCGCCGGTGTCCAGATGGCGATCGGGTTCCTGCCGACCGGGACCGGCCCGCACCTGGTCCTGGCCGCGAAGCAGGTCTTCACCGCGACCGTGATCGCCGCGCTGGTCGCGCACCTGCGCAACCTCACGGTGGGCGAGCAGAACCGGGAACCGGTCGCCGTCCGGCCGGCGAGCCTGCTGCCGTACGCCGCGGTCGCCGCCGTCGACCTGCTCCTGGTCGGCGTGCTGGTCGAGCACGGGCTGGACCCGGCCAGCTGGGTGGTGCTGGCCGGCGCGATGCTGCTCACCGGCATCGTGGTGGCCCGGCAGATCGTCGGGGTCCGGGACAACAGCCGGCTGGTGCTGCGGGTGGACGCCGGGATGGCCGCGCTGCGGGTGGCGATCGACCGGGAGCACGTCCTCAGCGACCTCGGCACCGCCCTGCTGCGCACCTCCGAGGCGGCCGAGGTGCACCGGCTCGCGTCCGCGGCGGCGGAGACCCTGCTCGCCGGGCATCCGAGCGCGCGGACCGCGATCGTGGTCGCCGCGCCGATGGCCGAGCAGTGGACCGTGGTGCACGCCTCCGGGGTGGGTGCGGCCGAGCTGATCGGGCTGGAGGTGCCGGGGTCCGCGGTGCCGCCGGCCGTGCTCGCCCGGCTGACCGCCGGCGAGGTGCTGGAGGCGCCCGGCTGGTCCGCGCTCGGCCTGGCCGGGTTCGAGGGCCACCGGGACCGGCCGATCATGATGCTGCCGCTGCTGGCCGGCCGGCGGTTCTTCGGCGTGATGACGATCGGGGTGGACGAGGAACTGCCGGACGACCTGGTGAAGGCGCTGCACACGCTGCGTACCCAGGTGGCGCTGGCGCTCGGCGGGGTGGCGCTGACCGCCGAGCTGACCATGCAGGCGAGGCACGACACGCTGACCGGGCTGGGCAACCGCACCCTGCTGCGGGAGCGGCTGACCGGCGCGCTGGCCCGGTCCCGGCGCACCGGCCGGCCGTCCGGGGTGCTGCTGCTGGACCTGAACGGGTTCAAGACGGTCAACGACACCTACGGCCACGACGTCGGCGACCGGCTGCTGCGGGTGGTCGCGGACCGGCTGCGGCTGTGCGTGCGCACCGAGGACACGGTGGCCCGGCTGGGCGGGGACGAGTTCGTGGTGGTGGCCGAGGACCTGCGCGACAAGGTGGACGCGGTGCTGATCGCCGAGCGGATCATCACCGCCCTGAACGAGCCGGTGGTGATCGACGGGCACGAGCTGCGGACCCCGGCGAGTGTCGGGATCACCCTGTCCCGGCCCGGCGAGACCCCCGACGACGTGCTGCGCTACGCCGACTCCGCGATGTACGCGGCGAAGCGTGCCGGCGGCGGCCGGTTCCATCTGTACGGGGTTTTCCCCCAGCTGCGGAACTGACCGGTACGCATAGGATGCGATCGTGGACGAGGGGCTGGGCACGGGCGAACCGGACGGGCTGGAGCGGCTCTGGACGCCGCACCGGATGACCTACATCTCCGGGGAGGACGCCCCGGAGGGTGGGTACGGGCACCCGGCCGGATGCCCGTTCTGCCTGGCGCCCGGCCTGCCCGAGCCGGAGTCGCTGGTGGTGGCGCGGGGTGTGCTGGTGTTCACGGTGCTCAACCTCTACCCGTACAACCCCGGCCATCTGATGATCTGCCCCTACCGGCACGTGGCCGACTACACCGACCTGACCGAGGAGGAGACGGTCGAGGTGGCCGTGTTCACCCGGACCGCGATGCGGGTGCTGCGCACGGTCAGCAGCCCGCACGGTTTCAACCTGGGTATGAACCAGGGCGCGATCGCCGGCGCCGGGATCGCCGCCCACCTGCACCAGCACGTGGTGCCCCGGTGGGGCGGGGACGCCAACTTCATGCCGGTGATCGGCCGGACCAAGGTGCTGCCGCAGCTGCTGCACGACACCCGGGACCTGATCCGTAAGGCGTGGCCGGTCTAGCGAGTGGTGGCGCGNGGCTCGATTCGAGCCACAACGCGGCACACGAACTAGCCGCGGCGGACCGACTCGGCCAGTTGCGGCGGCATCGGCTCGTGGCGCAGGTAGCGGCGGGAGAACGTGCCGGTGCCCGAGGTGAGGGCGCGCAGCTCCACCGCGTACCGGACCAGCTCGGTGGCCGGGACCTCGGCGCGGACCAGGCTGGCCTCGCCGGTGCCCCCCGACTCGCTGCCCAGCGGCCGGCCCCGGCGCCCGGAGAGGTCGCTCATCACCGCGCCGACGTACGACTCGGGCACCCGCACCTCGATCTCGTCGACCGGTTCCAGCAGGGTGATCCGCCCGTTCTCGGCGGCCGCCCGCAGGGCCAGCGCCCCGGCGGTCTGGAAGGCCGCGTCCGAGGAGTCGACGCTGTGCGCCTTGCCGTCGTAGAGGGTGACCCGCAGGTCCACCACCGGATAGCCGGCGACGATGCCCTTCTCCAGCTGGGCCCGGACCCCCTTCTCCACCGACGGGATGTAGTTGTGCGGCACCGCGCCGCCGACCACCTTGTCCACGAAGACGAAGCCCCCGCCGCGGGGCAGCGGCTCCACCTCGATGTCGCAGACCGCGTACTGGCCGTGGCCGCCGGACTGTTTGACGTGCCGGCCGTGGCCTTTCGCGCCGCTGCCGAAGGTCTCCCGCAGCGCCACCCGGACCGGCTCGGTGTCCAGTTCGACGCCGCCGGAGCGGAGCCGGTCCAGGACCACGTCGGCGTGTGACTCGCCCATCGTCCAGAGCACCAGCTGGTGGGTCTCCGGGTTGCGTTCCAGCCGCAGGGTCGGGTCGCCGGCGACCAGCCGGGCCAGGTTCTTGGCGAGCGCGTCCTCGTCCGAGCGGGTCTTGGCGACCACCGCGATCGGCAGCAGCGGCTCGGGCATCCGCCACGGCCGCATCAGCAGCGGGTCGTCCTTGGCCGACAGGGTGTCGCCGGTCTCCGCGCTGCCCGACTTGGTGATCGCGCACAGGTCGCCGGCGATGGCGCAGCCGACCTCCCGGAGCTGGGCGCCGAGCGGGGAGTAGACGTGCGCGACCCGCTCGTCGGCGTCGTGGTCGGGGTGCCCGCGCTCGGCCAGGCCGTGCCCGGAGACGTGCAGCGTCTGGTCCGGCCGCAGGGTGCCGGAGAAGACCCGGACCAGCGAGACCCGGCCGACGTGCCGGTCGATGGTGGTCCGCACCACCTCGGCGACCAGTGGGCCGTCCGGGTCGCAGGTGAGCCTGGGGCGCGGCGAGCCGTCCACCCCGGTGACCGTCGGCAGGTCGTGTTCCAGCGGCGACGGGAAGCCGCTGACCAGCAGGTCGAGCAGAGCGTCCAGGCCCACACCGGTGTACGAGCAGACCGGGACGACCGGGTAGAAATTGCCCTTCGCGACGGCCTTCTCCAGGTCCGGGATCAGCACGTCGGGACCGACCGGCTCACCGCCGATGTAGCGGTCCATCAGGGTCTCGTCCTCGCTCTCCGCGATGATCCCCTCGATCAGGGTGTCGCGGTCGGCGCCCAGCGGCTCCGCGGACTCCCGCACCCGCGGCGGATAGCCGCCGGTGTAGTCCAGCACCCGCTGGGTGATCAGGCCGATCAGGGCCGCCTCGCCGGGGACCGGCTGGAAGACCGGGAGCACGTTGTCGCCGAACGCCGCCTGGCAGTCCTGCAGCGCCTGGCCGTAGTCGGCGCGCGGGTGGTCCAGCCGGGTGACCGCCACCGCCCGGGGCATGCCGACCGCGGCGCACTCCTCCCAGAGGGCGACCGTCGAGTCGTCCACCCCGTCGACGGCGGAGACGACGAAGAGCGCGGCGTCGGCGGCCCGCAGACCGGCGCGCAGCTCACCGACGAAGTCGGCGAAGCCGGGGGTGTCCAGCAGATTGACCTTCACGCCCTGGTGCGACAGCGGCGCGCAGGCCAGCGCGACCGAGCGCTGCTGGCGGATCGCCGCGGGATCGTGATCGGTGACCGTGGTGCCGTCCGTGACGCCGCCCGCCCGGGTGATCGTGCCGGTGGCCGCGAGCAGTGCCTCCACCAGCGTGGTCTTCCCCGAACCGGAGTGGCCGACCAGCACCACGTTGCGAACCCTGCCGGGTTCGGTCACCGCCGGCGCGCCAGCGCCGGCCTGCCCTTTCTCCGAAGCCTTCTGCGCCATGCCGAGTGCTCCCGTCGTCTCCCGTTCGTTACACCGTTGTTTCCTCAGATCCCACACCCGGCCCGGTCGTGGTCGCAAGGACCTTCAGCCCTCGAAAGGTGCCGGATGGTGACGATACGGCCAAGCCGGGGGCCGACCCGTGCCACCGCAGGTCGCGCGCCGTTATGGTGGGACGGCCATGGCAAAGATCGTTCAATCAACGGCCCGTGCCGTCGTCTCGTACGGCGTCAACCCGGTCGCCCGTTTCCTGCTCCGGATCGGTGTCACGCCCAACGCGGTCACCGTCGCCGGCACCGTCGGTGTGCTGATCGGCTCGTACCTCGGTGCGCTCGGCCATCTGTTCTGGGCCACCGTGATCGTAACCGCCTGTGCCCTCACCGACGTGCTCGACGGCACAATGGCCCGGATGCGGGGGAGTTCCGGCAGGTTCGGGGCGCTCCTCGACTCCTCGATGGACCGGATCGCCGACGGCGCGGTCTTCGGTGCCGTCGTCTACTACCTGGCCACCGAGGGCAACCCCTACGGCGGTGTCGTCGCCACCCTGATCAGCCTGGTCTTCGGCCAGGTCGTGTCATATGTGAAGGCGCGGGCCGAGAGCCTCGGCCTGAACGCCGACGTCGGCATCGCCGAACGGCTGGAGCGGCTGCTCATCGTCGGCGTCGGCGGCCTGCTCGGCGCCGCCGACTTCGAGTGGGGCCTGCCCGCCGCGATGTGGGTGCTCGCCGTACTCTCCGTGATCACCGCCTTCCAGCGGCTGATCCACGCCGGTAGGACCGAACCGAAGGTGCCGCAGGAATGAAGGACCGTCTGATCGATCTCGGTTACACCGCCGGGTGGAGCCTGGTGCGCGCGCTGCCGCTGCCGGTGGCGCGGTCACTGTTCCGCACGGGCGCCGACCGGGCCTGGAAGGCGAACGGGCCCGGCGTCCAGCGGCTGCGCGGCAACCTCCAGCGGGTGGCCGGCGCGGACATGCCGGAGACCCTGGTCCGGGACGCGCTGCGGTCCTACGCGCGGTACTGGATGGAGGCCTTCCGGCTGACCTCGCAGAGCCGCGAGCAGTTCCTCGACGGGTTCCGGATGGAACCCGAGTGGCACGACCAGATCAAGAAGGCCGTCGCCGACGGCACCGGGGTGGTCCTGGCGCTGCCGCACGTGGCGAACTGGGACGCCGCCGGCGCCTGGGTGACCGGTCAGGACCTCCCGCTGATCACGGTCGCCGAGCGGCTCAAGCCGGAGTCGGTGTACAAGAAGTTCCTGGCGTACCGGGAGAAGCTCGGTATGAGGATCCTCCCGCTCACCGGCGGCGACCAGCCGGTCCTCGACGTGCTCGCCGAGCACCTGCGGAAGGGCTGGGTGGTCGCGCTGCTCGGCGACCGGGACCTGTCCCGCCGCGGGATCGAGGTCGAGTTCTTCGGCGGCCGGACCAGGATGCCGGCCGGCCCGGCGATCCTCGCCATCCGCACCGGGGCGCCGCTCTACGCGGTCGACATGTGGTACGACGAGACCCGCGTCCAGGCCCGGATGCGCCGGGTCGTGCCACCCACCGACGGCCCGCTCGACGAACGGGTCAAGCGGACCACCCAGCTGCTCGCCGACGCCTACGCGGCCGGGATCGCCGAGCACCCGCAGGACTGGCACATGCTCCAGAAGCTCTGGCTGTAGGGGGAGCGGGTGCGGATCGGGATCGTCTCGCCCTACTCGTTCGACGTCCCCGGCGGTGTGCAGAACCACATCATGGACCTGGCCGAGGCCCTGATCGGTCTCGGTCACACGGTGAGCGTGCTGGCGCCCGCCGACGACGACGCGGAACTGCCCGCCTACGTGGTTCCGGCCGGCCGGGCGGTGCCGCTGCCGTACAACGGCTCGGTCGCCCGGATCTCCTTCGGCCCGGTCTCCACCGCCCGGGTCCGCCGCTGGCTGCGCCGGGGCGAGTTCGACGTGCTGCACGTGCACGAGCCGTTCACGCCCAGCCTGACGTTCCTGGCGGTGCTGTCCGCGCGCGGGCCGGTGGTCGCCACCTTCCACACCGCGATGACCCGCTCCCGGGCGCTGTCCGCCGCGCAGAACTTCCTGCAGCCGGCGATGGAGAAGATCACCGCCCGGATCGCGGTCAGTGAACTCGCCCGCAAGGTCCAGGTCGAACACCTCGGCGGGGGCGCGGTGGAGATCCCCAACGGGGTCGCGGTCGCCAAGTTCGCCTCGGCTGCGCCCTTGCCCGGATGGCCCGGCGAGGGCGGTTCCCTCGGTTTCCTCGGCCGTTTCACCGAGCCCCGCAAGGGCTTCCCATTGCTGCGTACGGCGTTCGTCGACCTCGCTCGGCGGCGCCCCGGGCTACGGCTGCTGGTGGCCGGGCCGGGTGACCGTGACGAGCTGTTCAAGGAGTTCCCGGCCGACCTGCACGACCGGATCGAGTTCCTGGGGCTGGTCTCCGAACCGGACAAGGCCCGGATGCTGCGCAGTGTCGACGTCTACGTGGCCCCGAACACCGGCGGCGAGAGCTTCGGCATGATCCTCACCGAGGCGATGGCCGCCGGAGCCGCGATCGCCGCCAGCGACCTGGACGCCTTCCGCCGGGTGCTGGACGGCGGCCGGGCCGGTGCGCTGTTCCCCAACGGCGACGCCACCGCCCTGGCCGGCCTGCTCGGCGATCTGCTCGACGATCCGGCCCGGCGGGCCGACCTGGCATCCTGCGCCCGGCTGGCGGTCGGCGCGTTCGACTGGCCGAGTGTGGCCAACCGGGTGCTGGAGGTGTACGCGACCGCGATCGAGGCCACCGACGGGAGGGTTTTCGACGACGAGTGAACCTGACCACTTCAGTGGTGAAGCGCGGGCACTACGATGCCCCGCATGTGGTGGGTGGTGGGAGTCGTCGTGCTGGCCGCGATCTTCTCGGCGTACCTCGGCTGGACCGCCCAGCGGGTGGAGCGCCTGCACACGCGGGCGCAGTCGGCCGAGCGTGCGCTGGACGCGCATCTGCTGCGCCGGGCGGCGGCCGCGGCGGTGGTGGCCGAGCAGGCCGATTCGGTGGAGTTGTACGCGGCGGCCCGGCTCGCCCTGGACGCCGAGCCGGGTGAGCGGGAGACCGCTGAGAACGACCTGACCCGGCAGTTGCGGACGGTCACGCTGGATCCGTTCGATCCGGCGGCCCGCACCCTGATCGGCACCAGCCGGCGGGTGATGCTGGCCCGGCAGGTGCACACCGACCTGGTCCGGGACGCGCTCAGCGCCCGCCGCCGGATCATCGTCCGGCTGCTCGGGCTGCCCGGGCGGTACCCCCGGCCGCAGTACTTCGACATCGTCGAGTCGGCCCTGCCCGACCTGCCGCCGCTGCCCGTCCCGGTGCCGGCCCCGGCCGCCGCGCCCGCGGCCGAGGAGACCCGACCGGTGCAGGCGGTCTGAACCGCGGTCCCGCGTGGTCATCTCCGGGGCGCTTCGCGCCGGAGATGACCACGCGATGCCGGATCACCGCGGGCGTGCCGACTTTCGGCGCGAAGCGCACCGGAAGTCGGCACGCGGGGTGGGCCATCGCATGCGCCCGGCGGTCGCGGGGTCGGTCCCGGGCACGGCGTCACCTCGCGGGGACGAGGCGGGACCGTTCTGACGGGCGTACCGAATCGGGGTCTGTCACCAACCTCGTTCGGACAGACGGTGCGGGACCGGCTCGTCCTCGACGTTGATGCCCACCATCGCCTCGCCCAGCCCGCGGGACACCTTGGCGATCACGTCCGGGTCGTCGTGGAACGTGGTGGCCTTGACGATCGCTGCGGCCCGCTGGGCCGGATTGCCCGATTTGAAGATCCCGGAGCCGACGAAGACCCCCTCCGCGCCCAGCTGCATCATCATCGCCGCGTCCGCGGGCGTGGCGATCCCGCCCGCGGTGAACAGCACCACCGGCAGGCGGCCCGCCTCGGCCACCTCCTTGACCAGCTCGTACGGCGCCTGCAGCTCCTTCGCGGCGACATACAGCTCGTCCTCCGGCAGTGTCTGCAACCGGCGGATCTCGGCCCGGATCCGGCGCATGTGCGTGGTGGCGTTCGAGACGTCACCGGTGCCCGCCTCACCCTTCGAGCGGATCATCGCCGCCCCCTCGGTGATCCGGCGCAGCGCCTCACCCAGGTTGGTGGCGCCGCACACGAACGGCACGGTGAACCGCCACTTGTCGATGTGGTTCGCGAAGTCGGCCGGGGACAGCACCTCGGACTCGTCCACGTAGTCGACCCCGAGCGCCTGCAGCACCTGCGCCTCGACGAAGTGACCGATCCGGGCCTTGGCCATCACCGGGATGGAGACCGCGCCGATGATGCCGTCGATCATGTCCGGGTCGGACATCCGGGAGATGCCGCCCTGGGCCCGGATGTCGGCCGGCACCCGCTCCAGGGCCATCACCGCGACGGCGCCCGCGTCCTCGGCGATCTTCGCCTGCTCGGCGTCGACCACATCCATGATCACGCCGCCCTTGAGCATCTCCGCCATGCCGCGTTTGACGCGGGCGGTGCCGACGGCGGGCTGGTTCTCCGACATGCGAGGCTCCTCGTGCTTCGGGCTTTTCCCGGATGCTATGAAGCCGGGACGGCGGATCCGATAGCCAATCGGACGGCTGGTGGCCTGCATCCCTATTGTTGGCCGGTGAACATCGGAGTGCTGGCCCTTCAGGGCGACGTGCGTGAACATCTGTCCGCGCTGGCCGAGGCGGACGTGCTGGCCCGGCCGATCCGCCGCCCGGAGGAACTGGACGGCGTCGACGCCCTGGTGCTGCCCGGCGGGGAGTCGACCACGATCGGCAGGCTGGCCGTGTCGTTCGGGCTGCTCGACCCGATCCGCTCGTTCGTCGCCGCCGGGAAGCCGGTCTACGGCTCCTGCGCCGGCATGATCATGCTGGCCACGAAGGTGCTGGACGGCCGCGCCGACCAGGAGACGTTCCAGGGCATCGAGATGACCGTGCGGCGCAACGCGTTCGGCCGGCAGGTCGACTCGTTCGAGGCGCCGGTGGTGATCGACGACATCGAGGGCGAGCCGTTTCACGCGATCTTCATCCGCGCGCCATGGGTCGAGGAGGTCGGCGGCGACGTGCGGGTGCTGGGGCGCGTGGCCGGAGGTGCGGACGCCGGTAGGATTGTGGCCGTTCGGCAGGGGAACCTGCTCGCCACGGCTTTCCACCCGGAGCTCACCGGCGACCTGCGTGTCCACCGGTACTTCGTCGAGATGGTCCGCCAGGCCCTTTGATCACAGCGGAGGTTACGCATGTCCGGCCACTCCAAGTGGGCGACGACCAAGCACAAGAAGGCTGTCGTCGACGCCAAGCGCGGCAAGATGTTCGCGAAACTGATCAAGAACATCGAGGTCGCGGCCCGCACCGGTGGTGGCGACCCGTCCGGCAACCCCACGCTCTACGACGCCATCCAGAAGGCCAAGAAGAGCTCGGTGCCCAACGACAACATCAACAACGCGGTCAAGCGGGGCTCCGGCGTCGAGGCCGGCGGCGCCGACTGGCAGACGATCATGTATGAGGGGTACGGCCCCAACGGTGTCGCCATCCTGATCGAGTGCCTCACCGACAACCGCAACCGCGCCGCCACCGAGGTGCGCACCCGGCTGACCCGCAACAACGGCACCTTCGCCGACGCCGGCTCGGTGTCCTACCTGTTCAACCGCAAGGGCGTGGTGATCGTCCCCAAGGGTGAGCTGTCCGAGGACGACGTGATGCTCGCCGTCCTGGACGCCGGCGCCGAGGAGATCAACGACCACGGCGACTCGTTCGAGGTCGTCAGCGAGGCCACCGACCTGGTCGCGGTGCGGACGGCGCTGCAGACCGCCGGCATCGACTACGACTCGGCGGAGTCCTCCCTGGTCCCGACGATGAGCGTGCCGGTCGACGAGGAGGGCGCCCGCAAGGTGCTCAAGCTCATCGACGTCCTGGAGGACTGCGACGACGTGCAGAACATCTTCTCCAACGTCGAGATCTCCGACGAGATCATGGCGGTCCTCGACGAGGAGTGACGGTCACCTGACAAAAAGCTGGCCCATCGGGCCGGCTTTTTGCGTTTTCGAGGTTATCCTCGGAGGGATAGTCACTTGCTCAGTGCACATTGACTAGTGTCCAGCTTTATATGAGACTAATAAGGTGGGGGTGTTGTTGATGGCTGATCTGCCGGAGGTGCAGATGACCGCTATGGCAGTCCGTCCCGACACTGACGTTGAGACGGCTGAAACCCCACCACCCATCGATCCGGAGTTGCTGGAGGAGGCGCAGCGCCAGATTCAGGCCGCCTCGCCGAACGAGGCGATCAACGAGGCGCTGCGGCGTCTGGTTCTGGAGGAGCGAAACAAGCGACGCGCCGCCATGGAGTATCTGTGGAAGATGCATGACGAAGGGCGATTCGACTACAGCCACTTCGAGGCGGCCCGCGAGTGACATATCTTGGGTGACGCGAGCGCGTTGATCCGCATTCTGCGGAAACAAGTCGACGAAGCCTGGTTCGCGGCCGTACACCGAGGTCTGGTGTCGATCTGTGAGCCTGCCGTCGCTGAAGCCCTGCTGGCTGCGGACGCCCGCGACTACACGGCGACCGAGGCCAAACTGGAGGCGACATATCCCGTTGCGGTCATCCCTGACGATGTCTGGGATCTCACCGCTGAAATCCGGCGCGAACTCGCACTGCATGCCGCACATTCGGCTCCGTCAGTGGCGGATCTGGTCATCGCCGCTACGGCGATCCGGCTGAATCTGACCGTGCTGCACGAGGACAGCGACGTCGAGACGATGGCACGTTACGTGCCGGATCTGAAACATCACCGGATGAGCAAGGGGCCGGGGATCTAGATCAACGGGGGTCGGCGCTCAGCCAGGTCATGTACTGGATGAGGGCGCCGACCACCGCCAGCACGAAGAAGGCGTGGCGGAACAGGCGGCGCCACCGGGCCCGCAGGTAGGCGTGCACCCAGGCGATCTCCGCGTCGGCCAGGGCGTCCAGGGCCGGGCGGGGTGGGAGCATCTCCGCCTTGCGGAGCGCCAGGCTGCCGGCCCGTGGCCGGGACTCGGGTGTCGGGCGCAGGATCCGCACCTCGACCTCGTACACCTGGTCCTCGCGCCAATGGGCGGCCCGCGCGGTCAGCCGCTGCCGCATGTAGGGCTCGGCGCGGCGGAGCAGGCGCAGGCGGCGCCACCGGCCGGCAAGATCGGTCAGCACCGCCAGATAGATCTCCTCGAACACCGGCGAGCCACCCACCAGCCGGTACGCCTCGGACCGCAACTCCGGCCGGTGACGGGTGACGAAGGTGACGTACTCCGGTGGTGGCTCGTCGTCCATCGGTGGGATGAGGCGCATGGCGGACCTCCGGACCCCATCGTCGAGGCGTGTCGGCGGACGGCGCAAGAGGTGGGCGTACTAGGGTGTCGAACACACGTACGCGAGGGGGAGGCAGTCTGTGCGGGTGCTCGGCATCGATCCGGGGCTGACGAGATGCGGCGTCGGCATCGTCGAGGGGATGCCGGGGCGGCCGGGCAGACTGATCGGCTACACCGTGGTCCGCAGCGACCCGGACGAGGACATCGCCCAGCGGCTGCTGCATCTGGACCGGTCGCTGGCCGAGCTGGTCCAGGCGTACCAGCCGGAGAGTGTCGCCGTCGAGCGGGTGTTCGCCCAGCACAACGCGCAGAGCGTGATGGGCACCGCGCAGGCCAGCGGGATCGCGATCCTGGCCGGAGCACGCGCCGGGCTGCCGGTGCAGACCTACACCCCGAGCGAGGTGAAGGCGGCCGTCACCGGCTCCGGCACCGCGGACAAGGCGCAGGTCACCGCGATGGTGACCCGCCTGCTGAAACTGTCCGCGCCGCCCAAGCCGGCCGACGCGGCGGACGCCATCGCCATCGCCATCTGCCACATCTGGCGCGGGGGGACCCGCGCGAGGATCGAAGCCGCAGCCCGCAGGAGCCTCCGATGATCGCAAGTGTGCGCGGTGTGGTCGCCGCGATCTTCCACGACAGTGCCGTGGTCGAGGTGGGCGGTGTCGGCATGCGGGTGTTCTGCACGCCGAACACCCTGGCCGGGCTGCGGACCGGGGGCGAGGCCCGGCTGGCCACCACGCTGATCGTCCGGGAGGACTCGCTCACCCTCTACGGTTTCGCCGACGACGGTGAACGCCAGCTCTTCGACCTGCTGCTGACCGCGAACGGGGTGGGCCCGCGGATCGCCCAGGCGGTGCTCGCGGTGCATCAGCCGGACGCGGTCCGCCGTGCCCTGGCCGGTGCCGACGTGGCCGCCCTGACCAAGGTGCCGGGCATCGGCAAGCGCGGCGCGGAGAAGATGATCGTCGAGCTGAAGGACAAGATCGGCCCGATGGCGGTCGGTGACGGCGGCCCGGCCGGGGTGCTCAGCGGCGCCTGGCAGGAGCAGGTCCGCCAGGGTGTGCTGGCGCTCGGCTGGACCGCCGGGCAGGCCGACCAGGCGGTGGCCGCGGTCGCCGAGACGATCGACGGCGAGACGCCGCCGGTGCCGGTGCTGCTGCGCCAGGCCATCCGCCTGCTGGGCAAGACCCGATGACCGAGGAACTCGTCTCGCCGGACCCGTTCGACGAGGACCTGGACGCCGAGGCCAGTGTCCGCCCGCGCCGGCTGTCCGACTTCATCGCCCAGCACCGGGTCCGCGACCAGCTCGAACTGCTGCTCAAGGCGTCGATGGGCCGGGGCACCCCACCGGACCACATCCTGCTCTCCGGCCCGCCCGGCCTGGGTAAGACCACCCTGGCCAACATCGTGGCGGCCGAGCTGGGCACCGGGATCCGGACCACCAGCGGCCCGGTGATCGAGCGGTCCGGGGATCTGGCCGCCATCCTCACCGGCCTGGCCCCCGGCGACGTGCTGTTCATCGACGAGATCCACCGGATCGCCAAACCGGCCGAGGAGTTGCTCTACAGCGCCATGGAGGACTTCCGGGTCGACGTGGTGGTCGGCAAGGGGCCGGGCGCCACCGCGATCCCGCTGGACGTGGAGCCGTTCACCCTGGTCGGCGCGACCACCCGGGCCGGGTTGCTGTCCGGGCCGATGCGTGACCGGTTCGGGTTCGTGGCGCACCTCGACTTCTACTCGCCGGCCGATCTGGACGCGCTGCTGCACCGGTCGGCCCGGATCCTCGGGGTGCCGATCACCCCGGACGGCGCGGCCGAGATCGCCGGCCGGTCCCGGGGCACCCCGCGGATCGCCAACCGGCTGCTGCGCCGGGTCCGGGACTTCGCCGAGGTACGCGCCGACGGGGTGGTCACCGAGGAGGTCGCGGCGGCCGCGCTGAAGGTCTACGACGTGGACGCGCTCGGCCTGGACCGGCTGGACCGGGCGGTGCTGCGGGCGCTGATCGAGTCCTTCAAGGGTGGTCCGGTGGGTCTGTCCACCCTCGCCGTCGCGGTGGGGGAGCAGTCGGACACCGTGGAGGAGGTGTGCGAGCCGTTCCTGGTGCGGGCCGGGCTGCTGGCGCGGACCCCGAGGGGCCGGGTCGCGACCGAGGCGGGCTGGGCTCATCTAGGCAAGACGCCGCCCACCGATGGCCGTGGTGGGGTGTTTCAGGGTGACCTGTTCGCCCGGGACGTATAAATATCCCTCGTGATGTGAACGTGACGTGTGCCGCATTCGTTATCTCCAGGTTGACCTACTAGACTCGCCGCCGTTCCAACCGGAATCTGCATATCGCCCCCGGCGCCCGCCCACTCGTCGCGCCGGCGGCTGACGGAAGGCCTTTCTTCGTGCTTGACGCAAGCGACGCGCCAGCGAGCGGCGGTAATTACTCGTTCCTGCTGATTCTCGTTCTGCTCTTCGGTTTCATGTATTTCGTCATGATCCGTCCGCAGCAGAAGCAGCGCCGCAAGGCCATGGACATGCAGAACTCGCTGGGCCCCGGCGACCAGATCGTGACCATCGGTGGCCTGCACGGCACCGTCACCGGCGTCACCGACGACCAGGTCCTCCTGGAGATCGCCCCGGATGTCGAGGTGCGTTTCGCGCGTCCCGCGATCGCCCGAGTCGTTCACAAGTCCGGTGAGGAGATTCCGGAGCCGGAGGCCGAGGCGCCCGTCGCCGACGACGCCACGCCGGAGACGACGGAGGCCGCTGACAAGCCGGAGGGCCCCGTCACCGAAGTGCGCAAGCAGGACTGACCCGTTTTTCCCACGCACCGGTCCGGCGGTGATCACGCCGGCCCGGTGCGTCAGCCCGCCGTTCGACCGTCGACGGCCGGTCACAGACACATAGCGCCGCGCAGCCACGCGGCCGAACACAGGGAGACCTAAAGCCGTGGCACGACCACCTCAGGGACAGATGCATCCTGGACGCCAACTCGGCGTGCTCGGTCTGGTCTTCGTCGTCCTGTATCTGCTCGTCTTCTTCGGCGCCGGTGCCGAGGGCTCGTGGAAGCAGCGGCTGGAGCCGAAACTGGGCCTCGACCTGATCGGTGGCACCCAGGCCACCTACATCGCCTCGCAGCAGGGCGCCCCGCCCACCCGGGAGGCGATGGAGCTGGCCCGGGAGATCATCGAGAACCGGGTCAACGCTCTCGGTGTCTCCGAGGCCGAGGTGGTCATCCAGGGCAACAACACCATCGTGGTCTCCCTCGCGGGTAAGGCCGACGACCAGCTCAAGGGTCTGGAGCAGGCCGCGAACATGCGGTTCCGGCTGCTCACCGGGGTGACCGGGGACGTGTCCTCGATCGCGCTGAACCCGCCGAGCCCGACCCCGAGCACCTCGGCCGGCGGTGCCGCGCCCGCTACCTCCGGTTCCCCGTCGGCGCCGGCGGCAAACCCGTCGACCGCCGGCTCCGCCGCCCCGGAGGCGTCGACCGGCGGTCAGGGCGGTGGCGCTCCGGCCCCGTCCGCCTCGGGCTCCGCCCCGGCCCCGGCGCCCTCGGGCTCCGCCGCCGCGCCGGCCCCGTCCGCCTCGGCCTCCGAGGCCCCGGTCTCGGCCAGCGTCCAGGAGCAGCGCGCCGCGGTCGAGCAGAAGGTCGGCGCCGCCGCCTGGGCCGCCGCCGAGAAGCTGACCGCCCCGGTCGACCTGAGCACCGACCCGGAGGCCGGCAAGCCGTTCAAGGCGTTCGCCACGCTGACGCCGCTCGAGGTCAACGCGCTCGACCCGCAGATGCAGTTCAACGTGCCGACGATCGGCTGCGCGGAGCAACTGGACAAGCGGCCGAACGGCTCGATCGACGCCATCGACAGCGAGGTCGTCGCCTGCTACCAGGGCGCCAAGGTGATGCTGGACAAGGCCGAGGTCGTCGGTGACGACATCAGCCAGGCCAGCCCGCAGCTGGACACGACCACCAACCAGTGGGTCGTCTCGATGGACTTCAAGAGCGCCGGCCAGAACAAGTGGGCCGCCCTGACCCGCAAGGCGTTCGAGGCGACCACCTCCGACCCCTGCTACATCGCCGCCAGCTCGCTCTACGGCGGCGTGGAGCACTGTGTGGTCGCCGTGGTCCTGGACAAGCAGATCGTCTCCGCCCCGCAGATCCAGGCGGTGCTGACCGGTCAGTCGCAGATCACCGGTGACTTCAACTCGGCCACCGCCAAGCAGCTCGCCGACCAGCTCAACTTCGGCGCCATCCCGGTCACCTTCGACGCCGGCCCGGCCCAGACCGTCTCCGCGACCGTCGGTGGCCAGCAGCTGGAGGCGGGTCTGCTCGCCGCCGCGATCGGCCTCGCCCTGGTGGCGGTCTACTCGTTCTTCTACTACCGGATGCTGGGCCTGGTCATCTTCCTGAGCCTGGGCCTCTCCGCGCTGCTCACCTTCGGCGCCCTGGTCTTCCTGGGCCGCTCGATCGGCTTCACCCTGACGCTGGCGGGTATCGTCGGCTTCATCGTCTCGTTGGGTGTGGCGGCGGACTCGTTCGTCATCTACTTCGAGCGATTGAAGGATGAGATCCACGAGGGTCGCAGTCCGCGCAGCGCGGTGCCACGGGCGTGGCACCGGGCCCGGCGCACGATCATCTCGGCGAACGCCATCACGATCATGTGTGCCGTGGTCCTCTACATCGTGTCGATCGGTCAGGTGCAGGGTCTGGCGTTCGCGCTCGGCCTCTCGACGGTCCTCGACCTGGTGGTGGTGTTCCTCTTCCGCCACCCGATCATGACGATGCTCGCCAGCACCAAGGCGTTCCTGTCGCCCAGGGTCAGCGGTCTCGGCCAAGCCCTGCGCAGCCACCAGCAGCAGTCCGAGGAGTCGGTCTCCTCGCGCGTGAAGGAGGCCTGACATGGCCAAATCGAGTTTGGCGAGTCGCCTCTATCAGGGCGAGGCCAACATCCAGATCATCGGCCGCCGCAAGATGTGGTTCACGGTGGCGGCGGTGCTCGTGGCGATCTCCATCGGCAGCTTCATCTTCCGGCAGTTCCACCTCGGCATCGAGTTCGCCGGTGGTAGTGAGTTCGGCGTCCCGGGCCAGGTCGCGGGTCAGACGCTGACCTCGGATCGGGTCTACGACTCGGTCGAGGCGGCGGTCCATGCCGTCGACCCGAACGTCCAGGTCAACGCCGCCCAGCAGGTCGGTGAGGGCGCGGAGGCCAACTTCAAGATCCGCACCGCGGTGCTCACCCCGGACCAGATGGCCGAGATCAAGGCCGCGATCGCCGCGGACCTGGGCTTCGAGGCCGGCCAGATCAGCGATCAGCAGGTCTCCTCGGCCTGGGGTGGCGCGGTCATCAACAAGGCCATCCTCGGCCTGGTGATCTTCCTGATCCTGGTCACGGTGTACCTGGTGTTCCGCTTCGAGTGGCGGATGGCGGTGGCCGCGCTGGCCTCGCTGCTACTCGACATGATCGTCACCGCGGGCGTCTACTCGCTGGTGGGCTTCGAGCTGACGCCGTACACGGTGATCGGCTTCCTGACGATCCTCGGTTTCTCGCTCTACGACGTCGTCGTGGTGTTCGACAAGGTGCAGGAGAACACCCGCGGGATCACGGCGGGCACCACCCGGACGTACGGCGAGGCCACCAACCTGGCCATCAACCAGACCCTGATGCGCTCGCTCAACACCGGCCTGGTCGCCCTGCTGCCGGTCGGCGGTGTGCTCTTCATCGGTGCCGGCCTGCTCGGCGCGGGCACCCTGAAGGACCTGGGCCTGGTGCTCTTCGTCGGTATGGGCATCGGCGTCGCGGCCTCGATCGTGTTCGCCGCGCCGGTGCTGAGCTACCTGAAGGACAAGGAGCCGCGGATCCAGGCGCACAACGCCCGGGTGCTGGCCCGCCGCGCGCAGCGCGTGGAGGAGGCCGCCGCCAAGGGTGAGAACCTGACCGCCGCCGACGAGGTGCCGGTCTTCGCGGGCAGCACCACTCCGCGGCCGGGCGCGCGCCCCGCGCAGAAGCGTGGCGGCAACCGGCCCGGTGGCAAGCGTCCCTGACGTCACCTGACGGCTCTCCGGCCCGCCACCCCGCAGGGGTGGCGGGCCGCTGTCATCTAGGCTGTCCGCCGTGAGTAGCGAGATCCCGCCGGTGAGCGGCGACAGCGGCCCGGAGTTGGCGGCACTGGTCGCCAGTGGCACCGTCGACGTGCCGGACTTCCCGAAACCGGGCATCCTTTTCAAGGACCTGATGCCGTTCTTCGGTGACGGCCCGACCTTCCGCGCGGTGGTCGACGGGATCGTCACCCACTGGGGTGCCGGGTCGTTCGACGTGGTGGCCGGGGTGGAGGCGCGCGGTTTCCTGCTGGCGTCCGCCATCGGGTACGCGACGGGTGTCGGCGTGGTCCCGGTGCGCAAGGCCGGGAAGCTGCCGCGACCGGCCTTCTCCGCCACGTACGCGCTCGAGTACGGCGAAGCCACCCTGGAGGTGCACGAGGGCGCGTTCGAGCCGGGACAGCGTGTCCTGGTGGTCGACGACGTGCTCGCGACGGGTGGCACGGCGGGTGCGACGATGGACCTGGTGGAGCGTGCCGGTGGGGTGGTGGCCGGCTTCACCGTGCTGATGGAGCTGGGATTCCTGGACGGCCGGGAGCGGCTCAGCCCGCGTAAGGTACACGCGCTGCTGACCGTTTGATCCGTCTTCGATGTTCTTCGCCCGGCTGGGCCTGCTTATTCGTAGGTTCGGCCGGGGTATTCAGCAGGGCGGTGCGGGTAGGATGGGCGAACCTTCAGAATTCGGTGATCCAGTTTTCGGTGACTCAGCTTCCGGTGATCCAGCTTCCGGTGATCCAGTTTCCGGCGAACGTGTGAGGAGACCGGTGTCCAGCGACGTCGCCCCTCCGGCGGAGGGCACGGTGCAACCGACCCAGAATTCGGGCGACGGTCCGCCCACTGATCCCGAGACCACCCAGCCTCTGGCGCCCGTCGACGAGCCGGCCAGCGGCTTCGGGCTGGCCAGCGCACCCACCGGCCGCCGGGTTCGGGCCCGGCTGGCCCGGTTCAACGCGCCGTGGCAGAGCACGCAGGTCAGCGAGGTTCTCGAGCCGCTGATCGCGACCCACCGCGCGAGCCATCCGAAGGCTGACGCCCGGGCGCTGCAGAAGGCGTTCGACGTCGCCGCCCGGTGGCATTCCGGGCAGTACCGCAAGTCCGGTGACCCGTACATCACGCATCCACTGGCCGTGGCGACCATCCTGGCCAACCTCGGGATGGACACCACCACGCTGGTGGCCGCGCTGCTGCACGACACGATCGAGGACACCGACTACTCCCTGGAGAGCATGCGCAACGACTTCGGCGCCGAGGTGGCGCTGCTGGTCGACGGCGTGACCAAGCTCGACCGGGTCAAGCTGGGGGACGCGGCCAAGGCGGAGACGATCCGCAAGATGGTGGTGGCGATGGCCAAGGACCCCCGGGTCCTGGTGATCAAGCTGGCCGACCGGCTGCACAACATGCGCACCCTGACCTTCCTGCCCCGCGCCAAGCAGGAGCAGAAGGCCAAGGAGACGCTGGAGATCCTGGCCCCGCTGGCTCACCGCCTCGGGATGAACACGATCAAGTGGGAGCTGGAGGATCTGGCGTTCGGCACGCTGTTCCCCAAGCGGTTCGAGGAGATCAACCGCCTGATCGGGGAGCACCAGCCGCAGCGTGAGGCGCTGCTGCGCCAGGTGACCAACCGGGTCCAGCTCGATCTGAAGTCGGCGAAGATCAAGGCCGAGGTGACCGGCCGGCCCAAGCACCTCTACTCGATCTATCAGAAGATGATCGTGCGGGGCCGGGACTTCAACGACATCTACGACCTGGTCGGTGTCCGCATCCTGGTCGACACGGTCCGGGACTGCTACGCCGCGCTGGGTGTGATCCACGCGAACTGGCAGCCGGTGCCGGGCCGGTTCAAGGACTACATCGCGATGCCGAAGTTCAACATGTACCAGTCGCTGCACACGACTGTCATCGGCCCGACCGGCAAGCCGGTCGAGATGCAGATCCGCACTTTCGCGATGCACCGGACCGCCGAGTTCGGCATCGCCGCGCACTGGAAGTACAAGGAGCAGAAGGGCGCGACGATCGTCGGCCCGCCGGCGCACATCGACGAGATGACCTGGCTTCGGCAGCTGCTGGACTGGCAGCGGGAGGCGAGCGACCCGTCCGAGTTCCTGGACGCGCTGCGGTTCGATCTCTCCAGCCAGGAGGTGTACGTCTTCACGCCGAAGGGCGACGTGATCCCGCTGCCGACCGGCTCGACCCCTGTCGACTTCGCCTACGCGGTGCACACCGAGGTCGGGCACAAGTGCATCGGCGCCCGGGTGAACGGCAAGCTGGTGCCGCTGGAGTCGCCGCTGTCGAACGGCGACGTGATCGAGATCTTCACGTCCAAGTCGGCGACCGCCGGTCCCACCCAGGACTGGCTCGGTTTCGTGAAGAGCCCGCGGGCCCGGACGAAGATCCGCCAGTTCTTCAACAAGGAGCGCCGCGAGGAGGCGATCGAGGACGGCAAGGAGGCGATCGTCAAGGCGATGCGCAAGCAGGGTCTGCCCTTGCAGCGCATGCTGACCAGCGAGAACCTGATGACGATCGCCCGCGATCTGCATCTTCCGGATGTCGCCTCGCTCTACGCCGCGGTCGGGGAGAGCGCCGTCTCCGCCCAGTCGGTGGTGCAGAAACTGGTCGCCGGGTTCGGTGGCGAGGAGGGCGCGGTCGAGGACATCGCCGAGACCGCCGTCGCGACCCGCCCGCCGCGCAACCGCAGTGCCGCCCAGGATCCGGGTGTGGTGGTGAAGGGCGTCTCGGACGTCTGGGTCAAACTGGCCCGTTGCTGCACCCCGGTGCCCGGGGACGCGGTCTTCGGTTTCGTCACCCGTTCCGGCGGGGTGAGCGTGCACCGGGAGGACTGCGCGAACTCGCAGGATCTGCGGGAGCAGCCGGAGCGGGTGGTGGAGGTCAGCTGGAAGCCGACGTCCGCGTCGACGTTCCTGGTGGCCATCCAGGTGGAGGCACTGGACCGGCACAAGCTGCTGGCCGACGTGACCCGGGTGCTGTCCGAGGAGCGGGTCAACATCCTCTCCGCGACGGTCACCACCACCCGGGACCGGGTGGCGGTGAGCCGGTTCACGTTCGAGATGGCCGACCCGAAGCATCTCGGTCACCTGGTCGCCGCGGTGCGCAAGGTGGACGGCGTGTTCGACGCCTACCGGGTCACCTCAGGGGCATGAAGAAGGAGGGCGGCCCCGGGGCCGCCCTCCTTCACCGAGTGATCAGGAGACCGTCATGGTCTTGATCAGGACTTCCTTCTTGGGGTGACCGCCGCCGGCGCTCTCCTTGAAGGCGCCGTCGTCGCCGGCCTTCACGACATCCTTGATGATGTCCATGCCCTTGGTGATCGAACCGAGCACGGTGTACGCCGGCTGCAGCTGGGTGTCCTCGGCGACGATGAAGAACTGGCTGCCGGTGCTGTTCGGCTGGCCGGTGTTGGCCATCGCGATGGTGCCCGCCGGGTACGGCTTCTCGGTGTCGGTCGGCAGGTTCTCCTCGGGCATGGTGTAGCTCGGCCCGCCGGTGCCGTCGGTCTCGCGGTAGCCGTCACCGGTGGCGAACGGGTCGCCGCATTGGAGGACCTTGAAGGTCTCCTCGTTGACCAGGCGGTGGCACTTGCTGTTGTCCATGTACTTCGCGGCGGCCAGGTGCTTGAAGCTGGCGCCGGTGCACGGGGCCTTGGCCAGGTCGATGGTCGCCTCGATCGGGCCCAGGCTGGTGTCCAGGGTGAGGGTGCTGGTGCCGGTGTTCGGCACGTTCACCTCGGGCGTGCCGACGTCCTTGACCTTGCCGCCGGTGGCCTCGTCGGAGGGGGTCCAGGAGCAGGCCACGGTGCCCGCCGGGGGACCGCCGGCCGCCTCGGTCTTCTCGTCCTTCTTCATGGACCGCACGATGAAGAAGGCGGCGCCGGCGATGACCACGACGGCGAGTGCCGACCCGACGATCGCCTGCCGTTGGCGGCGCTTGCGCGCGGCCGCCGATCGCTCGGCCATCTCCTTCTCGAGGCGGGCCCGCGCCGCCGCGCGCTGCCGGTCCTTGGTCGACGACACGGTGTCCTCCATGCTGCTCTCTGCCTCCGCGTTCACGACTGGACGCTCGCCGAGGGCGCGGCGCCGGCCGAGGCCGTGGGTGCCGTGCCGGCGTCCGTGCCGACGGTCAGGGTCTTGATGGTGATCTTGTCCTTGGGCTTGACCTTGTCGCCAGCCTCGTTCTCCACGGTCGGGATCTTGCCGATCGCGGCCAGCGTGTCCATGCCGCCGGTGACCGAGCCGAGGATCGAGTACTGCGGGTCGGCCGACGTGAAGTCCTTGTGGAAGATCAGGAACTGGCTGCCGTTGATGCCCTTCGGGTTGCCGACCACGGCGACCGTCCCCTTCGGGTAGGTCACCTCCGGGGTGGCTGCCGCGCTGGCACTCGGCTCCGGTTCCGGGAGGGGAGCCGGTGTGTTCTCGTCGTAGTAGCTGTACGTCGGGCCGCCCTGGCCGGTGCCGGTCGGGTCGCCGCAGTGCACCGCGCCGTCGGCGAGCAACTCGTGGCACTCGGTGTCGTTGAAGAAGCCGCGGGCCGCCAGGTACGAGAAGCTGGCGGCGGCGCACGGGGAGGACGCCACGTCGATGCTGACCACGATCGGCTCACCCTTGTCTGTGGTGATCGTCATGGTCTCGGTGCCGTCCTCCGGGAGGTCCTTGGTGGGCGGTGTCCCGGTCTCCTGGAGGGCGTTGTTGCTGTCCCGGCTCAACGGCGTCCACAGGCAGTCGTCGGAGGCGGTGGCCTCGGTCTGCTCGTCGCTGTCGAACGCGCCACCGATCCAGGCGCCGCCGGCGGCGATCAGAAGGACGGCCAGTGTGGTGCCGACGCCCGCCGTGATCCGGCGGCGGCGGTGCTCGCGGTCGGCGCGGCGGGCCTGTTGCCGGTCGTACTTCGCCCGCGCGAGCTTGCGCTGCCGATCCTTGCTGGAAGCCACCGAACGCCTGTCCTTCCCTGTGCCTGCCGGATGTCAAGGGGTGCGGCACGCCACACGCCCGCAAGAGTGTACGGGTACCTCCTGAGAAAGTGGCGTGCGCCCGCCCGGCTAGGCTCGTTACGATTTGCGCCCGCTGCAGAGAGGTCCGCCACCGTGCTCGTCACCGGCTTCCCGGCCGACGCCTTCGGCACCAACTGCTATGTGGTCGCTGTGAGCGAGGGCGAACAATGCCTGATCGTCGACCCCGGCATCGGTGTGCTCGACCGGCTGGAGGAGACCCTCGCGAAGCACCGGCTGCACCCGGCCGCGGTGCTGCTGACCCATGGTCACCTCGATCACACCTTCTCGGTGGCGCCGGTCTGTGGCGCCCGGGGCATCACCGCCTACGTGCACCCGGCGGACCGGGAGATGCTGGCCGATCCGTCGAAGGGCCTGAGCGCCGACCTGACGTCGATGTTCGGCGGCCGTCTCCGGTACACCGAGCCCGACGACGTGGCGGAGCTGACCGACGGCGGGACGCTGAGCATCGCCGGTCTGGAGATCACCGTCGACCACGCGCCCGGCCATACCGGCGGGTCGGTGCTCTTCCGGCTGCCCGGGGCGGGCTCGTCCTGGGAAGCGGAGCAGATCTGCCTCTCCGGCGACGTGCTGTTCGCCGGGTCGATCGGCCGCACCGACCTGCCGGGTGGCAGCACCCCGACGATGATGACCAGCCTGCGGGACAAGATCCTCCCGCTGGCCGACGACACCGTCGTGCTGCCCGGCCACGGACCGTCCACCACCATCGGCCGTGAGCGCGCGTCCAACCCGTACCTGCGGGAGCTGACCGCCGCGCCCGGCCGTGGTCTCTGACACTCTTCTTTCGCACTAGGAGCAACAGTGCCCATTTCCGGCTTCCCCGAATGGCTGCCGCCGCAGCGCATCATCGAGCAGCAGGTGCTCGACAGGATCAGATCCACTTTCGAGTTGTACGGCTACGCCTCCCTGGAGACCCGCGCGGTCGAGCCGCTGGACACCCTGCTCAGCAAGGGCGAGACCTCGAAGGAGGTCTACCTGCTGCACCGCCTCCAGGAGGAGGAGGGCGCCAAGCGGGACGACCAGCTGGGCCTGCACTTCGATCTGACCGTCCCGTTCGCGCGGTTCGTCACCGAGTTCCACGGCAAGCTGCAGTTCCCGTTCAAGCGCTACCAGATCCAGAAGGTGTGGCGGGGTGAGCGCCCGCAGGAGGGCCGCTACCGCGAGTTCCTCCAGGCCGACATCGACGTGGTCAGCCGGGACACCCTGCCGTTCCACTTCGACACCGAGATGCCGCTGGTGATCGGCGACGTCTTCAAGTCGCTGCCGATCCCGGACGCGACGATCCTGGTCAACAACCGCAAGGTGTGTGAGGGCTTCTACCGCGGGCTGGGCCTGGAGGACACCGCCCAGGTGCTGCGGACCGTCGACAAGCTCGACAAGATCGGCCCGGAGAAGGTGGCGGCGGCCCTGGTGGAGACGGCCGGCGCGACCGACGCCCAGGCCGCGGCGTGCCTGGCCCTGGCGGAGATCTCCACGACGGACGGTTCGTTCGCCGACCGGGTCCGTGCCCTGGGCGTCACCGACCCGCTGCTGGACGAGGGCCTGAGCGAGCTGCTCCAGGTGGTGGAGACCGCGAACGAGCACGCGCCGGGCCTGGTCCGGGCCGAGCTGAAGATCGCCCGGGGCCTGGACTACTACACCGGCACGGTGTACGAGACCCAGCTCAAGGGCTATGAGCGGTTCGGTTCGATCACCTCCGGCGGGCGTTACGACAACCTGGCGTCGGTCGGTAACACGCGCTTCCCCGGGGTGGGCATCTCGATCGGGGTGTCCCGGCTGCTCGGCCTGCTGTTCGGGCAGGACGCGCTGACCGTCTCCCGTTCGGTGCCGACCTGTGTGGTGGTGGCGCTGCCCAGCGAGGACGAGCGCGCCGCGTGTGACCGGATCGCGGCGAGCCTGCGCCGCCGGGGGATCGCCACCGAGGTGGCGCCGACGGCCGCGAAGTTCGGCAAGCAGATCCAGTTCGCCGACCGCCGTGGTATCCCGTACGTCTGGTTCCCCGGTGAGACCGGCACGGTCAAGGACATCCGCTCGGGCGAGCAGGTGGAGGCCGACCCGGAGACCTGGCAGCCGCCGGCGGCTGATCTTCACCCGCTGGTGTCCGCGCGCTGACCCTCCGTGATCATGGTCCGGCGGTTACCGTGAGCGGATGCCGCTGGACCAGACCGCGCTGCTGATCGAGCTGGAGCCCGTCGTGGCCACCAACCTCGACCGGCATCTGTCGCTCGCCAAGGAGTGGTTCCCGCACGAGTTCGTGCCGTGGAGCGAGGGCCGGACCTTCGACGGGGTGCTCGGCGGCGAGGCGTGGCGGCCGGAGGACTCGAAGCTGCCCGAGGTGGCGAAGACGGCGCTGATCGTCAACCTGCTCACCGAGGACAACCTGCCCTCCTATCACCACGAGATCGCCTCCCTGTTCGGCCGGGACGGCGCGTGGGGCACCTGGGTGCATCGGTGGACCGCCGAGGAGGGCCGGCACGGGATCGCGATCCGCGACTACCTGACGGTGACCCGTGGGGTGGATCCGGTGGAACTGGAGCGGGCCCGGATGGAGCACATGCAGTCCGGGTATGTGAACGTCAATGGGCACGAGATGCTGCACTCGATCGCCTACGTCGCGCTGCAGGAGCTGGCCACCCGGATCTCGCACCGCAACACCGGCAAGGCCACCGGTGACCCGGTCGCGGAGCAGATGCTGGCCCGGGTGGCGGCCGACGAGAACCTGCACATGATGTTCTACCGCAACATCCTGACCGCGGCCTTCGAGCTGGCCCCGGACCAGGCGATGCGGGCGGTGGCGAACGTGACGGCGAACTTCCAGATGCCGGGCGCCAACATCGAGGGCTTCGGGCGCAAGGCGGTGCTGATCGCCCTGGCCGGCATCTACGACCTGCGCCAGCACCGGGACGAGGTGCTGCAGCCGGTGCTGCGCCAGTGGAACGTGTGGGATCGCACCGACCTGCGCGATGACGGCGAGCGGGCCCGGGACGAGCTGTCCGCGCGGATGACCGAGCTGGAGACGCAGGCGGCCCGCTTCGAGGAGCGAAGGGCTGCTCGGACGAAGCGGCATTAGCCGGATGTTTCGGTTTTGTTCCGATTAACCTCAGCAGTGTGGACGGGACCAGCCGGCTTCTGATCATGGGCGGGGCCGCCGGGCCGGACCTGCTCGGGCGCTTCGTGGAGCTGTCCGGCGGGGCGGCCGCCCGGATCGTGGTCATCGCCACCGCCAGCGAGGCGCCGGCCACCGCCGAGCAGGTCTACCTGCAGCGCTTCTCGGAGCACGGCGCCGGCACCGTCCGGGCGCTGCGCCTGTCCTGCCGGGCCGAGGCCAACGGGCCCGCCGCCGGCGCGGTGCTGCGCGAGGCCACCGGGGTCTTCTTCACCGGCGGCGACCAGGAGCGGATCACCGGTGTCCTGGGCGGCACCGCGGTCGACTCGCTGCTGCACGAGCTGGTCGGCGCGGGCCGGGTGGTGCTCGCCGGGACCAGCGCGGGCGCGGCCATGATGGCCGGCACGATGATCGTCGGCGGCGACCGCCCCGGTGTGACCGCGGACAGCGTGCGCACCGGCCCGGGGCTGGAGTTCCTGCCGTGTGTGCTGATCGACCAGCATTTCGCCGAGCGGGGCCGGCTCAACCGGCTGCTCAGCGCGGTCGCCCGCTACCCGCACGAGCTGGGCGTGGGCATCGACGAGGACACCGCCATCCTGACCGGAGGCGACAGTTTCGAGGTTCTCGGCAGCGGGGCGGTGACGGTGGTCGACGCCGGCGCCGCCACCGACATCCGGGTCCCGCCGGCCGGGCCGATCGTGCTCGCCGGGGCCCGCGTCCACGTGCTGCCCGCGGGCTGCACCTTCCACCTCACGGGCCGCCGACCCGTCACCGGCCCGCCGTCCCCAGAACGGGAACGAGCCACATGAAGATCGAGAGCCTGCGCCGCCTGCGTGGCCCCAACGTCTACCTCTCCCGGCCCGCGGTGGTGGCCCGGCTGCGTCTCGGCGACCTGACCGGGGTGGAGACCGCCGACGTCACCGGGTTCACCGAACGCCTGCTGCGGGCGCTGCCCGGCCTGGCCGAACACCACTGCGCCGCGGGCACGCCCGGCGGGTTCGTCAGCCGGCTGCGCGGCGGCACCTACTTCGGTCACGTCGCCGAGCACGCCTGCATCGAGCTGTCCCAGCTGATCGGGCGGGACGTCACCTTCGGCCGGACGGTGGGCACCGAGGAGGCGGGCGTCTACGACGTGATCATGGAGTGCCCGGTCGACGAGTCACCGGAGTCGCCGGTGCCGGGGGAACTGCTGACCGCCGCCATCGACCTGGTCCGGCAGGTGCACGCCGGGGCCGGCCCGGCCGCCGGGCAGCTGGCCGCGCGGCTCGCCGGGCTGGCCGCCCTGGCCGAACGGGAGGCCACCGGCCCGAGCACCCGGTCGATCATCGCGGCCGCCCGCCGGCGTGGCATCCCGGTGGAACGTTTCGACGACCTCAGCCTGGTCCGGCTCGGCTGGGGGCACCGCCGCCGGATGGCCTGGGCCGCGATGACCGACCGGACCAGCGCGGTCGGTGTGGACATCGCCGGGGACAAACACGTCACCCGGCGGCTGCTGGACGAGGCGGGCATCCCGGTCGCCCCCGGCGGCGCGGCCGGCACCGAGGCCGAGGCGATCCGGCTGCTCGGCGAGCTGGGCGGCCCGGTGGTGGTGAAACCCCGCAACGGCCGGCACGGGCGCGGCGTGACCCTACACCTGACCACCCCGGAGGCGGTCGCGCGGGCGTTCGCCGCGATCGGCGGGGAGGCGGTGGTGGAACGGCAGCTCGACGGCCGGGACTACCGGGTGCTGGTGGTGGCCGGCGAGGTGGTTGCGGTGGCCGAGCGGGTGGCCGCACACGTCACCGGGGACGGCCGGTCCACGATCACCGCGCTGATCGAGGCGGTCAACGCCGATCCGCGGCGGGGGACCGGGCACTCCCGGGTACTGACCCGGATCACCGTGGACGAGACGGTCCGTGGAGTGCTCGCGCGGGACGGCCGTACCCCCGAATCGGTCCCGGCCGACGGTGAGGTGGTCCGCCTCCGCGACACCGCCAACCTCTCCACCGGTGGGACCAGCCGGGACGTGACCGACCAGGTGCACCCGGACGTCACCCGGATCTGCCGGCGGGTCGCCGCCCTGCTCGGCCTGGACATCGCCGGCATCGACCTGCGCCTGCCGGACGCCGGCGCCCCGGTCCCGCCCGGCGGTGGCGTCACCACCGCCGGGGTGATCGAGGTGAACGCGGTGCCCGGCCTGCGGATGCACCTGGCCCCGGTGGAGGGCCGGGCCCGCGACGTCGGCGACGCGATCGTGCGGGCGATGTTCCCGGGCGGGTCGGACGGCCGGGTGCCGGCCGTCGCGATCACCGGCACCAACGGCAAGACCACCGTCACCCGGCTGACCGCGCACCTGCTCAGCGGCGCCGGCACCCGGGTCGGCACGGCCACCACCGACGGCGTCACCATCGACGGCCGGGTGATCCAGGTCGCCGACGCCACCGGCCCGCGGTCGGCGCAGATGGTCCTCGGCGACCCGCAGGTGGAGGTGGCCGTGCTGGAGACCGCCCGGGGCGGCCTGCTGCGGCGCGGCCTCGGCTACGACTGGTCCGACGTCGGGGTGATCACCAACATCACCGCCGACCACCTGGGCCAGGACGGTCTCACCTCGATCGAGGAGCTGGCGCACGTCAAGGCGGTGGTGGCCGAGCGGGTCCGGGACGGCGGGACGCTGGTGCTCAACGCCGACGACCCGTGGGTGCGCAGCCTGGTCGACCGGCCCCGGGTGCGTGCCGACCGCAAACGGCTGGTCTGGTTCTCGCTGGACCCGCGCAACCCGGTGCTGACCGAGCATCTGGCCCGGGGCGGCGCCGCCTACGTGCTGCACGACGGCTGGCTGGTGCAGGCGACCGGCGCCCGGCGGACCCCGCTGACGCGCCTGGCCGAGGTGCCGGGGGCGTACGGCGGGGCGGCCCTGCACGTGGCCGCGAACACCCTGGCCGCGATCGCCGCCGCCCGGGCCCTGGGCGCCCGTCCGGAGCGGCTGGCCGACCGGCTCGCCGAGTTCGACCCGGCCACCGGCAACCCGGGCCGGGGCACCCTGTTCCGGCTCGGCGACGTGTCCCTCTACGTGGACTACGCGCACAACCCGGCGGCCCTGGCGACCACTCTGCGGACCCTGCACCGGGTGTGGGGGCCGGAGCGGTGTGTGGCCGCGGTGACGCTGCCCGGAGACCGGCGGGCGGATCTGCTGGCCGCGTCGGCGCAGGTGCTGGCGGACGGGCTGACCCGGGTGGTGCTCTACGAGGACGAGGACCGGCGGGGCCGGGAGCCGGGTGAGGTGGCCGGGCTGGTCGAGCGGGAGATGCGGGCCCGCCGCCCGCAGTTGACCGCGGTGCGCGCGGACGGGTTCCGGGACGCCGTGACCCGGGCGCTGGACCTGGCCGCGCCCGGTGAGGTGGTCCTGGTGATCTACGAGTCGTGGGGGCCGATGCGGTCGTACCTGACCGGGCTGGGCGCGGTTCCGGCCGGTACCGTGCCGGTGACGGCCGGGCGTGCCCCGCTGCCGTCGCCCGCCCCGGCGGCGGCCCTCCAGGTGGCCCGGCGGTTGACCGGCCTCCCGGCCCGTGGCTGACCCGATTGACAGATCTTGGACACATTTGATCTCCCTGCGTCACCGGTTGTTGACCGATCGTGAACAGGTCCTCTGTGGACTCACCCGTTCGGTGGAGACCGCAAGTTCCGACGAAGCGGGCATACGCCGGTGTCCCCGTGGCGCAGCGTGTCCCACTGGTTGCGGAACGCGGGCAACCGTGGGCAACCGACAGTAATTAGCCGCAGGTGGATCGGTATGTGACGGGTCGAACTGCGGACCGATAGGGACTAACATCCTCGCCGTCGATGGGGGATGCTCGGAGTCCGACGGTGGGCCCGAGCTCACCCGACGCCGGAGGCATGGCGGTGCGGTCCGGTGTTTTTCACAAGCGCGCATGTGGGGGCACATGAGCACGGCGGACCTGCCCGGCTCCGGACTGCTCGCCGGTCGATACCGACTGGTCGAGCGTCTCGGCGCCGGCGGGATGTCAGTGGTGTGGCGAGGGTTCGACGAGGTGCTCGGCCGGCAGGTCGCGATCAAGGTCCTGCCGCCGTCCACCAGCGCCGATCCCTCGTTCCGGCGCAGGTTGCGCGCCGAGGCGCAGGCGGCGGCCCGGCTCACCCATCCGAACATCACGAACGTCTACGACTACGGCGAGGCCACCACGGTCGACGGCGAGCCCGTGCCGTACGTGGTGATGGAGCTCGTCGACGGCGAGTCCCTCGCCGCGGTCCTGGCCCGGGTCCGGACCCTGCCGTGGCCGACCGCGGTGCGGATCAGCGCCGAGGTGGCCGCCGCGCTGGCCTCGGCGCACTCGCGGGGCATCGTGCACCGCGACGTCACCCCGGCCAACGTGATGCTGACCCCGTCCGGCGCCAAAGTGGTCGACTTCGGCATCTCGGCCCTGATCGGGGAGAACGACACCGACCCGGACGGCAGCCTGATGGGCACCCCGGCCTACCTGGCGCCGGAGCGGCTGGAGGGCGGCCAGGTCAGCCCGGCCACCGACGTCTACGCGGTCGGCCTGCTGATCTACCGGATGCTGATCGGCCAGCTCCCGTGGGACGTCGGCACCACCACCGCCCTGCTGCGCGCCCATCAGTACACCGAGCCCGAGCCGCTGCCGCCGGTCGAGGGCCTGCCGCACTCGGTCGACGCCCTGATCGCCCGCTGCCTGGAGAAACATCCGGCGGACCGGCCGTCCACCGCCGAGGTGGCCGGCGCGCTGTCCGGCATCGCGGCCGGGGCGCCGCTGATCACCTCCGGGTTCGACGCGGACTGGGAGGACGGCGAGGACACCTTCATCCTGCCGTCCGGTTACCCGTATTCCGGTTTCGGCCCGGCCGCGGCCGCCGCCGGTGACGTGGTGACCGGCCCGGTCGCCGCCGAGTCCGCGGTGACGCCGCCGGCCCGGCAGCCGTCGCTGCGCCCGGGCGCGGCGGGACCGCCCACCGCCCCACCCGCCGGGCGCCCGCCGGGCCGCTCGCACGGCCGTCTGCGCCGGGTCGTGGTGGTGGCCGGGACGGTCGCGGTGCTGAGCGGCCTCACCTACGGCTGGACCGCGATGGGCCAGCCGCACAGCGACAAACCGGCGGCCGGTTCGACCCCGCAGCCCACCCTGGTCCCGGCCTCCGGCGACTGCGTGATCAGCTACGCGGTCTGGTCCGACACCGGCACCCGGTTCAAGGCCCAGGTGACCCTCGCCAACCGGGACGACGCGCCGATCGAGGACTGGGATCTGTGGTTCCTGCTCCCCGGCGACCAGGTGCTCTCCGGCAAGGGCAAGATCCAGCTCGCGCAGGACGACAGGTCGGTCCGGGTCACCTCGGCCGCCTCGATCCAGCCTCAGCGCACCACCACGCTGCAGATCACCGGCCGCTACACGGAGAGCAACACGGCGCCGCTGTTCTTCAAGCTCAACAACCAGACCTGCGAGACGTACGTGTCGAGTAAGCCCGGTGCGCCGTCCCGCCCGGTCGAGGTGCTGCAGGACGGGCGCCGTCGTCTGGGCGACTCGACCACCGGGCCGGGCATCTCGATCGGGCCCAGCGGCAGCGTGATCATCAAGCCGACGCCGACGACGGGTGTCAGCACCTCGCCCACGCCGGGGACCAGGCCGAGTGGCAGCCCCAGCGCGTCGGAGTCGTCGAAGCCGCCGGGTGGGGGTGGCGGGCCGTCGATCTCGATCGAGCCGTCGCCGCCGCCGATCCTGACGTCGGACAACCCCGGCATCGGGGACCCGGAGACGAGCACGTCTCCGACCACGCCTCCGCTCGAGCTGGACTGCGACCTGGACTTCGACGAGGACTGCTGATCAAAACGGCGGGCCGAACGGCCTGTCGTGGCGTTACGGTGAACTCAGACCGACAGGCGCTACTGCCCGATTTGGGTGCCCGGTTCGTGGCATTCAGGCACGGCGTGGCTGCCGGCCTGCGCGGCACCCGAGTGGATGATGGGCGAGGACCCGGGTACTCAAGGGGTGTCAGCCGAGTTCCAGCAGGTCGTCGACATCGGGGAGTTCGACAGAAATGATCAGCACAGTGAAGGATCTGGCCGCCGAGGCGTTGTTCGTCTCGTACCTCCAGCCGTCCGAGTGCCCCACCCAGGCGGCGGTGGAGGAGGCGATCACGGTGACGATCCTGCGGTATGGCAGCGACGGCTGCGCCGCTGAGGTCGCCATCGAGTTCGGGGACCATCCGGACGTCGCGGTGCAGCGCATGACGTGGGTGCACGAGGAACTGGCCGAGGTGCTGGTTCCGCGGATGCCCGTGCTGCACTGATCCATCCCTCTTTTCGGACCCGGCCGTGATCACGGCCGGGTTCTGTGTTTAAACCGCCTCGGTCCGGGTTGGTCCTTCCTGGCCTGAGGTTTTTCGTGAAAAAACTCCACAAATGCAACCGAGTTCGGCCGCCGCTGCACCTTTCGGCGCTCAGTGTTCTTCTCGTCAGCCGGTTTCCACAGCCGGTTAGTACCAGCGAGGAGGACTACGTGACCACCACGACCGAACTCCCCGCCACCATCGGCGTCACCCACGACGCGCCCTCCGCGCGCGACATCGAGGACCTGATCCGCGAGAACATGCCGATGGTTGGCCATCTGGTCCGGGAACTGCTCAACCGGGTGCCCGGCCATGTCCACGCGGACGACCTGTCGTCCGCCGGGTTCGCGGCCCTGCTCGGTGCCGCCCGCTCCTTCGACGTGACCCGCGGCATCCCGTTCCATCGGTTCGCCGCCGTCCGGATCCGGGGCGCGCTGCTCGACGAACTCCGCGGCCAGGACTGGGCCAGCCGATCGGTGCGGGCCCGGGCCCGGCGGGCGGCGACCGCCCGTCAGGAACTCACCGCCGCGCTCGGCCGGACACCCAGCGATGCCGAGGTGGCCGAGATGCTCGGCATCGGGGTCTCGGAGCTCGCCAGTGTCGAGGACGACGTGCAGAAGGCCTCCCTGCTCAGCCTGCAGGGATTCCCCACCGGGGCGGCCGAGGAGATGGTGCCGGAGACGTCCGAGGGCCCGGAGGATCTGCTGCTCAAACGGGAGCGGCTGGGATACCTGCATCAGGCTATCCAGGCCCTGCCCGAGCGGCTGCGCCAGGTGGTGGAGGAGTCGTTTCTGCAGGAACAGCCGCTGAGCGAGGTGGCGTCCCGTCTCGGCGTCACCGAGTCCCGCATCTCCCAGTTGCGGACCGAGGCGCTGCGGCTGCTCCGGGAGGGCCTCAACAGCTCTCTCGCGCCGGAACTGCTCACCGTGGCCGCGGGGGGACCACGGACCAGGAAAGGTTGCCTGCAACGACGCCGCACCGAGTATTTCGCGAAGGTCGCGCAGCAGGGCAGCCTGCACACGCGGCTGGCGCTGACCGACGCGCACGGCGTGCCGATCGCGGTGGCGGCCTGAGGCGGTGGCGAGGGAGGGCGGTCCGATCCCGCCTTCCCTCACCGGCGATCAAACCCTTGCGGGGGTACGCCCACCGACCTCGCCGAACGGGTCCAGCACCGCCTTGACCCGCCGGATGTCCTCGCCGACAGCGGTGGCCAGCACCCCGGGCCCGGCCAGTCGCATGACCGCCGCGTCCGGGCCGGGCACCGACGGTTCGGGCAGTTCCGGGCCGGCCAGGACGAGCGTGCCGACCGCCCGCCCGCCACCGAGCACCGCCGCGCCGTCCCAGCCCGGAGCGCCGGGGCCGACGGCCAGCTCGTGCCGGTACAGGGTGACCCCGGCGTACCGGATCAGGGTGTCCGCCCGAACCGCGCCGGACGCCTCCCGGTGCCGCCCGCAGACCAGGTCGTCGCGCCACAGCAGCGTCCCGCCCTCGGCCACGTCCACCCGCGTCACCACCTCGTGGTCGCATCCGGCCGCGGCGATCAGCGGCTCGGGCAGCCAGCGCAGCACCCCACCGGCGGCCACCGAGGCGGTCACCGTCATCCGGGAGGCGGGCGCCGGCCGGCCGGGCAGGGCCAGCTGTGCCGCCACACTGAGCACGGTCAGCCGGGCGCCCGGCCCCACCTCGACGTCCAGCCGCAGCTCGTCGCCGCGCAGCGGCCCGGCGGCCCCGCCGACCAGGTGCACGGTCATCCCGCCGGGGTCCCGGGGGCCGGTCCGCCGCAGCAGCAGCGGCGACTCCCCGCGCAGCACGGCGAGCCGGGTCCCGCCCCGCCCGTCCGGCTCGGCGACGACCCGGGCCTCGGCCCGCATCAGACTCGTGCCGCGACCAGCCCGCGGATCCAGTCCGCGACCGGCGTGGCCTGCTTGTCCTCGGCCAGCGACAGGAACACGGTCGGCAGCTCGTGCCGCCGGGCCCGGGCGTCCCGGTCCATCACCGACAGGTCGGCCCCGACCAGCGGAGCCAGGTCCGTCTTGTTGATCACCAGCAGGTCGGCGGTGGTCACCCCCGGCCCGCCCTTGCGCGGCACCTTGTCCCCACCGGCCACGTCGACCACGAAGATCTGCTGGTCGATCAGCCCCTTGCTGAACGTGGCGGTCAGGTTGTCCCCGCCGCTCTCCACCAGCACCAGCTCCAGTGGCCCGAGCTTCTCCTCCAGGTCCTCCACCGCGTCCAGGTTGGCCGAGATGTCGTCGCGGATCGCGGTGTGCGGGCAGCAGCCGGTCTCCACCGCGCGGACCCGCTCCTCCGGCAGCACCCCGTTGCGCAGCAGGAAGTCGGCGTCCTCGGTGGTGTAGATGTCGTTGGTCACCACGGCCAGCCGCATCTCGTCACCGAGCGCCCGGCACAGGGCCGCCACCAGCGCGGTCTTGCCCGATCCGACCGGCCCGCCGATCCCGACGCGCAGCGCCCGGGGGCCCTTGTGCAGCGGCTCGTGCGGGTCGACGCCCGGCTCGGGGTGGGTGTGCGGAACCTCATCAGGGCCGTGTTCATGCAGTTCAGGATGCAAAGAGACGCACCTCCCAGGAAGCGTGGTGCTCGGCACCGATGTCGAGCAGGGGAGCGCCCGCGGCCGGCAGTTCGTCGACCGGGTCGCCGGACCGTGCCGCGGCCCGAGCCGCGATCCGGTCACATTCAGGAGCGAGCCGCGCCAGGAGCGCGTGCACCGCATACGGATCGAGCCCCAGCAACCGGACAGCCGCACTGGCCACCCCGGTGACCACCCCATGAGCAGCAGCGACAGCCGCCTCACCGGGAGTCAGCCCGGCAGCCGCCGCGAGAGCCCCGAGCGCCACCGGCTGATGGGGTTCCCGCCCCACCTCCGGAAGCCGCCACATGGCACGCCCGGCCCGCAACAGAGCCCGCCCCTGAGCCCGGGACGCCTTCCGCAGCGCGGGCGAAGGAGTCCGGGCGTCAAGCCCACCATCAAGATCAAACCATTCGCCGGTACGCCGGCAGGCCGCCGCGGCGAACGAAGCCGAGACGAGCCCACTGGTAGCGAGCTTCCCCCGAAGAAACCCGTCGAGACCCATAGTGTCCCGAACCCGCCCAGCCACGATCTGCGCTTCCAGCCCACCCGAGTGCGCATGCCCACCGGAGGGCAACCGCCCATCCGCAACCAGAAGCAATGTCGCGAGGCTCACCCGTCACTTCCCCTGCTTCCTGAGGTTCGGGGCCCGGCCTGGCCCACGGAGGGATCAAGCCTGACCGCCCGGAGTGGGCCAGGCCGGGCCCCGAACCGACCCATCAGAACAGGAAGTAACGCTGAGCCATCGGCAGCACGTCGACCGGGTCGGGCTCGACAACCGTCCCGTCGATGCGTACCTCGAAGGTGTCCGCCTTGACCTCGATCCGGGGCATCGCGTCGTTGCGGATCATGTCGGCCTTGCCGACCGACCGGGTGTCGGCCACCGGGACGAGCGCCCGCTTCACCCCGATCCGGTCGCTGAGCAGCGCGTCGATGGCGGCCGGGGCGACGAACGCGACCGAGGTCTGCGCCGGCACCACCCCGTACGCGCCGAACATCGGCCGCGGCAGCATCGGCTGGGGAGTGGGGATCGAGGCGTTCGCGTCGCCCATCTGCGCGTACGCGATCATGCCGCCCTTGATCACCAGAGCCGGCCGGACCCCGAAGAACGCCGGGTCCCAGAGCACCAGATCGGCCAGTTTGCCGGGTTCCACCGAGCCCACCTGCTCGGCCATCCCGTGGGCGCGGGCCGGGCAGATGGTGTACTTGGCGACGTACCGCTTGGCCCGGTTGTTGTCCGCCGCGGAGTCGCCCGGCAGCGACCCGACCCGCGCCTTCATCACGTGCGCGGTCTGCCAGGTCCGGGTGACGACCTCACCGACCCGCCCCATCGCCTGGGAGTCCGAGCCGATCATCGAGATCGCGCCGAGGTCGTGCAGGTAGTCCTCGGCGGCCATGGTGGACGGCCGGATCCGGCTCTCGGCGAACGCCAGGTCCTCCGGCACCGCCGAGTTCAGGTGGTGGCAGACCATCAGCATGTCGAGGTGCTCGCTGAGGGTGTTGCGGGTGTACGGCCGGGTCGGGTTGGTCGACGACGGCAGGATGTTGGGGTGCGACGCGACGGTGATGATGTCCGGCGCGTGCCCGCCACCCGCACCTTCGGTGTGATAGGCGTGGATGGATCGCCCGGCGATGGCCCGGAGTGTCTCCTCGACGAAACCGGCCTCGTTCAGGGTGTCGGTGTGGATCGCCACCTGGACGCCGGAGGCGTCGGCCACGCTCAGGCAGGCGTCGATGGCGGCCGGGGTGGTGCCCCAGTCCTCGTGCAGTTTGAAGCCGCCGGCCCCGCCGCGCAGCTGCTCCCACATCGAGTCGGCGGACATCGTGTTGCCCTTGCCGAGCAGCAGCACGTTGACCGGCCAGGAGTCCAGGGACTCCAGCATGCGGGCCAGATGCCAGGCGTTCGGGGTGACCGTGGTGGCCTTGGTGCCCTCGTCCGGCCCGGTGCCGCCGCCGATGATGGTGGTGATGCCGGAAGCCAGCGCGGTGTCCAGGATGGTCGGGCTGATCAGGTGCACGTGGCTGTCGATCGCGCCGGCGGTGAGGATCTTGCCGTTGCCCGCGATGATCTGGGTGCCGGCGCCGATGACCAGGCTGGGGTGCACGCCGTCCATGGTGTCCGGGTTGCCGGCCTTGCCGATGGCGACGATCCGGCCGTCGCGGATGCCGACGTCGGCCTTGACGATGCCCCAGTGGTCGAGCACGACCACGCCGGTGATCACGGTGTCCGGGGTGCCGTCGGCGCGGGTGGCCGCGGACTGGCCCATCGACTCGCGGATCACCTTGCCGCCGCCGAAGACGACCTCGTCGCCGGGCACCGGGCCGGCGCTGCGGTCCTCTTCGATCTCGATCAGCAGGTTGGTGTCGGCGAGCCGGATCCGGTCGCCGGCGGTGGGGCCGAGGAGCGCGGCGTACCGGGCACGGTCGAGGTGGGTCAACGTGGGCTCCCGTTGTGCTCGCCCTCGCCGGTGTCCTCGTCGAGGGAGCCGGCCGGCTCGATGTCGGTGGGGTCGGGTGCCGGCGCGGGCGGGGTCTCGTCCAGTGGCCCGCCGGCGAGGCCGCGCAGGCCGGGAACGACGCGCCGCCCGGCGAACGCCACCAGGGTGACGTCCCGGGGGATGCCCGGTTCGAACCGGACCGAGGTGCCGGCCGGGATGGCCAGCCGGTGGCCCCAGGCGGCGGTGCGGTCGAACTCCAGGGCCGCGTTGGACTCGGCGAAGTGGAAGTGCGAGCCGACCTGGACCGGCCGGTCGCCGGTGTTGCGGACGGTCAGGTCCACCGTCGGGCGCCCGGCGTTGATCTCGATGTCGCCGTCGCCGAAGAGGATCTCGCCGGGGATCACGAGATCGGCCCGTGCACGGTGACGAGTTTCGTGCCGTCCGGGAAGGTGGCCTCGACCTGCACCTCGGCGAGCATCTCCGGAACCCCCTCCAGCACGTCGTCGCGGGTGAGCACCCGCCGGCCGGAATCCATCAGCTCGGCGACCGTGCGGCCGTCCCGGGCACCCTCCAGCAGGAAGGCCGTGATGATCGCGGTGGCTTCGGGATAGTTGAGCCGCAGTCCACGCTCGCGGCGTCGCCGGGCCACGTCAGCAGCGACGTGAATGAGCAGCCGTTCCTGCTCGTGCTGGCTGAGGAACAAGGGAACCTCCTGATCGCGCCCCGGAATGCTCGCAGGTGGAAGTTTCGGACGTGTAACCCCGGACGACCGATCAAAACACGGAACGGCCCCGCCCTCGTGTGCTTACACACGGTGGCGGGGCCGTTTCCCGGCAAAGTTCTACTTCGGCAGCTTCGCTCCCAGCAGCGGGGCCAGCATGGTCGCGTACCGGGTGGTGATGTGGTCGTCGTCCCGCCAGACCAGCAGGTTGCCGACCACCGACGGGCAGTTCCCGTCCACACAGAACCACGGCGTCGGATCCACCACCTGGACACCCTGGGCCTTCACCGTCCTGGCGATCAGCGCCTGCCGCTCCGGCAGCGGCACCGACTCGCCGGCCTCCGCGACACACCGGGAGATCTTGCGGGAGTGCTCGGCCAGGCACTCCGGGACGTCCTGGCCGGGCCACGGGGTGTCCTGGATCATCACGACCCGGGTGCCCCGCGACTTGATCGCCCGGATGGTCTCGGTCCAGCCGGCCGCCCACCGCGGGTCGATCTCGGCGGCCGTGCCCTTCGCCCGGTCACCGGACGGGCTGACCAGCGGGTTGCCGTCGTTGGCCGCGGCCGAAGCCACCACCAGGTACGGCTTGGCCTGCTTGATCTCGGCGAGCACCTGGTCCCGCCAGACCGGGCACTGGGTGTAGGCGCGCTTCAGGGCCGGGCTGTAGACCTCGACGTCCGCCGCGTGGCAGGCGCTCTTGGTGCGCACCAGCAGCCGCCAGCCGCGCTCCTTGGCGATCGCGTCGACGGCCGGGAACCAGTGTGCGGCGTGTGAGTCCCCGTACAGGAAGACGGTCCTTCTGCCGTTGGGGTCGCCGAAGGCGCAGTCACTGGGCGCGGCGGTCTCCTCGTACTCCAGGTGGCAGTTGACGTTGTAGTAGTCCGGCTTGTCGCGGCGCGCGCTCTGCACCCGGGGCCGGGTGTTCTGCGGCAGTTCACCGGTGCCGACCGAGGCGGCGATGATCCGCTGGAGCTCGGCCTCCGGGTCGGCGGCGGCGGCCACCGCCTGGGTGGTGTCGATCGCCGGGGCGCCCTTGGCCAGCTGCGGCGGCTTCATCGTGCCGACCTGGGCGACCAGCGCGGCGAGGCAGGAGAGGGCGAGACCGACGGCGATGCCCCGGCGGGCCTTGGCCTTGGCCCACTTGTGGTTGCGGGCCGGGTTCTCGATCAGGTGGTACGAGCCGATCGCCAGCACCAGCGCGCCGACGGCCAGGCCGAGGTTCAGCGGGATGTTCGGCTCGGCGTCCAGCATGTGCGGCACGATCATCAGGACCGGCCAGTGCCACAGGTACCAGCTGTACGAGTACTTGCCGATCTGCTGGAACGGCCAGGTGCGCAGGATCGCGACCACACCGTGCCGGGTTCCGGTGGCGCCACCGGCGATGATCGCGGCCGCGCCCAGGACGGGCACCGCGGCGGCGTACCCCGGGAAGGGGGTCTCCTCGGTGTAGAGGAACGCCGAGGCCACGATGGCCACCAGGCCCACCCACGTCATGACCGCGGCCAGGGCCTTGGGCAGACCGGCGAGCCGGGCCGCGCCGACCGCGATGAAGGCGCCGATGGCCAGCTCCCAGGCGCGGGTGTGCGCTCCGAAGTAGGCCCACGGCGCGGACGAGGCGGTCTGGAGGACGCTCACCGTCAGTGAGGCGGCGACCACGACGATCAGGGAGATGACGACCGGTGCGCGGCGCTTGCCGAAGAGCAGCGCGAAGATCAGCAGCAGCAGCGGCCAGACCAGGTAGAACTGCTCCTCGACCGCGAGCGACCAGAAATGCTGCAGCGGGGAGGGCTCGGCGTCGGCGTTCAGGTACTGCACGCCCTCGTCCGCGAGCCGCCAATTGATGCCGTAGAAGGTCGCGTAGATGGCGTCCTTGGCGATCGAGTCGAACCGGGTGGCCGGCATCCACAGCCAGCTCGCCACCACGGTGACCAGCAGGACCACGGTGGACGCGGGCAGCAGGCGGGTGGCCCGGCGGGCGTAGAAGGTGGCGAGCGAGATCTTCCCGGTCCGGTCCAGCTCCTTGAAGAGAAGCGTGGTGATCAGGAAGCCGGAGATCACGAAGAAGACGTCGACGCCGACGTACCCGCCCTCGAGGCTGCCGATGCCGGCGTGCGAGAGCACGACCAGCACCACCGCGATAGCCCGCATACCCTCGATGTCCGGTCGGAAACCAAGGTGAGGACGGGCGGTCTGTTGCGCCGCGGAAGTAGAGTCCGGGCGGGCACTATTAAGTTGATTGTCGTAGGTGACCGACATGTCCTACCTAGCGTTGAGTGACCGGCCGGGAATCGGTGGCCGAGCTTACCCGCGAAGTCATAGGTCTTCCACAGCCGATTCATCACTTCTTCATCGCGAAACGCGCTCACACCCGCGCTGAGACATCGTCGATCGACAGCTCCACCGCGAGCGCGAAACCGGTGCCGCCGACCTGGCCAGGCCGGATCAGTCGGCGCATCGTGCCGGTCACCGCGGTGTGCGGCAGTTCACCGACCGGAACCACCAGAACTGCCCCGGTTCGCTCCACTTCGACCTCCGGAAGACCGGCCGAACGGAGGACGGCCCACCGGGTTCGCCGGCCGGGTCTCTGTCACGGCTCACCCGCCGACTGCCCACCCGCATCCGCCGACGGTCCGCCGGCTGACGGACCGTCATCGGAGGGTTCGCCGGCTGACGGGCCGTCATTCGACGGTCCGGTATTCGACGGCTCGTTCTCGGACGGTTCGTCGTCCGGCGGCTCGGGGATGACGGCCGGGGTGCGGGGCGAGGTGGTCCGGCGTGGTGGGTCGTGCCGGGTCGTCGCGGTCACCGCCGGCGGGGGAGAGGCCGAGAGGCCGGGCGTGCCGGAGACCGGCGGGGCGGCCGGAGAGCGCGGCCCGGAGAACCAGCCGTACGGGTCGGCGACGGCTATCGCTGTTCCGGCGCCGATCAACAGTGATGCCATCGTCGCGAGGACCACGCCCCAGATGTCGCGGCCCGTCTCTCCCGGCTTCGTGTCCGCCCGGCCGGTGACCTCTCCTCCGGCGTCCTCGCTCCCGGCGGCCTCCCGCGGGAGGCCGTCCGCCCCCGCACCCGCCTTCTGGTCGTCTTTCCGGGCGAATCTCGCCAGCCGGCCGAATCTCGTGGTCCCGGGGCCGGGGCCGGTAGCGACGGCAGCGGAATGGTCGCCGCCTCGGAAGCCAGCAGGGTGGAATCGCCGCCGCCCGCGGCGGAGGCCGCCGCCGCCAGCGCCGCGCCCGAGGGGTGGCGAGCCGCGGGATCCTTGGCGAGGCAACGCCCGACCAGCGCCCGGACCTTCGGAGGGACACCGGCCGGCAACGGCGGCGGTCGTTCCGTCACGTGCCGGAGGGCGATCGCCACCGGATCGTCACCGGTGAACGGCGGTTCGCCCGTCAGGCAGTGAAAGGCCACCGCACCGAGCGCGTACAGGTCGACGGCTGGGCCGAACTCCCGTTTGGAAACCTGCTCGGGGGCCATGTAGGAGGCGGTGCCGATGACGTTGCGGGCACCGGTCAAGGTCTCCGAGGCCGACGACCGGGCCACCCCGAAGTCGACGAGCACCACGTTGCCGTCCGGCTCGATGATCAGGTTCCCCGGGGTGACGTCCCGGTGCACGATCCCGGCCTGATGCGCGGCGTGCAGGGCCCGGGCCGCCTGCGCCACGATCGTCATCGTCTCGGCGGGGGAGAGCCGGCCCCCGGTGGCCAGCCGTCGTTCCAGGGACTGCCCGTCGATCCGGGCCATCACCAGGTAGGCGCCCTCATCCGTGGTCCCGTAGTCGTACACCGCCGCCACACCCGGATGCCGTAACGCCGCCATGGCCCGGGCCTCGTGAGCGAACCGCCGTTGAAAAGTGATCTGCGCGGAGACCCCGGCCAGCAGCACCTTGACCGCGACCGGCCGGTCCAGCACGGTGTCGACGGCCTGCCAGACCTCACCCATGCCACCGGCGGCGATCCGGTCCGCCAGCCGGTATCGCCCACCGAGCGAATCCCCCGCCGAGGGCATGCGCTCAGCCTAGCCCCTCATCCGCCCTGATCGATGCCTTCCCGTCCGTCGCCGTCCGCGTGGCCGTCCCCGTCGGGCGTCCCGGCCGTCCACCACGATGGTTCGAGAACGTGGTCAGCGGATGGTGGGTTTCAGGCGGCCTCGTCCTCGCCGGGGCCGGTCGTCTCGCCGTCCGGCTCCGGCTCGTCGTCCGGCTCCGCGGAACCGGTCTCGCCGCTGGTCGGCTCGGTGCCGGCCGGAGCCTCCGAGGTCTCGCCGCCGGTGGGCGCGGTGGTGGCCGGCGCCTGCGGGGACCGGGTCTTCTCCGGTTCGGGGGAGCGGGCCGGGGCGGTCTTCCCGCCTTGCTGAACCCGCTGCCCCGGCTCCTCTCCCCGAACCTGTTCGGGTGCTGTGCCCTGCTCACCGCCGCCATCGTTCTTCTCGGCCGGTGGGTCCACGCCGGCCGGTGCGACCGGGGTGCTGATCGAGGGTTGCGGCTCGTCGTCGAAGAGGCCGGCCGCACCGGCCAGGCCCGCCACGGCCGCACCGACGGCGACGACCGAGACCAGCACCAGAATCGGGACCAGCCACCGCCGCCGGCTGGCCGCCGCGCTCATACCTTCTTCCTCCGGTTGCCCGGGGGCAGCCGCCCGGCCCGGAACACCGTGACCGCCCGCGCCACCGGAGCCGGTCTGTTCGCTGGAGGGCACCGGGCTGACACCGAGCCAGGGGGCACCGGCCCGCGTCGCCGTCAGGTCGCCGGATGTTCCGGACCTCTCGTCACCCGTCATGGACCTGCCGGCGCCGGGCCCGGCGGGATACGCGGCGGCTCCGGCCCTGGAGATGGTCTCCGTTCGCTGGGTGCTGCCCAGACTCCGGGTGGTGTCCGCCACCTGGCCGGCTTCGGTCTGTTGGGTGGCGTCGGCTTGGTGGCCGGCTTCGGTCTGTTGGGCGGCTCCGGCTTGGTGGGCGGCTTCGGTCCGTTGGGTGGCTTCGGCTTGGTGGGCGGCTTCGGTCTGTTGGGTGGCTTCGGCTTGGTGGGCGGCTTCGGTCCGTTGGGTGGCTTCGGCTTGGTGGGCGGCTTCGGCCATCGACCCCGCCGACGGGAACCGCGCGCCCGGGTCCTTGGCCAGCGCCCGCTCGACCAGCGCGACGACGACGGCGGGAACATCGTCCGGCAGAGGCGGCGGCGGATCCTCGATGTGCTGCAGGGCGACCGCGATCGGATTGGCCCCCTGGAACGGCGGATGCCCGGCCAGACAGTGGTAGGCCAGCGCACCCAGCGCGTACACGTCGGCAGCCGGCCCGGTCTCCTGCCGGGTGATCTGTTCCGGGGCGATGTAGAGCGCGGTGCCGACGACCTCGCGGGCGCCGGTGAGCGTGGCGGACCGTGCCGATCGGGCCACCCCGAAGTCGACGAGCACCACCGTCCCGTCCGGTTCGACGATCAGGTTGCCGGGTTTGACGTCACGGTGCACGATCCCGGCGGCGTGCGCGGTCTCCAGGGCCCGGCCGGCCTGCGCCACGATGGCCATGGTCTCGGCCGGGTCGAGGCGCCCACGGTCGGCGAGCAGGTGGTTGAGGGGACGGCCGTCGACATGGGCCATCACCAGATACGCGTCCTCCGCCTCGGTGTTCCCGAAGTCGTAGACGGGCACCACCCCGGGGTGGCGCAGTGCGGCGAGCGCCTGTGCCTCGTGCCGGAACCCCGGATCGCTGGCCCGGTCGGCGAGCAGTGTCTTGACCGCGACGGGCCGCCCGAGCACGGTGTCGGTGGCCTGCCACACCTCCCCCATCCCACCGGCGGCGATCGGATCGTCCAGCCGGTATCGTCCGCCGAGCATCTCTCCGGGGTGAGGCATGGATGTTCCTCTACCCAGGAGAGCGCCCGGCTATCCGTGGGGTGTCAGGCCCCGGTGTAGAGAACGGCGTCGATCTCGATGTCGAAACCGACCAGCGGAACCGGCAGCGTGGTGCGTACCGGCAGGTTGTCGCCCTTGATGTATTGCCGGTAGATCTCGTTCATCTCCGGGAAGTCGGCGAAGTCGCGGAGGTAGACACCGACCCGCACGGCGTCGTCCAGGCTGGAGCCGGCCGCCTCGGCGACCGCTGCCAGATTCTGGAAGGCGGAGTGGGCCTGCTCGGCGAAGGTGCCGGTGATCCGGGTGCCGTCCGGCAGCGCGGGGATCGCACCGGCCAGGTAGATGGTGTCGCCGGCGACGACGGCGTGCGAATACGGGCCACCGGGCGGCGCCGCCTGGTCGGTCATCACAGCGCGCTTGGGCATCAGGAACTCCTCGGTTCTGTTCTCGGGAACTGTTCGGCCAGGCCGGCCACGTCGACAAGCGGCGTGGTGAGCAGGGCACGGATGTCGCGTCCGCGTCGGTCCAGGGCCGCGCGTTGCGTGTCGGTGAGGGGGATCCACGGTGCGGGCGGCGCGGGCAGTCGTGGTGGCAGGAGACGGCCGGCCACGAACGTCGCCTCGTTGATCAACCGCACCGGGGACGTGCGGACCTGCCGGTGCGCGTCGACGAGACCGAGCGGCTCCGGACGGACCTCGAAGACGGCGATGTCGGCGGGGTCACCGACGGTGAGGGAACCGCCGGGCAGGCCCAGCGCCCGGGCCGGCCGGGTGGTGACCGCGGCCACCACCTCGTCCAGCGGCACGCCGACGGCCAGCAGTTTCGCCATCGTGGTGGGCAGGTCGAAGACCGGTCCGTGCAGTGACCGGGCGTGCAGGTCGGTGGAGACGGTGTGTGGGGCCAGGCCCGCGTCGAGCTGCGCCTCCAGCACGTCGAAGGCGAACCCGCCGGAACCGTGCCCGAGATCCAGCAGCACACCGCGCTCAGCCGCGGCCCGCACCGCCGGGCCCAGCGGCGCCGCGATGCCGCTGGCGCAGTGGGTGACCAGATCACCGGGGCGCATCAGGTCGAGCACCTCGTCCAGCGCGGGCGGCGCGGTCCCGATGTGGGCCATCAGGGGCACACCGCAGGCCTCGGCCGCGGCCAGCCCGCGGCGCAGCGGCTCCACCCCGTTGTCGCCGACGGTCTCGCTGTCGATGCGGACCTTGACGCCGTGGAACAGCTCCCGGTCGGCCTGGATGGTGTCGATCGCCAGCGGCACGTCGCAGTTGGCCAGGTCACGGCTCTCGCCGGTGCGGCCGGCCAGGCCGACCGCGGAGATGTTGAGCAGGGCGTGGATCCGGACGCCGGCGGCCCGCGCGACCCGGCGCAGGCCGTCCACCGTGTACGCCCCGGCGGACCCGGCGTCCACCCAGGTGGTGACCCCGGAATACCAGGCGACGGGGTCCGGGTCGATGCCCCAGTAGCCGGGGCCGACGTGGGTGTGCGCGTCGATCAGGCCCGGGGTGACCAGACGCCCGGTGACGTCGACGATCCGGTGCGCGTCGCGGGGCAGGCCGGGGCCGACCGCGGCGATCAGCCCGTCGCGGACCGCGATGTCCCGCTCGTCGCCGGTGAACAGCAGATCCCAGCTCACAGCGCCGCCAGGATGGACAGGCGGTACAGCCGGGTGGGCCGGCCCTTGCGGTTCTCCTGGGCGCTGCCGGTCTCCTCGACCAGCTCCGCGGCGGTGAGTTTGCGGATCAGGCGGCGCCCGCTGGGATCGGTGATGCCGAGCGCGCGGGCCAGCTCGCCGGGGGAGATCGGGCGGCCCTCCAGACTCCGCTCGATCGCGGCCAGCCGGGAGAGCGTGGCGGGACTGAGCCCGGCCCGGCCGGCCAGCTGCTCCAGCGGGCCGTGCTCCCGGTAGGTGTAGGTGAGTGGGGTCCCGGAGGCGCCCATCGGGCCGATCGTCATGCCGTCGCCGGTGAAGAGGTAGGCCCCTGGGTCGGGGTCCTGCTCGGCCCGGGCCGCGGCCCGCTCGGCCAGGGCCACGCTCAGCCGTGCCGAGCTGCCCATGCCGAACCCGGCCACCGCGTCCGTCTCGCTGAGGATCGGCAGGCCCACCCACTGGCTGGTGACCGTCTCGAAGAGCGAGACGGGTGCCAGCACCAGAACGCCACGGACACCGTGCCGGTCGATCCAGGCGTCGGCGAACTCCGGGGTGCCGACCAGCAGCCGCTGCAGCGCCGGCCGCTCCTCCGGGGTGCGGGCCAGGAACAGGCCGACCGCGAAACGGTGGCTGTCGGCCTGCCTGTTGCGGATCCGCAGGGCGAGCTCGTGCAGGTCGGCGCGGATGGTGCCGGGGGTGGCGAGGGCGTGCAGGACCGGGGTGTGGCCGTCCAGCGCGGCGGCGACACCCATCCGGACACTGATCACATAGGGCGCGCCGGTCCTGGTCAGGTGCTGCCGGTGGAAGCCGACCACCTCGCTGATCGGCTGATCCGGGTCGAACGGCAGCGTGGAGATGGCGGTCCGGTCCAGGTTGAGCGCGGACGCCACCTCGTCGACCGTCTCGCTGGTGAAGGTGTCGACGCTGACCGGGGTGGCCGGCCAGCCGTTGCCCCGGGCGCGGGCCCAGGCCAGGGCCAGATCGAGCGCCGCCGAACGGGTGACCGAGAACGGCAGATCGGCGGGGATCAGATCGCGGGCCCGCGCGAACGGCACCAGGCCCATCAGCAGCCCGTCCAGCCGGTGACGGGTGAGCAGGCCGGCCACCCGGTCGCGGACCTCGTCCTCGCGCTCGTAGACCGCCCAGGCGAAATCGATGCCGGTCAGCGTGCTCGCCGCGTCGGCGAAGCGTGCCCGGTGGCCGGCGTGCACCACCAATCCGATCATGTCCGGCCCCGTCCCGTACTTGTTCCCAAGTGGTTCGTATGTCTCCGGCAAAGCGTGTCGGACCGGCTACGCCCGGGTCAAGTCAAATCCTTGTTTCGACGGTTAAGACGCAGATTCGGGGCTTGACGGCCAGTCTCCCGGCCGAGCACGCTAGGGCGCACAGAAACGAACCATTAACGCACCTGGCTCGAAATATAACGTTCGTTTGGAGTGCTGATGAGACTGCGCATCGCGGCGGCCGCCGCGCTGGCACTGACCCTGACTGCCTGTGCCCCGTCCACCTCCGCGCCGTCGAGCACCGCGACCGACGGCGGCCCGCGGACCGGCGCCCTCAAAGTGTGGCTCTTCGACGAGCCCAACCGCGCCCCGAAGGAGGAGGTCGTCAAGAAGGCGATCGCCGAGTTCACCGCGTCCCACCCGGACACCACCGTCGATGTGCAGTACATCGCCGTCGACACCCGCAGCGAGCGGTTCAAGGGTGCCTTCAACGACCCGGCCAGCGCGCCCGACGTGGTGGAATACGGCAACACCGACCTCCCGGAGTATGCGTCGGCCGGCGGCCTCGCCGCCCTCGGCCCGGTCGTCTCCGCCTGGTCCGAGGGCGCCGACCTGACCGCCGACGCCAAGGCCAGCGCCACCTACCAGGGCACCCTCCTCGGTGTTCCGTGGTATGTCGGGGTTCGCGCCCTCTACTACCGCACCGACGTCTTCGACGAGCTGGGCCTGACGGCGCCGGCCACGCTGGCCGAGCTGACCACCGCGGCCCGGACCGTCCGGGCGAAGAAGCCGGACATGTTCGGCATCGCGGTCGGCGGTAAGTACACCTTCGGCGCCCTGCCCTTCGTCTGGGCCAACGGCGGCGACATCACCTCGATCAACTCCGCCGGGTCCCGGGCCGGGCTCAAGGCCTACACCGACCTGATCGCCGACGACGTCTGCCCGCCGCAGAACTGCGCCGACCTGACCGGCGGCAAGACCGTCGAGCTGTTCGCCAGCGGCAAGGCCGCGATGGGCATCGCCGGCAACTTCAACCGGGCCGCCGTCGACGCCGGCGCCGCCAAGGGGAAGTACGCGGTGGTGCCCCTCCCCGGGGTCACCGCCGGTTCGGTCGCGCCCGCCTTCGCCGGCGGCAACAACCTGGGCATCATGAAGAACGCGCAGCGTCCCGCGCTGGCCGCCGACTTCCTGACGCTGCTGGCGAGCAAGAAGTACCAGGCCGAGATGTACGACGCGATGGGCAACCTGCCGACCCTGAAATCGGCAAGTGACGAGGTCGTCGCCAAGGACGCCTTCGTCAAGCCGTTCGTCGACACCATCAACGCGGGCACCAAGTTCGTCCCGCTCGACCCGGGCTGGGGCAAGATCGACGCCTCCGCCGTCCTGCCCACCATGATCGAGAAGGTGGCGACCGGCAAGGCCAGTGTCGAGCAGGCCACCGACGAGGCCGCGAAACTGATCGACGAGGCCCTCACCCAGTGAGCCGAGCACGCACCACCCGGGCACCACTGTGGCTGCTTCTGCCGGCCGCGGTGGTGCTCGGCGGCCTCTTCCTCTACCCGATGTACCAGCTCGGCCTGCTCTCGGTCCTGGACTTCACCCAGGCGCAGGTCAGCGGCGGGCAGCCGACCCGGTTCGTCGGCGCGGAGAACTACACCAGGTTGTTCTCCGACTCCCGGTTCTGGGACGTGCTGCTGGCCACGGTGCTCTTCGCCGCCGCGTGTGTGCTCGCCACCCTCGCGGTCGGCGCCGGCCTGGCCGTGCTGCTCACCCGGGTCAGCCGGATCCCGCGCCTGCTGCTGTCGCTGGCCGCGATGGCCGCCTGGGCGGTTCCGGCCGTCTCCGGATCCACCACCTGGATGTTCCTCTTCGACACGGATCTGGGCTTCGTCAACCAGCTGTTCGGCATCGAGGGCTTCAACTGGATGTACGACCGCTACACCGCCTTCGGCCTGGTCGGCGCGGTGGTGGTGTGGGCGTCCTTCCCGTTCGTGATGGTCACCCTCTACGCCGGCATCGAGGCCATCCCCAAGTCGGTGCTGGAGGCGGCCGCGCTGGACGGCGCGAGCACCTGGCGCACCTTCTGGCAGATCATGGTGCCGATCCTGCGGCCGGTGCTGGCCATCGTCGTCATCCAGTCGATCATCTGGGACTTCAAGGTGTTCACCCAGATCTACATCATGACCCGCGGCGGCGGTCTGGCCGGGCAGAACCTCACCCTCAACGTGTACGCGTACCAGCAGGCCTTCGCCTCCAGTGAGTACGGCCGCGGCGCCGCGATCGGCGTGGTGATGATGTTGATCCTGCTCGCCGTCACCCTCGTCTACCTCAGGGCGCTGCGCCGGTCGGGAGAACAGCTATGAGACTCGGTCGCCGCCTCCTGGACTCGCTCGCCGTCCTGATCGCGCTGGTCACGGTCTTCCCGATCTACTGGATGGTCCTCTCCGCGGTGAAACCGGCCGGCGAGATCCAGTCGCTGGACCAGCGACCGTGGACCCTCGCGCCCAGCCTGGACGCCTTCCGCCGGGTTCTCGCGGTCAACGACTTCGGCCGCTACCTGCTCAACAGCGTCATCGTCGCGCTCGTCGTGGTGGCGATCTCCGGGCTGATCGCCTTTCTCGCCGCGGTCGCGCTGACCCGGTTCCGGTTCCGATTCCGCACCACCATCCTGGTGACCTTCCTGATCGCCCAGATGGTCCCGATCGAAGCCCTGACCATCCCGCTGTTCTTCCTGGTCCGCGACATCGGCGGGGTGGTCCCCGGGATCGGCTTGAACACGCTCGGCTCGCTGATGCTGGTGCACACCGCGTTCACCCTGCCGTTCGCGATCTGGATGCTGCGCGGCTTCGTCCAGGCCATCCCCGACGAACTCGACGAGGCCGCCCAACTCGACGGCGCCGGCCGTTTCACCGTGCTGTGGCGCATCCTGTTCCCACTGGTCGCCCCCGGACTCGCCGCGGTCAGCGTGTTCTCGTTCATCCACGCGTGGAACGACTTCCTGTTCGCCCGCACCTTCATCATCAGCGAGGCGGACAATCAGACCCTGCCGATGGCGCTGCTGGTCTTCTTCAAACCCGACGAGAACGACTGGGGTGCGATCATGGCCGCGTCCACACTGATGACGGTGCCCGTGCTGATCTTCTTCCTCATCGTCCGGCGCCGCCTCGTCGCCGGTCTCGGAGGGGCGGTGAAAGATTGATTCCCCAACCTCATTCGGTACGTGTGACGCCCGGCCCCGCCCTGGCCGGTGAATCGGTCACCACCCGCATCGACCCGGCTCTCGCCCCCGAAGGCTACGTCCTCACCTGCGATCCGTCCGGCATCGAGCTGGTCGGCGGCTCCGCGGCCGGGGTCTTCTACGGGCGGCAGACGCTGCGGCAGCTGGGGCCGGACGTGCCGTGCGTGCGCGTCGAGGACTCACCCCGGTTCGCCTGGCGCGGCGTGATGCTCGACGTGGCACGGCACTTCATGCCGGTCCCGGACATCCTGCGGTTCATCGACCTGATCGCCTTCCACAAGCTCAACGTGCTGCATCTGCATCTCACCGACGATCAAGGCTGGCGGATCGAGGTGCCCGGGTGGCCACGGCTCACCTCGGTCGGCGCCTGGCGGCCGTCGACCATGCTCGGCGCCCGCGTCCACGAGATCTACGACGACCGTCCGCACGGGGGCTTCTACACCACCGAGGATCTGCGCTCGATCGTCGAGTTCGCGGCACGCCGCCATGTCACCGTGGTCCCCGAGGTGGACATGCCCGGCCACATGCAGGCCGCCATCGCGGCGTACCCCCGGCTCGGCAACGGTTTCGACGGCCCGGTCCGGACCGGCTGGGGCATCTCCCATCACGTGCTCAACCTGGCGCCGGAGACCCTCGACTTCTGCCGCCAGGTCCTCGACCACGTCTGTGACATCTTCCCGTCCGAGCTGATCGGCATCGGCGGTGACGAGTGCCCCACCGACGAGTGGCCCGGCGGCCGCGAACTCCAGACCGAGTTCACCGCCCGGATGGCCGACCACCTGGCCGGCCGGGGCCGCCGCCTGTACGGCTGGGACGAGATCCTGGCCGGCGGCGCCCCGGCCGGCGCGGTCGTGGCCGCCTGGCGCGGGGTGGAACCGGCCGAGGTCGCCATCCGCGCCGGCCACCAGGTGGTGTGCTGCCCCGACGTGAAGCTCTACCTCGACTACCGCCAGTCCGACGATCCCGGCGAGCCCTCACCGGTCGGCACACTGCTCACCCTGGAGGACGTCTACTCCTACGAGCCACCGGCCTCGCCGTTGGTGCTGGGCGCGCAGGCCAACATCTGGACCGAGCACATGGAGTCGTTGCGCCGCGTCGAATACATGGCGTTCCCCCGCCTGTGCGCCCTGGCCGAGGTGGTGTGGAGCCCGCCCGACCGGGACTTCGCCGACTTCTCCGCCCGCCTCCCCGGACACCTGACCCACCTGGACACCCTGGGCGTCAACTACCGCCCGCTGACCGGCCCCCGGCCGGAGGACGCCCGCCCCGGCGCCCCCGGCAACCCTCGAACCCTCCCCGACCGCCTGGCCGAACTGCACGAGATGACCGCGGACCTGCGGTGACCACCCGCCCGGCCCACCTCCCACCATCCCGCCCGAGCCACTCCCGCTCCACCAGACACCCCGGTCTCGACCAGGCCCGCCCCTAGCCCCGTCCCGCCCCTAGCCCCGTCCCGTCCCGCCCCCAGCCCTGTCCCGCGCCGTCCCGTCCCGTCCCGCGCCGTCCCTAGCCCTGCTCTGTCCCGTCCCGTTCTCGCCCCGTTCCTAACCCTGCTCTGTCCCGTTCTCGCCCCGTCCCGTTCTCGCTTCATTCGCTTCGGAAAGGCCACAGCGTGACCATCGACTGGCGTAGCAAGGGTTTCTGGCAGCCCGAGGGCACCTTTTCCGGGCCTGTCTCGTCCGGGCCTGTCTCGTCCGGGCCTGCCTCTTCCGGGCTCGGCATTTCCGGGGCCGGGGCCGGGGCCGGTCAGCTCGGCATCTTCGACGGCGGGTTCACCTGGCCGTTGATGGTGGTGCGCGGTACCGCGGTCGAGGCCAACATCGCCACGATGGCCGGGTATTGCCGGCGGCACGGCTTCGATTTCGCCCCGCACGCCAAGACCACGATGGCTCCCGCGCTCCTGACGGCCCAGTTGCGGGCCGGCGCGTGGGGGATGACCGTGGCCACACCCAACCAGGCTCTGGTGCTGAGACGGCTGGGTGTGGACCGAGTGCTGATCGCCAACCAGGTCCTCGACCCGACCGTGCTGCGCTGGCTGGCCGCCGAGACGGCCGCGGGCTGGGAGGTCTGGTTCCAGGTGGACTCGCCGGCCGGCGTGGAGGCGGCGGCCGCGACCGGCGGTCCACTTCGGGTCCTCGTCGAGTTGGGCCATCCCGGCGGCCGGACCGGAGTCCGCGATCTGGACCAGCTCGAAGCGGTGGCCCGCGCGGTAGCCGCCGCTCCGGGCGTGGAACTCTCCGGCGTGACCGGGTACGAGGGCCAACTCCAGAACCAGCCCGACGTGGACGCTTACCTGGACCGCCTGGTGGACGGCACCGCCCGTCTGGCCTCGGCCGGTCTCCTCCCGGCCCGGCCGATCGTCTCCGCCGGTGGGAGTGCCTGGTTCGACCGGGTCACCGATCGCCTGGCCCGGCTCGGTGTACCGGCCCAGCTCATCCTCCGCAGCGGCGCCTCGCTGACCCACGACGACGGTTTCTATCGTGAGCGGACCCCGTTCAACCGTGAGCCCGCGGAGGGCCCGCTCACCGCCGCGGTGGAGATCTGGGCCCAGGTGCTGTCGGCGCCCGAACCGGGGCTGGCGCTGGCCGGTATGGGCAAACGGGACGCCCCCTTCGACGAGGGCCTGCCGATCCCACAGGAGATCCGCCGCATCGACGGAACGCTGGAACCCGCCACCGGCCTGACCGTCACCAAACTGAACGACCACCACACCTACCTCGCCGTAGACGGCCTCACCCTCACCCCGGGCGATCTGATCCGTTTCGGCATCTCCCATCCGTGCACCGCCTTCGACAAGTGGCGCCAGATCCCGGTGGTCGATGACTCGCACCACGTGGTCGACGTCCTGCACACCCTCTTCTGACCAGCACCCGCCCTTCTGCCCTACTCCTTTCCACTGACGCCGTGACCGCTATTCCTGGATGCGGTCCGGAACGTGATCATGTGAGACTCCGGTCCGTGAAGACCCTGACACTCTGGCGGCCCACCGGCCCGGAGGAACTGGAACTGGTCCGTGCCTCCGGCTGGCGACGCTGGCCACCACGCCTGCCGGACCAGCCGATCTTCTACCCGGTACTCAACGAGGAGTACGCGGTGATGATCGCCCGGGACTGGAACGTCCCGGCCTCCGGCGTCGGCTACGTCACCCGCTTCGAGGTGGAGGCGGACTTCGCGGCCCGGTACCCCATTCGTCAAGCCGGTGGCGACACCATCCTCGAACTCTGGGTCCCCGCCGAGGAACTGGAGGACTTCAACGAGCACATCGTCGGCACCATCGAGGTGGTCCGCGAGTTCCGCTGAAGCCGGTGGGGCCCACCGATGTCGTACGGGCGACGGGTGAATCAGCGGGCCCCCGCCCGTACTGATGAAGGTCTTTCCCCTCGCGGGGGATAGTCGGCCGGATCGGTGCTGTTTACGGTGATTGAGCGCTGAACGAGCGCTTTCCGCCTCTGCGCCGCTGGAGTCCTTCATGTCGGTTTTCCGGGGAAACGCCAGCGAACCCACCACTCACCGTCCCGATATCGAAACCACTGATCCGTCGAGTGCGCCACCTCAGCCGGGTGCGCCACCTCAGCGTCACCCGGCCTCCCCCGTCCACGAGGCGTCTCCCGTTCACCCGGTCCTTCCGGGGCACCCGGCCCCTGGCGGCCACGCGGTCCCTGCCGGTCACCCGGCTCGCTCCGGGCATCGGGCCTCGCCTCGGAGCCCGGCACCCGCTTACTCCGATGGTCCGACCGAACCGCTCGGCATGCCCCGGCAATCCGCCTCGGAGCCACGGACCGCCACTGACGCCCGATATGTGCCCGCCGGTCACCCCACCCCCGTCACTGGGTTTCCGCCCGCCGGGCGTCCCGAGCCCGTACCCGGTTTCCCGACCAATGGTCACCCCGAGCCCGGCTCCGGTTTCCCGCCCGCCGGACGTCCCGTGCCCGTCCCCGGTTTCCCGACGGACAGCCGTCCCACGGCGGGCTCCAGGCTGGAGCCGGAATACCGTCCGGTCACCGACGGTGGGCCGTCGCCGGAGCACCGCCCGGCGGCCGGTATCGGCTCGTCGCGAGGCTGTCATCCGGCCGATGCCGGCTCGGAGCGGGCCTATCATCCGGCCGCCGATGCCGGCTTGGAGCAGGCCCATCACCCCGTCGCCGGCACCGGTCCGGTCCGGGGTCACCGCCTGGGCCCCGGCGCTTCTCCGGCGCCGGGGAAGCGTCCGATCGCCGATGCCGAACTGATCCCGCAAAGCCGTTCCGCCGCGGGTGCCGGGCTGACTCCGGAGGGTCATCCGGTCACGGACGCGATGTCGGCGGCGGCGGATGAGCGCTCCACTGACACCGCCGGATTCGTATCCGGCGATCGCTACGTCCCGGGTGCCGGGCCGGGCTTCGAGAGCCGGCCCGTCCTGGATGCCGACTCTGACCTCGAAAACGACACCGATCGCGGGGGACACGGATCCTCGGTTCGTGGCCGGCCCGCGTCCGGGAGGCGGACCAAGCGGCGGTCTGCGAGGCAGCCCGCGAAACGGTCCGAGGACATGGACGAACCCGGCGGCGTGGATCGGTCCGGGAGACCGCGCAGAAGTCGCCGCTTCGGGGTCGCCCTCGCGGTTCTGCTGAGCCTTGTCGCGCTGCTGGCCGCCGCGGGTTCCGGATTTCTCTCCTGGCGCACCCTCGAAACGGTCAAGGCGATCGTCCCGAGCCCGGCGGCCGCGATCGCACCGTCGGCCACGGCGACCGAACGTCCCCGCCCGCCGGACCCGGCCCGCTATCCGGTCGCCTACGCCAAGGAGCCGCTCCGTCTCGACCTGGTCTGTGCCGCTGTCGCTCATCTCGACCTCGACGAGCCGCGTGCCGAAGCGGCCGAGAACCTGGCCGATCTCAGATACGAGAGCCGCTGTGGCTCCGAAACGCCGAAACTGAGCCTCGGCGCCGGTGCCGCGGCGGCAAGCCGGCAGGTCAGCGGCGACACCGACGCTCCTGGTTGCGATCGGGCCGTCCGCACCAGCCCGCTCGGGCGCGGCCTGCAGACGGAGGTGAGGAAGGGGACGGCCCTCTGCGTCCTGACCGCGGCTGTACCGGCCGCACTGGTCCTCGTGGAGATCATCGACGTCGGCGGCTCCGGCACCGCCGGCCTGCGTGCCACTTCGTGGCAGGTACCGAAGTAGAGAGCGGTAACCGGCCCGTGGCACGCGGCGCGGGGCGCTCCTGACAGAATGTCGGGTGCGCCCCGCGAACTCTGTAAGGAGACGTTTCCGTGATCCGTACCCATGACGCCGGCACTCTGCGCGCGAGCGACGCCGGCACGACGGTGACGCTCGCCGGCTGGGTCGCGCGTCGGCGCGACCACGGCGGTGTCATCTTCGTCGACCTCCGTGACGCCTCGGGCGTCGTCCAGGTCGTCTTCCGCGAGGAGGACGCGCACGCGCTGCGCAACGAGTTCTGTGTCAAGGTCGTCGGCGAGGTCAACGCCCGCCCGGCCGGCAACGAGAACCCGGACCTGGCCACCGGCGGGATCGAGGTGGTCGCGAGTGAGCTGACCGTGCTGTCCGAGGCGGCCCCGCTGCCGCTGCCGGTCGACGACACGATCACCGCTTCCGACGACCTGCGCCTCAAGTACCGCTATCTCGACCTGCGCCGCTCCGGCCCGGCCAAGGCGCTGCGCCTGCGCAGCCGTGCCAACCAGATCGCCCGTGAGGTGCTGCACGCCCGGGACTTCAACGAGATCGAGACGCCGACGCTGACGCGCTCGACGCCGGAGGGCGCCCGCGACTTCCTGGTGCCGGTCCGCCTCCAGCCGGGCACCTGGTACGCCCTGCCCCAGTCGCCGCAGCTCTTCAAACAGCTCCTGATGGTCGCCGGGATGGAGCGTTACTACCAGATCGCGCGCTGCTACCGCGACGAGGACTTCCGCGCCGACCGCCAGCCGGAATTCACCCAGCTCGACATCGAGATGTCCTTCGTCACCCAGGACGACGTCATCGCGCTGGGCGAGGAGATCGTCTCCCGGCTGTGGAGCGAACTCGCCGACTACCAGGTCCAGCTGCCGATCCCGCGGATCACCTGGACCGACGCGATGAACCGTTACGGCTCGGACAAGCCCGACCTGCGGTACGGCGTCGAGCTGGTCGAGCTGACCGAATATCTCCGCGGCACCGCCTTCCGCGTCTTCGCCGGTGCGATCGACGCCGGCGGTTACGTGGGTGCGGTCGTCATGCCGGGCGGCGCCTCGCAGACCCGCAAGGAGCTCGACGGCTGGCAGGACTGGGCGAAGGCTCGTGGCGCCCGCGGTCTGGCCTACGTCGTCCTGGACGCCGAGACCGGTGAGCCGAAGGGCCCGGTCGCCAAGAACCTGTCGGCCGAGCACCTGTCGGGGCTGGCCGATGTCGTCGGTGCCAAGCCGGGTGACGCCGTCTTCTTCGCCGCGGCCACCGAGCGCCGCGAGGCGCAGGAACTGCTCGGCGCGGCCCGCATCGAGATCGCCAAGCGGGCTAACCTGATCGACGAGTCGTCCTGGGCCTTCTGCTGGGTGGTCGACGCGCCGATGTTCGAGAAGACCGACGAGGGCGGCTGGACCGCGGTCCACCACCCCTTCACCTCGCCGAACGACGAGTGGGTCGACAACTTCGAGACCGCGCCGGACAAGGCCCTCGCCTACGCCTACGACATCGTCGTCAACGGCAATGAGATCGGCGGCGGCTCGGTCCGTATCCACCGCGCCGACGTGCAGAGCCGGGTCTTCGACCTGCTCGGCATCACGCCGGAGGAGGCCGCTGACAAGTTCGGCTTCCTGCTGGAGGCCTTCAAGTACGGCCCGCCGCCGCACGCCGGCATCGCTCTCGGCTGGGACCGCACCTGCATGCTGCTCAGCGGCAACGAGTCGATCCGCGAGGTCATCGCCTTCCCGAAGACCCGTGGTGGCTTCGACCCGCTGACCACCGCACCGACCCCGATCACCGCGCAGCAGCGGCTCGAGGCCGGCATCGACGCCAAGCCGAAGGCCGCCGCGGGCACCCCCGGCACCGACGGGCAGGCCGCTCCGGTCCAGCACTCCAACTGATCGTCCGGTAGAACCGGCAGCCGGGAACATCCCGGCTGCCGGTTTTTTCATTTCTGCCGTGATCCGGCGCTGGTGGATCACGGAGCGCGCCGCGTGCGCACTGACTGACGTCGCTGTCATCCCAGAACCCCCGTTCCGTGTCGTGCTTGAGCGTGGCACCTCTGCGGCTTCCATGCAAAGAGATTATGCAAACAAGTTGTGCAGAGTAACTGTGCACAACTATCGTGGAAGCATGGTTGGCGAAGAGAAGACCGAGTTCGATGCGAGTGAGCGAACCGCCGAGCAACCAGCGGAAAACCCGCTGGGGTTGACATTCGTGCACCTCAGTGGCCGGCAGATCCAGATGCTCGCGCATCCTCTGCGGGTCCGGCTGCTGGGGCAGCTTCGGGCCGAGGGCCCGGCCACCGCCACGCATCTCGCCGAGGCGCTGACGACCAACAGCGGGGCGACCAGCTATCACCTTCGCCAACTCGCGGAGGCCGGCCTGGTGATGGAGGAGGAACGCGATGGGGGCGGCCGGCAGCGCTGGTGGCGTGCCGCTCATGACATGTCCAGTTGGCGGCGTGCCGACTACGAGGACGATCCCGACGCCATGGCTGCCGTCGAGTGGATGGAGACCCAGCAGGTCAACAGATTCGTCGAGACGGCTCGGGCCTGGTGGGACGCGCTGCCCGGCGAGCCGGCCGAGTGGCGGGATGCCGGCGGGATCTCCGACTACCTGCTGACCCTCGACCTGGAGCAGCTGCAGGCGCTGATGACCGAGGTGGGCGAGGTGATCGACCGGCATCGGGCGGAAGCACACGCCCATCCCCGGCCGGGTGCCCGGCCGATCGTTCTGTACGCCGCCGCGCTGCCGTCGATGGACGAGGCGGACGGCTACCACGCAGTCGACTGACCAGCGAGAGGTGGGTGTGAGAGATGACCGCGAGACAGGTCCGATTCCGTTACCTGACCCTGCTCGGGTTGCGCTGGCTCCCCGTGGGGCTGCTGATCCCGGTCTTCGTGCTGCTGGCGCTGGAGCGAGGGCTCGGTATCGCCGAGATCGGGTCGGTGGTGGCGATCCAGGGGATCGTCGTGCTTCTGCTGGAACTGCCGACCGGTGGATTCGCCGACGCGTTCGGCCGGCGGCCGGTGCTGTTGGTCGCCGGGCTGATCAACCTGATCGCGCTGGCACTGTTCCTGGTCGCCGATTCGGTGCTGTTGCTCGGGCTGTCCTATCTGCTGCAGGGGATCTACCGGGCTTTGGAGAGCGGGCCGCTGGAGTCCTGGTTCGTCGATCAGTCGCTGGCCGCGGATCCGGATGCCGACATCGAGGCCGGACTCAGCCAGGGCGGCACGGTCTCCAGCCTGGCGATCGCGGGTACCGCTCTGATCAGCGGCGGGCTGGTCTGGCTCGGTCCGATCGGCTTGGGGCCGTTGGGTGAGCTCAGCGCGCTGACCGTACCGGTGCTGGTCGCTCTGGTTCTCAGCCTTGCCGCCACTGTCGCCGTGGCGCTGCTGATGACCGAGGAGCGCCCGGCCAAGGGGAAGGCCGCGTTCGTCACCTCACTGCGTGGTGTTCCGGTGGCGGTCGTCTCCGCGTTGGCGCTGGCCCGCCGTTCACGGGTGGTGCTGGCGCTGATCTCGGTGGAGTTCCTGTGGAGCTTCGGCATGGTCACCTTCGAGCAGCTGATGCCGGTCCGGCTCAGCGAGGTCACCTCGATGGCGGGCGAGTTGACCGGCCCGGTCAGTTCGGCCGCGTGGGGAGCCGCGGCGGCGGGTTCGGCTCTCATCCCGTTGCTCACCCGCAAGCTCGGCGCCCGGTGGACCGGCTTCGCCCTGCGGATCGGGCAGGGACTGGCCGTCGCCGGGATGGGGCTGCTGGCCGGCCCGGCCGGGGTGATCGGGGCGTTCCTCATCTGCTACACGGTCCACGGCGCGTCCAACCCGGTCCATGCCGGGCTGCTGCACCGGCAGGTCGACGGGGAGTACCGCACGAGTCTGCTGTCCCTGAACTCGATGGTCGGGCAGCCGGGCTTCGCGCTCGGATCGATCGTGCTCACCGCGGTGGCCGCCCAGGCGGGCACCCCGGCCGCGATCGTCACCGGAGCGGTGGTGCTGGCCGTGGCCGCGCCGCTCTATCTCGTCAAGGCCCGGACAGGTTCGTCGGGGATGGAGTTTCGGGAGCAGCCCTCTCCGGGTACCAGCCTGTCACAGGCTCTCTGACCCCCGGAGGAATCGATGCTCGCCATCGCCGCAGCCGTCGTTTTCGGCATCTACCTGCTCGCTGATCTGCTCGACACGGACTTCGGTGCTCCCGACCTCTTCAACTTCGAGACCATGGGTTCTCTCGGTCTCCTGCTCCTCGCGCTGTACCTCGCGGGTGTCGGCAGCGGCCCGCGCGCGGGCGCGGGTTCGGGTTCCGGCCGCCGCTTCTACGGCCGCCGTCCCGGTCGCGGCTGACCTGAGCGGCCACCCGGCCGCCAGTCCTCCGGCCACTCCGGCCCGCCCTTCCCCCGGGGCGGGCCGGAGCCGTCTCCAAGGTCTGGAGCGGTATCCAGCGGAGGGCGGACTGAAGCCGCGTTCGAGATTCGGGGTGGTGTTCGGCACGGGGCGGACCGGAGTGGTGGCCAAGGTTCGGAGGTGTGTCGACGGCGGGGCCGGCCGGAGCCCGATCTCAAGGTCCGGAGACGCGTTCAGAGTGCCCTGCCGGATGCTCTGGGTGATCGACGACGGTCGGTGTCAGACACGCTCTGTAAGACTGTCGTGGCTGCTCGGGAGGGTTATCCACAGGCGGCAGGTGGCGTTTCGGATCGGGTCGGTCGGGCCGGTAGTGTCGGTTCTGATGGAAACGGATGGGCTCTTCTCCCTCGCGCCGCCGGACGAGCGGACCGCGGCACCGGACACCGCCGGTGCCGCCGGTTTCACGCGCTCCGCGGGCGCTGCCGGCTTCGAGCGTCCCGTGGGGGCCGCCGGTGCCGCCGGCTTCGGGCGTCCCGCCGGGGACTCACCGCTTCCGGTGCGGATGCGGCCCACCTCGCTCGACGAGTTGATCGGGCAGGAGCATCTGCTGGCGCCCGGAGCGCCGCTGCGTCAGCTCGTCACCGGCGCCAGCCCCATGTCGGTGATCCTGTGGGGACCGCCCGGCACCGGCAAGACCACCATCGCGCATCTGGTTGCCAACGCGACCGACCGCAAGTTCGTCGCGATGTCGGCACTCACCGCCGGGGTCAAGGACGTGCGCGCGGTCATCGACACCGCGCGGCGCGAGCGGCGATACGGCGGTCCACCGACCGTGCTGTTCATCGACGAGGTGCACCGGTTCAGCAAGACCCAGCAGGATTCACTGCTCGCGGCGGTGGAGGACCGGACGGTCACGCTGCTCGCGGCGACCACGGAGAACCCGTACTTCTCGGTCATCTCGCCCCTGCTCTCCCGCTGTGTGCTGCTGACCCTCCAGCCTCTCGACGAGGATGACGTCCGCCGTCTGATCCGGCGCGCCGTCACCGACGAGCGCGGGCTGGGCGGGGCGGTCACCCTCGCCGTGGAGGCCGAGGAGCATCTCGTCCGGCTGGCGTCGGGTGACGTACGCAAGGCTCTCACCGCTCTTGAGGCCGCCGCCGGGTCGGCGCTGGCCCAGGACGCCTCCGAGATCGACCTCGCCACCGCGGAGAAGGCGGTCGACGTGGCGGCGGTTCGTTACGACCGTGACGGCGACGCGCACTACGACGTGATCAGCGCGTTCATCAAGAGCATGCGCGGTAGTGATCCTGACGCGGCGCTGCACTACCTGGCTCGCATGCTGGTCGCCGGTGAGGACCCGCGGTTCATCGCCCGGCGGATCGTCATCTTCGCCAGCGAGGACATCGGCATGGCCGACTCGCAGGCGTTGCTGGTCGCGACCGCGGCCGCCCAGGCGGTGCAGAATGTCGGGTTGCCCGAGGCCGGACTGAATCTGGCCCATGCGGTGGTGCATCTGGCCACCGCACCCAAGTCGAACAGTGTCACCACCGCCCTCGGTGAGGCGATGGCCGACGTGCGAGCCGGCCGGGGCGGTCCGGTTCCGGCGCATCTGCGGGACGGGCATTACCCGGGTTCGCGGGGGCTCGGGCACGGTGTCGGCTATCGGTACCCCCATGACGACTCCCGCGGTGTGGTCCGCCAGCAGTATGTTCCCGACGATCTGGTCGGTACCGACTACTATCGCCCGACTGATCATGGTGCCGAGCGTGCGGTGGCCGAGCGTGTGCCGAGGCTGCGGCGGATCGTGCGGGGCCTCGGTCCGGGGGCGGGCCGCCCGGCGGGTGACCCACGGGCGGCAGGCGGTTCACGAGAGAGCGGTGCGAGCGATGGCACGGCCCGCGGTTCACATGGGGCCAGTGCGAGCGATGGCACGGCCCGTGGATCGCAAGGAATCAGTGCGAGCGGCGGCCCGGCCCGAGGTTCGCAAGGAGGTAGCGCGAGCGATGGCACGGCTTCCGGCTCGCAAGAGGGCGGTGTGGTCAGTGGTTCGCGGGGTGAGGGCGTAGGCGGTGGTGCGTCCGGGGAGCCGGGAGCGACGTCCGGCGCCGTGGACGGTGGGGGTAAGACGTCCGGTGAGACTGAGCGTGAACCGAAGTCGGGCATATCGGGCGTGGGTGCACCGGTTGCTGCCGTCACTCGTGGTGACGCACCAAGCGACGACGTGATTCACGTTACTTCGGGTGGTTCAGGAATCGCCGATGGTGATCATCCGAGTGGATCTTTTGAGACTGATGAGAAAGCGGATTCCGGGGCGCTGAGCAGCGCACTCGCCGATTCGGAGCCGGCCTCGGGCCGCCCGGCGGGTGGTGAATCAGCCTCGGATGAGTCACAGTTTTTGACGGACCCGACGTCCGGGAACACGAACGCGACTCCGTTGCGTCACGAAACCGTGGCGGGTGGTGTTGAAGTCGCTGGCCGGGATTCGGCGGCCGGTTCGCCGGGCGAGGGCACGACGACAGTGAACGAGACAGCGGGAGAGGAACCGGCTGTGACCGAAACAGCCGGGGCCGAGCCGGCCGATGACAGGCCGGCCAGACGGAGACCGGGCAGAGCGGCGGCTGGGCGGAGCCGGCGCGCGGGTGGTACCGGAAGCGTTGATGAGAGCGGCGACAGTGCCGGGAAGGAACAGCGGTGACAGGGCGGAGTGCCGATCGGCCCGACGACGACGCGGGTCCGCGCGAGGAGCAGGGCGGTAAGATCCGCCGTCGCTTCGGGCGTGGAGGTCGTGCCGAGCAGCCGGCCGTTCCCCAGGAGGTCTCCGGCGAGGAGACCGGCTGGCTCGACGACCTGCGGACGGCCAAGCAGGATCGCGGTGCGATCGGACCGGGGACCTTCCCCGGAGAGGCGCGGACCAGTAAGTCCGGGCGGATGGCGCCTGGGCCGGACGACATTCCGGATGACGACTTCGCGTTCCCCGGTGGGCTGGACGACGAGCCCGTGGCCGCCGAGGCGGACGGCTCCGACGCCCGGCCGAACCCGGCACAGCGTCCGGGACCGGCGGGTCCCGGTGCGGCTCCGGCCGGGCCGATGCCGCTGGGCCTGGCAGGCGCGCCGGTCAACCCGGGAGCCCCCGGTCAGCGTCCCGGTCCCGGTGGTCCGGGCCCACACCCGGGAGCGGGACCGGCGGTTCCGGTTTCACCCGGTGCCGGTCAGCGCGGGGCAGCCGGGGCGCCCGGTCAGGTTCCGCCGGGGCAGCGTTCCGCGGCGATCCCCCCGGGGCAGATCCCGCCGGGTGCGGTCGCGCCCGGCCAGATGGCCCCCGGCCCGGTCGCGCCGGGCCAGGCTCCTCCCGGTGGTGTCCCGGCCGGTCAGATGCCTCCCGGTCAGGGCCAGTTCGATCAACGAGGGCGGCGGGGTCCGGGCGGTCAGCGTCCGCCCATGGGCCAGATGCCGCAGCAGGGTCAGGGTGCCCCCGGTCAGATGCCGCCCGGCCCTGGCCAGATGCAGCAGGGGCCGGGTGGCCCCGGTCAGATGCCGTTCGGCGGTCCGGGTCCGATGCGGCAGGGGGCGGGCGTTCCCGGTCAGATGGCCCCGGGCCAGGCCGTGCCGGGTCAGGACCGTCCGGGCCAGCCGGTGCCGGGCCGGCCCGGTCAGATGCCGGCCGGTCAGATGCCTCCGGGCCAGAACGGGCCTGGTCAGATGCAGCCGGGCACGGGTGGTCCCGGTCAGATGGCCCCCGGCCAGGGCGGTCCCGGTCAGCTGCCGCAAGGCGGGCCGCAGGGGATGCCGCCGGGAGCCGTTCCCGGTCAGATGCCGCCGGGCGCTCGGCGGGGAGGCCCGCCGGGAGGTCGTGCCCAGGCCGGCCAGGAGCCGGGAGGTGGGCGTCGCCAGATCGACGCGGACCCGTCCGGGCAGATGTTCCCCGGACAGAACCCCACCGGTGGTACGGCCGTCCCGCTCTCCGGCAACGCCCCGGAGATCCCGGTGCCCCGTCCCGGGCAGCCCCCCGCCCGTGGTGCCGCCCCCGGAGTCCGTCCGGTGTCGCCGGGTCAGCGCCCGGCGGGTCCCGGCATCCGGCCGACCTCACCGGCGGGTCCCGCACGGGACCGTTTCCGCCCCGCGGACCCGGTCTCCGGCGGTCCTGACGCCGTGCACCGTTCCGGCCCTATCCCGGGTCCCGATGCCGTGCACCGTTCCGGCCCGATTCCCAGCCCTGATGCCGTACACCGGTCCGGTCCGATTCCGGCGCCGGGCGGCTTCGACGAGGTCCACAGCTCCGGGCCGATCCCGAATGTTTACGACGCTGTCCACCAGTCGGGGCCGATCCCGAGTGGCTACGACGCCGTGCACCAGTCCGGGCCGATTCCGAACGCCTATGACGCCGTGCACCAGTCCGGTGCCATTCCGAACGGCTACGAGCAGGGGCGTGGTGCGTCGGGCACCTATGGCTCCGCGGCGCCGGTGTCGCCGGGCGACGATCGATCCGGCCGGGTACGGAACCGCCGGGCGCGAGCCGACGAGGGCGGACCGGAGGAACTGGCCGGGCGTCACGGGCGGTCCGGTCCGGACGGTGACTACGGCCATCGACCGGTCTCCGGCGCGCCGGGTGACGAACGGGCCGGCCGTCACGGTGGTACGGGATGGGCCGGCACCGGCACCGGTTCGCACGCTTTCCCGCGTACCGGCGGTGAGACCGGTTCACACGCTTTCGTCCAGACCGGCACGGACACCGGCTCGCACGGGTTCGTGCAGCCGGGTGGCGAGACCGGAACCCACGGCAACATCCGCCGCGGGGGCGAGCCGGAGTCCGGCGAACCACGCCCGACCGGTGAGTCGCGCCGCCGTCGGAACGCGCGTCGTGGCGAGGATCCCGACGAGCCGGAGATCGGCGGTTTCACCGGTACGCCGGACGTCCCCGGCCCACGTCGGATCGGCCCGGGTGACGGGCGTCCGGTGCGAGCGGCTGCCGCGGTCCCGCCGGTCGTGCCGGGGAGGCAGGGTGCCCGTACCCCGGTGGTTCCCGGTCGTGCCGGAGCCATGGCCGACAGTACCTCCGGGGTGATCCAGCGTCCCGGAACCGGGCGTGTCCAGCGCGGACCGGGTGTGCCGCCGCAGGCGGGCGAGGACCGTGCGCCCACCGGTGGTGTCCAGGTTCCGGAACAGGCCGGTCCCGGCCGCCGGTCCCGCGCGGAGACCCCTGGTGGTCCGCAGGGCGCCGCGCCGTTCCCGGCCGGGGGAGAAGAACAGACCGGACGGCACGGCGGTGTACGGCCGGACGGCCCCGCCGCGGCCCGGGCCGGTGCACCGGTTCCGCCTCCAGGAAACGGCCCGGCACAGGCGATGGGTGCCGGCCGCGCCGTGGTCGGCCAGCCCGGCCCCGGCGGTATGCCACCCAACGGCCCCGGTGGCATGCCACCCAACGGCCCGGGCGGTATGCCGCCCGGTGGACCGGCGCGTGGTGGCGCTCAGATCCCAGGGCACGGGCCGGTGCGCGGTGGCGCGGCGGTACCCGGTCACGGCCCGGACGACGGCAACCCGGCAGCGATGGGACCGGCTGTCCCCGGCCGGGCTCGCCCCGGACACGGTTCCCTGGGCCCGGACGGCATGCCCGGTCCGGACGGTGGCACCGGCGCCGTCTCTCGGCACGGTGTACCGGGCGCGGATGCCGGAACCGGCCCGATGTCACGGCACGGCATGCCCGGCCCGGACGGTACCGGCGCGGTCTCGCGGCACGGCCGGCCCGGCCCGGACGGCAGTCCCACCGGATACGGCGATGGTGATGGCGGTACCGGTGCGGTGTCGCGGCACGGACGACTCGGTCCGGACGGTGGGTCGGCCGGATATGGCGATGGTGACGGTGGTACCGGTGCGGTGTCGCGGCACGGACGGCCCGGTCCGGAAGGCGGTCTGACGGGCTACGGCGACGGTGACGACGGCACCGGTGTGGTGTCGCGGCGCGGGCGGCCGGGACCGGACGGTGGCCCGGCTGGTTACGGTGATGGCGATGGTGGCACCGGTGTGGTGTCGCGTCGTGGGCGGCCGGGACCGGACGGTGGTACGGGTGCGGTGTCGCGTCATGGCCGGCCCGAATCGGACGGCTACTCGGACGGCGACGGAGGCACCGCCTCGGTGTCGCGGCGTGGAGTGTCCGGCCCGGACGGTACGGGTGCGGTGTCGCGCCATGGCCGGCCCGGCCCGGACGGTGGTCCGCTGGGTGACGGGGACGGCGGCACCGGAGCCGTGTCACGTCACGGCAGGCCGGGTCCGGACGGCGGTCCGGTGGGTTATGCCGGTATGGACGGTGGTACCGGCGCGGTCTCGCGTCATGGCAGGCCCGGTCCGGACAGCGACGCCACCGGGATGGCCGGTAACGGGATGGCCGGTAACGGCATCGCTGGTAACGGCATGGCCGGGCCGGACGGCGGGCACACCGGTGCGCGGCGTCGTGGGCCGGGACATCGTGGGGCTGGTCCCGGTGGTGGACCGTCGGGGCTTCCGCCCCGGCCGGGAGGCCCCGACGGGCCGTCCCGGGCGATGGGTGGCGCGTCTGTGCCGGGACAGGGTCCGGACGGGCCGTCCCGGGCGATGGGTGGTGCCGTGGTGCCCGGCCGGGCCGGTATGGGACCGGACGGCTCACCGCAGGGCATGCGAGGTGACGGGCGGGCCATGGGCGGTGCCCAGGTTCCCGGGCAGGGTCCGGACGGGCCGTCGAGAGCGATGGGCGGTGCCCAGGTTCCCGGGCAGGGCCCCGACGGGCCGTCGCGGGCGATGGGCGGTGCCGCTGTGCCCGGACGTGGCCCGCTGGGACCGGACGGCGCGGGTCGGCCGATGGGCCCCGGCCCGCGTGACGGCATGGGCCCGGCAGGCATGGGCCCGGACGGATCCGGTTCGTATGACGACAGAGGCGGGCCTGGTCCCCGGAACGGGATGGGCCCGGGGCCGCGCGACGGGTGGGGGCCTGGCGGTCCGAGAGACTCTGGTCCGCGTGACGAGCGAGGATACGACGATCCGGAGGATCCCGGCCCGTATGACGGCATGGGACCTGGTGGTCCCGGCCCGCGTGACGGTGGCCCCGGCCCGCGCGGCGGAGGTCCCGGCGGTCCGGGTCCACGAGGTGGCGGTCCCGGCGCGGGGATGGGTTCGGGTGGCCCCGGCCCGCGTGACGGTATGGGCGGCGGGCCGGTTCGGGGTGGTGCGGCCGTTCCCGGCCGGGCAGCGGTAGGGCCCGACGGTGGCCATGGGCAGATGGCGGGTCCGGGTGGGGCCGCCATGGGTTCGGCGCCCGCCGGGGAACTCCCGGCCGGACCCGGGCCGGCAGGCGCGGCTTCGGCCGGTTCCGCCTCGGTGGGTTCCGCTTCAGTGGGTGCCGCGTCGGTGGGTGCCGCGTCAGCGGGTGCCGCGGCGGCCGGTACCGCGCCGATAGGTGCTGCCTCTGCCGGTGCGGCGTCCGTGGGTGCCGCATCGGCAGGCGCTGCTTCTGTCGGTGCGGCATCGGTAGGTGCAACTCCGACCGGCGCGGCTCCGGCGGGAACTGCTTCGGTGGGTGCCGCCTCGGTGGGTGCCGCCTCGGTGGGTGCCGCGTCGGTGGGTGCCGCTTCTGTGGGTGCGGCGTCGGTAGGTGCGGCCCAGGTCGGAGCACCGGCCGGCAACAAACCGGGCGGCAGGGTTCCGGCCGTGCTCGCGCTCCCCGCGGGTCCCGGCGGGCAGTCCGGGCCGGGCGGGTCGAGTGGACCCGGCGGACAGCCTGGACCGGGCGGACCGAACGGGCCTGGTGGGACGAACGGGGCCGGTGGGCCGAACGGGGCCGGTGGGCCGGGCGGCGCTGATGGACGGCCGGGTGCCGTTCGAGTCGCCGCGGGGGCGTTGCCGCCGGGGAGTGACGGTGCGACGGCGACGGGTTCGCAGGCGGAGGACGGCCGGCCCCGGGTGGAGGAAGCCCCGGAAGGCGGCCTGGCCGGTCTGCGGTACAAGATGCGGACCCAGCGGCGCTGGCGTCTGGTGACCTTGGTCTCGACGGCCGTCATGGTGCTGCTGGTGTTGCCGGCCTTCTTCGGCGTACGGGCGATGAGCTCCGACCCGGTCTTCGCCTCGCTGGACCAGCTGCCGGTGGCCGAGTGGGCCGACAAGGAGCCGCAGGACCACGAGTTCGGCAGTGCCCTGTGCATCGGTGAGTGCTCGTTCCGGGAGCGGGTGGCCGCGTCGGACCGGCCGTTCCCGGAGACTGCCACGGCGTACTCGAAAGCGTTGAAGACCGCCGGCTGGACCGAGTGGAAGGCCGACGCCTGTGAGAAGCCGGCCAGCCCGGAGGAGCAGAGTCACAGCTGCTGGCGGCGGGACGAACTGACGCTGGACCTGTTCGTGGGCCTGCCGGACTGCGCGGTGGACCAGTTCGCCGCGGAGCAGAATCCGGCGGCCGGTGAGGAGGCGCTGGAGCCGCTGGAGCCGGGGGAGTGTGTGGGCTCGTCGGTGCGGATAAAGGTGCAGAACACGATCGTCGACACCCGGGGCCGGACGGACACCGCTCCGGGGCCGCTGGGGGAGACTCCGGATACGGTCCTGCCGGACACCGATTCCATCTTCCCGACACCCCAGACGTCGTGACGCGGGTGGTGGTCACGGACGGTAGGGTCTGCTAGTCGTCCCGCCGAAACGTGACCACCCGAATAGGAGTACGCGCCACATGAATGCCGGAGAAATCGCAGGTCTTGTCGCGGCAGGCGCCTTCCTCATGCTCGTCCTGGTGCTGGCCGTGCCGATCCTCAAGTTGGGGCGCACCATCGACGCCACCACCAACGCGATCAACGACGTGGTCGACCGCACCGGGCCGCTGCTGACCAATGTGAACCACACGGTGGAGAACGTGAACGTGGCGCTGAGCCAGGTTCAGGTCTCTCTGGACGGTGTGAACGTGCAGCTGGCCAAGGTCGACACGATGACCGAGCACGCCCAGAACGTGACGGCGAACGTCGCGAACCTGGTCACCGTGGTGTCCGCGGCCGCCGCGAACCCGCTGGTCAAGGTGGCCTCTTTCGGGTACGGCCTGCGTAAGGCCGCGAACGCCCGGCGGAGTGCCGAGGAGGAGCGCGAGGTTCGCGCCGCGATCAAGCAGCGCCGTAAGACCGCCCGCTGAGCTGAGAGAGGTCACACGCCATGAAGCGTCTGCTGTGGCTCGGTGTCGGCTTGGCCGTCGGCGCCCTGGTCGTCCGCAAGCTGAACCAGAAGGCCAACGAGTTCACCCCGACGGGCATCGCCACCTCACTGTCGGAATCCGCTGGCGGCCTCGTCGAGTCGATGCGTAGCTTCGTGGAGGACGTCCGCGAGGGCATGGCCGAGCGGGAGACGCAGATCCACGAGGCGTTCGCCGCGGGGGAGCTGTACGAGGACAAATTCGCCGACCTGCGTGACGACGCGCAGGACGGCTCGCAGGAGGGAAATCGATGAGAACGGCGGAAGTCAAGCGGCGCTTCCTGGCGCATTTCGAGGCGAACGGGCACACGGTGGTCCCGAGTGCCCCGCTGCCGGCTATCGATGACCCGAACCTGCTGTTCATCAACGCCGGCATGGTGCAGTTCGTCCCGTTCTTCCTGGGGCAGCAGGCCGCGCCGTACGACCGGGCCGCGAGTGTGCAGAAGTGCATCCGGACGCCGGACATCGACGAGGTCGGCAAAACCTCCCGGCACGGCACGTTCTTCCAGATGAACGGCAACTTCTCGTTCGGCGACTACTTCAAGGCGGACGCGATCCGGCTGGCGTGGGAGCTGTCGACCAAGCCGGTCGACGAGGGTGGTTTCGGTCTGGACCCGGAGAAGATCTGGGCGACCGTCTACCTGGACGACGACGAGGCCATCGAGATGTGGAAGCGGACCGGTCTGCCGGCGGAGCGGATCGTGCGCCGCGGCAAGAAGGACAACTTCTGGTCGATGGGCATCCCGGGTCCGGCGGGCCCGTGTTCGGAGCTGTACTACGACCGTGGCCCCGCCTACGGGCAGGAGGGCGGCCCGGAGGTCGACGAGGACCGGTACCTGGAGTTCTGGAACCTGGTCTTCATGCAGCACGAGATCACCGACGTGAAGTCGAAGGAAGAGTTCACGATCGTCGGTGACCTGCCGAAGCAGAACATCGACACCGGCATGGGCCTGGAGCGGATCGCGTCGATCCTGCAGGGTGTCGACAACCTGTACGAGATCGACGAGGTCAAGCCGATCCTGGCGAAGGCCGCCGAGATGACCGGCAAGGAGTACGGCAAGCAGTCCGGTCATGCCGCGTCGGAGAGCCACCCGGACGACGTGCGCCTGCGGGTGATCGCCGACCACGTCCGGACCGCGCTGATGCTGATCAGTGATGGCATCGTGCCGTCCAACGAGGGCCGCGGTTACGTGCTGCGCCGCATCATGCGCCGGGCGATCCGGGCGATCCGCCTGCTCGGCTGGCAGGAGCCGGCGCTGCCGATCCTGCTGCCGATCGCGCGGGACTGCATGTCCCCGTCGTACCCGGAGGTGGAGAAGGAGTTCGGCCGGATCTCCACCTACGCCTACGCGGAGGAGGAGGCGTTCCTCGCCACGCTGAAGGCGGGCACCACGATCCTGGACTCGGCGATCACCGAGTCCAAGTCGGCGGGGAGGTCCCAGCTGAGCGGGGACAAGGCCTTCCAACTGCACGACACGTACGGCTTCCCGATCGATCTGACCCTGGAGATCGCGCAGGAGCAGGGCCTGCAGGTCGACCAGGAGGGTTTCCGCCGGCTGATGGCCGACCAGCGGGCCCGGGCGAAGGCGGACGCGGCGGCGCGCAAGACGGGCCACGCGGACCTGTCGGCGTACCGTTCGGCGCTGGAGTCGGGCGGCGCGGTCGAGTTCACCGGCTACCAGGAGATCACCCGTGAGTCGCGGGTGCGTGCCCTGATCGGTGACAAGGGCCGGATCGAGGTGGCCGGCGAGGGTGACTTCGTCGAGCTGGTGCTGGACACCACGCCGTTCTATGCGGAGGGCGGTGGCCAGCAGGCCGACAACGGCGTGATCAACGTCGGCAACGGCCGGCTGGAGATCGTCGACGTGCAGCAGCCGCTGCCGGGCCTGATCGTGCACAAGGCGCGGGTGGTCCGGGGTGAGGTGCGGGCCGGTGAGACGGCTCTGGCCGAGATCGACGTGACCCGCCGTAAGGCGATCTCCCGTTCGCACACCGCGACGCACCTGGTGCACCAGACGATGCGCAACTTCCTCGGTGAGTCGGCGACCCAGGCGGGTTCGCTGAACGCTCCGGGCCGGCTGCGGTTCGACTTCCACACTCCGGGCGCGGTGAACCCGACGGTGCTCTTCGACGTGGAGCAGCAGATCAACGAGGTGCTGCTGCGCGACCTGGAGGTGAACGCGTTCGTCACCTCGCAGGAGGAGGCGCGGCGGCTGGGCGCGATGGCGCTGTTCGGTGAGAAGTACGGCGACGAGGTCCGGGTGGTCGAGGTCGGTGACTACGCGCGGGAGCTGTGCGGTGGCACCCACGTGTCCCGGTCCGGTCAGCTGGGCCTGGTGAAGATCCTCAACGAGCAGTCGATCGGTTCCGGCGTACGCCGGGTGGAGGCTCTGGTCGGTCTGGACGCGTTCAGCTTCCTGGCGAAGGAGCATCTGCTGGTGTCGCGCCTGGCGGATCTGTTCCGGGTGCCCGGCGAGCAGGTGGCGGACCGGGTCGAGCAGACCGTCACGGCGCTGCGGGACGCGGAGAAGGAGCTGGAGAAGCTGCGGGCGCAGATGGTCCTGGGTGGGGCGGGTGCGCTCGCCGGCCAGGCCAAGGACGTGCGTGGGGTGGCCTACGTGGGCACCGAGGCGCCCGAGGGGGCGGCCGGCAACGACGTGCGTACCCTCGCGCAGGAGATCCGCGGCAAGATCGACGCCGCGCGTCCCGCGGTGGTCGCGGTGACCGCCCGGTCGAACGGCAAGGCGTCGCTGATCGTGGCGATCAACGCGGCGGCCAGGAGCCGGGGGGTGTCGGCGCAGGATCTGGTGAAGTCGGCGCTGTCCGGCCGGGGTGGCGGCAACGCCGATCTGGCGCAGGGCGGCGGTGTCCCGGCGGATCAGGCGCCGGTTCTGCTGGCCGCGATCGAGAAGGCGATCGCGGATCTGTCCTGAGGACTATTATCGAAGGGCGCTCCGGTTTTCCGGGGCGCCCTTGTTTTTCACCCGAAGTGATCATCCGATTCGTTTGTGTGTGCCGTTTCTTAGCGGAGCTTTAGGCCTTGACCGGGCTGCGGCGGCACCGTGGATGATGCGGTTAAGCTCTTGGCGCGATCGGCTGGGGCGATCATCCAAGCGTTGGGTACGGGAGGCGCGTGTTGGTGCTGTGCGGGTTGAAGGCGTGACTCAGCGTTTCGCTCGGGGCGTCCGCCTGGGGGTGGACGTGGGGCAGGTGCGTGTCGGGGTGGCCAAGTGCGACCCGGACGGCATTCTGGCGAGCCCGGTGGTGACCGTGCCGCGGGACCGGGAGACCGGTGACGACGGCACGCCGAAGGACATGACGGAGCTGGCCCGGCTGGCCGCCGAGTACGAGGCGGTCGAGGTCGTGGTCGGTTTGCCGGTGGCGCTCAACGGGCGTGAGGGTGTGGCGGCCGGCCACATCCGGGCGTATGTGGAGCGGCTCGGCCCGGTGCTCGCGCCGGTGCCGGTGCTGCTGACCGATGAGCGGATGTCGACCGTCGTGGCCAGCCGGAGACTGTCCGAGCGAGGCGTCAAGGGAAAGCGTCAGCGTGCGGTCGTGGACCAGGCGGCGGCCGTGGAGATCCTGCAGAGCTGGCTCAACGCGCAGCGGAGGCAGACTTAATTGATCGGCGAGATGGAAGATCTCAAGTACGAGGACAACCCGGATCCGGGCCGCTGGCGACATCGGAAGAAGAGCGCCGGGCGTACGGCTCTGGTGTTCGTCATGGTGTTGGTGCTGTTCGGGGTGCTGGGTGGCGGCGGATGGTTCGCCTACGACCGGTACGGCTCGAAGTTCCTCGCCGCGGACTGGGACGGCCCGGGCTCCGGCGAGGTGGTGGTCGAGGTCAAGCCGGGTGACGGCGGCTCGGCGATCGGCGCCACGCTGGAGTCCAAGGGCGTGGTGAAGAGCGCGCAGGCCTTCGTCAACGCTGCAAAGGACAACTCCGACAGTCAGAACATTCAGGTTGGATCGTACAAGCTCCGCAAGGAGATGAAGGCGACCGACGCGCTGGCGATGTTGCTGGACCGCAAGAACATGACCATCAACGGGGTGACCATCCCCGAGGGCTGGACCAAGATGCAGGTCTTCGACGCGTTCGCGAAGGCGACCGGCATCGAGTACGAGGAGTTCGAGAAGGCCGCCAAGGACATCTCGAAGCTCGGGGTCGGCGCCGAGTGGCTGAAGCGCAAGGACGGCAAGAAGGTCGACAAGTCCAACATCGAGGGCTTTCTCTACCCGGCCACCTACGAGCTGCAGGACGGCTGGACCGCGACCGACATCCTCAAGGCGATGGTCAAGAACTTCAACGCCGAGATGAAGAAGCTGAACTTCGCCGAGACCGCCGAGGAGAAGTTCAACATCTCGCCGTACGAGGCACTGGTCGCCGCGTCGATCACCCAGGTCGAGGCGCTGCTGCCGGAGGACATGGGCCCGGTGTCCCGGGTGCTCTACAACCGGGCGTACTCCGGCAACTTCCCGTGCGGCTGCCTGCAGCTGGACAGCACCGTCAACTACTGGCTGCGGCTGCAGGGCAAGGAGGGCAAGTCCTCCGAAAAGCTCACGATCGACGAGATGCACGGCGAGGACAACCCGTACCGGTACAACGCGCCCGGCATGTCGATCGGCCCGATCAGCAACCCCGGCGAGATCGCCCTCAAGGGTGCGCTCGACGCCAAGAAGAGCCCGTACTTCTTCTTCGTGACGGTCAACGAGAAGGGCGCCATGGCGTACGGGAAGACGTTCGACGAGCACAACAAGAACATTCAGGAAGCGTGTAGAAACGGCATCCCGATCTGTTAGCACCCCGGATGGGTGCCGGTGGTCGGCCGGAGTTGCTCCGGTCGGCCGCCGCCGTTAGGCAGGTTCAGGGGTGGGCGGCGAGGCATCGATGTGGGTATCGTGCCCGTCAGTGCTGATGCGGCCGCGTCGGAGGCAGGCGACATGATCGATGAACTGGACGTGGCGTTCGAAGAGGACGCCGAGCGTGGTGGGGCGGAGCGTGATCGCCGCCCGAAGAAGGGCCGTGGCCGGTCCGCGATCGCCATGGTCATGACGCTGCTGTTGTTCGGCGTTCTGGGCGGTGGTGTCTATTTCGGCTACACCAAGGTGGCCGGGTTCTTCGTCGCCGCCGACTACGACGGTGGCGGCAGCGGCCCGGTCGAGGTGACCATCGCCAAGAACTCGTCGCTCACCGAGATCGGCAACACGCTGGTCGAAGCGGATGTGGTGAAGAGCACGAAGGCGTTCCTGAACGCCGCCGACGCCGAGCCGCGCGCCAAGAACATCCAGTCCGGGACGTATGTGTTGCGCCGTCAGATGGCCGCAGCCCAGGCCGTGACGCAGCTGCTCGACCCGAACACCCGGCTGATCAAGGGCGCCACCGTGCCGGAGGGAAAGACCGCCAAGCAGACCTACGAGCTGCTGGCCAAGGCCACCGGGATCCCGGCGAAGGACTTCGAGGAGGCCGCGAAGGACCCGGAGGCGCTCGGCGTGCCGGACTGGTGGTTCAAGCGCAACGACGGCAAGCAGGTGGCCAAGAGCGCGGAGGGCTTCCTCTTCCCGGACACCTACGAGTTCGACCCGAAGGCCGACGCCAAGCAGGTGCTGCGCACGATGGTGGAGCACTTCCTCACCGTCACCGGCGAGATCGGGTTCGCCGACGAGGTGCAGAAGAACCTGGGCGTCTCGCCGTACGAGGCTCTGATCGTGGCATCGCTGGCACAGGCCGAGGCCGGCACCGCCAAGGACCTGCCCAAGGTGGCCCGGGTCGCCTACAACCGGGCGTACAAGAAGAAGATGCCGTTGCAGTTCGACGTCACCACGAACTACTGGCTGGAGCTCAACGGCAAGAAGGCCAAGCACTCCGGCAAGCTGACGCTGGACGAGATGCGGGACCCGAAGAACCCGTACAACTCGGAGACCCAGATCGGCCTGCCGATCGGCCCGATCAACAGCCCCGGCAAGGCGGCCCTGTCCGGCGCGATGAAGCCGCCGACGGCGTCCTGGCTGTTCTTCGTCGCGGTGGACAAGAAGGGCAACTCGGCGTTCGCCACCACCGATGCCGAGCACGAGAAGAACAAGGACAAGGCCTGCGACAACGGGATCCCGCTGTCCGACTGCTGACCCCGGGGTGTGGGTGAGGGCACCGGACGGGCGTCCACCCGTAGAGTGAGGCCGTGCAGAAGCCCGAGGAGACTTTGCCGACCGCCGGCACGCAGCCGGCCGCGAGGAAGGCCGCCGTGTGCGGCAAGCCGATCGCGCACTCGCTCTCGCCCTTCGTCCACACCGCCGGATTCGCCGCGGCCGGCCTGACCGGCTGGACCTACACCTCGATCGAGTGTGCCGAGTCCGAGCTGCCCGATCTGGTCGCCGGTCTCGGCCCGGAGTGGGCCGGCCTGTCGCTGACCATGCCCCTCAAGGAGGCGGCGCTGCGGCTGGCCGGCTCCGCCTCGCCCCTGGCCATCGCGGTGGGCTGCGCCAACACCCTGGTCCACCAGCCGGACGGCTCGTGGCACGCGGACAACACCGACGTCCCCGGCATGGTCCACGTGCTGCGCGACGCCGGGCTCGGACTGAGTCGCGGCCGGCACGCGGTCAAGGAGGCGCCGCCACGGATCACCGTGCTCGGCGGGGGCGGCACGGCGCGCGCCGCGCTGGCCGCCGCGGCCGAGCTGGGCGCCGAGACGGTCAACGTGGTGACCCGCCGGGCCGAGGCCCGGGAGGAGCTGGGCCCGGTCGCGGTGGCCCTCGGGCTCACCCTGGTCGGGGTGTCCTGGCCGGAGGCGGCCGGGGCCTTCGACGCCGACGCGGTGATCTCCACGGTGCCCAAGGGGGTCGCCGACGACCTGGCCGGCCGGGTCACCTGGAAACCCGGGAGTGTGTATTTCGACGCCCTCTACGACCCGTGGCCCACCCCGCTGGCCGCCTCGGCGCTCCAGCACGCGGTCACCGTGGTCTCCGGGCTGGACCTGCTGCTGGCCCAGGCGCTCGGCCAGTTCCAGCAGTTCACCGGTCTGCCCGAGGCACCCGAGGAAGCCATGCGCGCGGCGCTGGAACAGGCGGCCCGCAACAGGTGACGTCCGCTGGGCGGGATGGTGGCGGCCACCCGCCGGCCGGCCGGGACGCCGTGCCAGACTGGTGCCGTGTTGCGCTGGCTGACTGCAGGTGAATCCCACGGACCGGCGCTCGTCGCGATGCTGGAGGGTGTTCCCGCCGGTGTCGAGGTGACGAGCGCGGACATCACCCGTGATCTCGTACGCCGCCGTCTCGGCTACGGCCGCGGCGCCCGGATGAAGTTCGAGCAGGACGAGCTCGAGATCATCGGTGGTATCCGGCACGGGGTGACCCTGGGCTCACCGGTGGCGCTGCGGGTCGGCAACAGCGAGTGGCCCAAGTGGGAGACCGTGATGGCGGCCGACCCGGTGGACCCCGGCGTGCTCGCCGCCCAGTCGCGCAACGCCGCCCTGACCCGGCCCCGGCCCGGCCACGCCGACCTGGCCGGCATGCAGAAGTACGGGCATGCCGACGCCCGCCCGGTCCTGGAGCGCGCCAGCGCCCGGGAGACGGCGGCCCGGGTCGCCGTCGGGGTGGTCGCCAAGCAGCTGATCAAGCAGGCGCTCGGCATCGACATCGTGTCGCACGTGATCGAGCTGGGCTCGGTCGCCGCCAAGCCCGGTGTCATCCCGGTGCCGGACGACTTCGACCGGATCGATTCCGACCCGCTGCGCTGTCTGGACCCGGAGGCCAGCGCGCGGATGGTGGCCGAGGTGGACGCCGCGAAACAGGACGCGGACACCCTCGGCGGCATCGTGGAGGTGCTGGCGTACGGCGTACCGCCGGGTCTCGGATCCCATGTCCAATGGGACCGCAAGCTCGACGCCCGCCTGGCCACCGCCTTGATGTCGATCCAGTCGGTCAAGGGTGTGGAGATCGGTGACGGGTTCACCCAGGCCCGCTCGCGCGGCTCGGTCGCCCACGACGAGATCGTCCCGACCGACGCCGGCGTCAAGCGGGTCACCGACCGGGCCGGCGGCCTGGAGGGCGGCATCACCAACGGTGAGCCGCTGCGGGTGCGCGCCGCCCTCAAGCCGATCTCCTCGCTGAACCGGGCGCTGCAGACCGTCGACATCACCACCGGCGAACCGGCCACCGCGATCAACCAGCGCTCCGACGTCTGCGCCGTCCCGGCCGGCGCGGTGGTCGCCGAGGCGATGGTCGCCCTGGTGCTGGCCGAGGCGGCGACCGAGAAGTTCGGTGGTGACTCGGTCGCCGAGATCCGCCGCAACCTCGCGTCGTACCTCGACCACCTGATCATCCGCTGATGGCCCCGGTCGCGGTCTTCGTCGGCGTGATGGGCGCCGGCAAGACCACCGTCGGCCAGGCCGTCGCGGCGGAGCTGGGCGTCGAGTTCGCCGACACCGACCTGATCATCGAGGCGCGGGCCGGCAAACCGATCCCGGAGATCTTCGTCGACGAGGGCGAGGACGCGTTCCGCGCGATGGAACGCGAGACCGTCGCGTCGCAGCTGGAGACGTTCGGCGGGGTGCTCGCGCTGGGCGGCGGCGCCGTCCTCGACGAGGGCACCCGAAAGCTGCTCGCCGCGCACACGGTCGTGTACCTGTCGGTGGAGTTGACCGACGCGATCAAGCGGGTGGGGCTGGGCGCCGGCCGTCCGCTGCTGGCCCTGAACCCGCGGGCCACCCTGAAATACCTGCTGGACCAGCGCCGCCCTCTCTATCTGGAGGTGGCCACCCACACGGTGACCACCGACGGCCGCACCGAGCCGGACGTCACCGCCGAGGTCGTACGCCTCCTCAAGACCTGACCCGGTTCGGTGTGGTCGTCGTGGAGTTCGACGTCTTCGCTCCGTCCCACTCGTGTCGGCCCGCTCGCGCCGTAATGCGCCACGCCGGCGGATTCCGGGCCGATTGTGGTGACGTGCGGTTCGATCCGCGCCGGAAGGCGGCACGCGCACTGGTCAGTTGACCTTGCTCTCCAGGGCGTCCAGGCGTTCGAGGATCGAGGCGAGCAGGGCGGCGGGGGAGTTCGCGTCGTTGGGGCCGTTCGTGTTCGCCGCCCGGAGGTGGGCGTATCCCTCCAGGGCCGCCGCCACCGTGCGCCGGGCGGACTTGCCGTCGACGGCGCGGGAGCGGAGCAGGGCGCCGGCCGCGCCGTCCGGTTCGGCGGCCAGGCCGATCAGCAGGTGTTCGCAGCCGACGTAGTTGTGGCCCAGGCCGATCGCCTCGCCGACCGCCAGTTCCAGCGCGACCGCGGCCGGGTCGCTGAACCGCAGCGTGCCGTCGGTGACAGACGGTTCGGACGTGGCCGGTGCGGTGAGTGACGACGGGGCCACGTCCATCGCGGTGAGCAGCCGCAACGAGAGGTTGTGGCCCTCGGCCAGCATGCCGTGCAGCAGGTCCCCGGTGGTGACCGGGCCGGTGGTGGCCGAGCCGGCGGCCCGGTCGGCGGCCAGGGTGATCGCGGTGACCAGACGTGCGGTGAAACTGGGCAGTTGTTCGGTCAGCCGGTCCGGGTCGAGGTCGAGGTCGGTGAGGACCGCCTGGCGGATCGTGGTGATCCGGCGGACCGCCTGCTCCAGGGCGCGCTGGCAGATCGGCGAGACGGGCAGCCCGGTGTCGCGGACCGCTTCGGCGAGATCGTCGGGCAGGTAGACGTTGATTTTCGGCATGCCATCATGTGTAACCCTGATGGGGTTATCTGTCTATAACCCCATGAAGCCCGACTGTCGTACGAATAGGGTGTATCCCGTGGTGACGCGGATTCCGGTGACGGGTGACCGTCCATATGACGTGGTCGTGGGCCGAGGGCTCGCCGACGAACTGCCCGTGATGATCGACGGCGCGGCCCGGGTGGCGGTCCTGCACCCGCCGACGCTGCGTGAGCGCGCCGAGGCGGTGGCGAAGTCGGCGGGGGCGGCGACGGTGGTGCCGATCGAGGTGCCGGACGCCGAGGCGGGCAAGACGGTCGAGGTCGCGGCCCGGTGCTGGGACGCGCTGGGCGCCGCCGGATTCACCCGGACGGATGTCGTCGTCGGTGTCGGCGGCGGCGCGACCACCGACCTGGCCGGTTATGTCGCGGCCGCCTGGCTGCGCGGGGTGCGCTGGGTGCCGGTGTCCACGTCGGTGGCCGGCATGGTCGACGCGGCGGTCGGTGGCAAGACCGCGGTGAACATCGCGGCCGGCAAGAACCTGGTGGGCGCCTTCCACCCGCCGGCCGGGGTGATCTGCGATCTGGACGCGCTGGACACACTGCCCGCCGAGGACGTGGCGGCCGGCCTGGCCGAGGTGGTGAAGGGCGGTTTCATCGCCGATCCGCGGATCCTGGAGCTGGTCGAGGCGGATCCGGCGCGGGCCCTCGATCCGCGCGGTGACGTGCTGCGGGAGCTGATCGAGCGCAAGATCCGGGTCAAGGCGGACGTGGTCGGGGTGGATCTCAAGGAGTCCGGGCTGCGGGAGATCCTGAACTACGGGCACACCCTGGGGCACGCGATCGAGCGCCGCGAGCGGTACTCCTGGAAGCACGGGCACGCGGTCGCGGTCGGCATGATCTTCGCGGCCGAGCTGGGCCGGCTCGCCGGGCGGCTGGACGCGGCCACCGCCGATCGGCACCGGGCCGTTCTCGCGGCGATCGGCCTGCCCACCTCGTACGACGAGGATGCCTGGGAGGAACTGCTGCCCGCGATGCGCGTCGACAAGAAGGCGCGGGCGGCGACCTTGCGGTTCGTGGTCCTGGACGGCCTGGCGAAGCCGGGTGTGCTGACCGGGCCGGACGAGGAGCTGTTGCGCGAGGCGTACGCGGCGGTGGCCCGGTGATCTACGTGCTGAACGGGCCGAACCTGGGCCGGCTGGGTCTGCGGGAGCCGGGTGTCTACGGTTCGGCGACCTATCAGGACCTGGTGGACATGTGCCTGGGGGTGGGCGAGGCGCTGGGTGTGACCGTGGAGGTGAAGCAGACCAACGCCGAGCACGAGATGCTGGAGTGGCTCTACCAGGCCGCCGACGAGGGTGCCGACGTGGTGCTGAACCCGGGCGCCTGGACCCATTACAACTACGCGGTCCGGGACGCCTGCGCGATGCTGCGGGGCAAGCTGGTCGAGGTGCACATCTCGAACGTGCACACCCGGGAGGAGTTCCGGCACCACTCGGTGATCTCGGCGGTCGCCACCGGGGTGATCGCGGGTCTCGGTTTCGACGGTTATCGGCTTGCTCTGGAGCACATCGCGCGGTAGGCCCGATTCGCTCCGGGTGCCGTCACGCCGGTAGAGTGGTTCGGTCACCGATTCGCGTCACGATCGTCGCTCTGGATTAAAAAGGTAGGACATGGCTTCCACCAACGACCTGAAGAACGGCCTGGTTCTCAACCTCGACAAGGAGCTGTGGTCCGTCGTTGAGTTCCAGCACGTCAAGCCGGGTAAGGGACCTGCCTTCGTCCGGACCACGCTGAAGCACGTGCTGTCCGGCAAGGTGGTCGACAAGACCTTCAACGCCGGCACCAAGGTCGAGACGGCGACCGTGGACAAGCGGACGATGCAGTACCTGTACCAGGACGGCGAGGACTACGTCTTCATGGACCTGGACACCTACGAGCAGATCCACGTCCCCGGCGCGACCGTCGGTGACAACGCCAACTACCTGCTGCCCGAGGCCGAGGTCACGGTCGCGCTGCACGAGGGCGTGCCGCTCTACATCGAGCTGCCGACCAGCGTCTTCGTCGAGGTCACCTACACCGAGCCGGGTCTGCAGGGCGACCGCTCCACCGGCGGCACCAAGCCGGCCACCATCGAGACCGGCGCCACGGTCAACGTCCCGCTCTTCATCACCACCGGTGAGAAGATCAAGGTCGACACCCGCGACGGCCGCTACCTCGGCCGCAGCTGATGGCCGAAGGTCCCAAGAAGGAACGGCTCGCGCGGCGTAAGGCCCGCAAGCGTGCGCTCGACGTCCTCTTCGAGGCCGACCTGCGTGACCTGCCGCCGAGCCAGGTCCTTCTCACGTACCTGGACCGGATCGCCAAGCCGCACCCCGAGCACCTGGAGTACTCGAAGACTCTGATCGACGGTGTCGCCAAGCACCTCGACCGGATCGACGAGCTGATCGCCAGTTACGCCGAGGGGTGGACCATCGACCGGATGCCCACCGTCGACCGCAACCTGGCCCGGATCGCCGTCTACGAGCTGCTGTTCGAGGCGGATGTGGACGACCCGGTGGCGATCACCGAGGCGGTCGAGCTGGCCCGGGAGATGTCGACCGACGACAGCCCGCGCTTCCTCAACGGACTGCTGGACCGGATCGCCGCGTTCGCCACCCGCTGACTACTCGCTGACAGGCCCGAAAAGGCCCGCTCAGCCCTCCGAAGAGGCCCGAATCTGTTGGTTCGGGTCTCTTTGCATACACGAAAGCCCGCGTCGGGAGACGCGGGCTTTGCGGGGGGCGCTACTGGGTGTTGCTGAACTCAGCTGGCGAAGAACGCGCGCGGGTCGGCCACCAGGACGCCCTGCTCGGTCAGGCGCTCGATGAGGCCGGACGGCGAGATGTCGTAGACGATGGCGAGCGCGCGCAGGTCGTCGGCCCGGATGGACAGCACGCGACCGTTGTAGTCACCGCGCTGCTGCTGGATGGCCCGGGCGTAACGAGCCACGTAGGCGAGGTCCTCGCCGGTGGTGTCGTACAGCTTCTCCAGGTCCAGAACGATCTTGTTGGTGGCCTCGAGCCGGATGCCACTGCCGTCGGGCAGCAGCTCGGAGACGGGGACACGGTAGAAGTCGGCCAGTTCGGCCAGACGGGACACGGTTACCGCGCGGTCACCACGCTCGTACGAGCCCACGACGACCGCCTTCCAGCGGCCGTTGGACTTCTCTTCGACGCCCTGCAGGGACAAGCCCTGCTGCTGGCGGATGGAGCGCAGGCGAGCGCCCAGCGACTTGGCGTACTCAGACGGCATATGGACACTCCCGGTACTGTGGCTGGACCGTGAAGGTTCTTTCCTCACGGATCGCTACGCTGCGTGACGGTACGGAGTTTGCGACCGCCGGTCAAGTGTTGGTTACCGATGAGTCGCGCGGTCCCGCACCAAAGTTACCGGCTGTATCCCTAGTCGCGTTGATTTGTCCGCTCTGCTCCAGTCAGCCACGTCACCATGGTCAACGCCGGGGCCGCTGGTAACGTAGCGTCAGCCATCGGGTCTTCCTCTCACCGAGTGACCCGACCGACATCCTTTAACGACCCGTCCCGTGAGGCGGGGAAGGAGGTCCGCCGTGGCGCAGCCACGCGCAGACGCGCCCAGCAAGATCATTCTGGAGGGGTCCGACCTGCATCGGGTCGTCGACCGCATCGCACACCAGATCCTGGAGAAGACCTCCGGCGCCACCGGCACCGTGCTGCTCGGCATCCCCACCCGGGGTGTTCCGCTCGCGCACCGGCTCGCCGCCCGGATTCACGCGTTCGAGGGCGTCGAGGTCCCGGTCGGCTCCCTCGACATCACGCTCTACCGCGACGATCTGCGCCTCAAGGCCACCCGCGCGCTCGGCCGCACCGAGCTGCCGCCGGGCGGCATCGACGGCCTGCGGGTCATCCTGGTCGACGACGTGCTCTTCTCCGGCCGCTCGGTGCGCGCCGCGCTGGACGCTCTGCAGGACCTCGGCCGGCCCAGCTCGGTGCAGCTCGCCGTGCTGGTCGATCGCGGTCACCGGCAGTTGCCGATCCGCGCCGACTACGTGGGCAAGAACATCCCCACCGCGCTCAGCGAGAGTGTCAAGGTCGGCCTCACCGAGACCGACGGGGCCGACGAGGTCCGCCTGATCGGAGGCCTCGGATGATCAAGCACCTGCGCTCCGCCGCCGACCTCGACGCGGCCACCGCCACCCTGATCCTGGACACCGCGGGGGAGATGGCGGCGCTCTCCGGGCGGGAGGTCAAGAAGCTTCCCGCGCTGCGCGGGCGGACCGTGGTCAACCTCTTCTACGAGGACTCCACCCGCACCCGGATCTCGTTCGAGGCGGCGGCCAAGCGGCTCTCCGCCGACGTGATCAATTTCTCCGCCAAGGGCTCCAGCGTCTCGAAGGGCGAGAGCCTCAAGGACACCGCGCTGACCCTGCAGGCGATGGGCGCCGACGCGGTGGTCATCCGCCACTCGGCCAGCGGCGCCCCGCACCGGCTGGCGAACTGGGTGGAGGGCTCGGTGGTCAACGCCGGCGACGGCACCCACGAGCACCCGACGCAGGCTCTGCTGGACGCGTACACCATGCGGTCCCGCCTGGGCCGTCTCGACGGTCTCAAGGTCGCCGTCGTCGGGGACGTGCTGCACAGCCGGGTGGCCCGCTCCAACATCCTGCTGCTGTCGACGCTCGGCGCGCAGGTGACCGTGGTCGGCCCGCCCACCCTGATCCCGCTCGACCTCACCGAGAAGGCCCAGGTCAGCTACGACCTGGACGCGGTGCTGCCGGACAGCGACGTGGTGATGATGCTGCGCGTGCAGACCGAGCGGATGCAGGACTCCTACTTCCCGTCGGCCCGGGAGTACAGCCGCCGGTACGGGCTCGACGCCCCCCGGCTGGCGAGGATGCCCGAGCACGCGATCGTCATGCACCCCGGTCCGATGAACCGGGGCATGGAGATCGCGCCCGAGGTCGCCGACTCACCCCGTTCCACCATCGTCGAACAGGTCGCCAACGGCGTCAGCGTCCGGATGGCCGTCCTCTACCTGCTGCTGGGAGGCAAGTGATGGCGTACCTGCTCAAGGGCGTCTCGATCCTCGGCGCCGCGCCGACCGATCTCTTCATCAAAGACGGCGTGGTCGCCGCTTATGACGAAAAATCCGACAACCAGGTCATCGATGCCACCGGCCTGGTCGCCCTGCCCGGACTGGTGGACGTGCACACCCACCTGCGCGAGCCGGGCCGCGAGGACGCCGAGACCGTCGACACCGGCTCCCGGGCCGCGGCCCTCGGCGGCTACACCGCGGTCTGCGCGATGGCCAACACCTCGCCGGTCGCCGACACCGCCGGCGTGGTCGAGCAGGTCTGGCGCCTGGGCCGGGAGGCCGGGCTGGTCGACGTGCAGCCGATCGGCGCGGTCACCGTCGGCCTGGCCGGCAAGCAGATGGCCGAGCTGGGCGCGATGGCCACCTCCGCGGCCAACGTGCGGATCTTCTCCGACGACGGCTTCTGCGTCGCCGACCCCAAGCTGATGCGCCGTGCCCTGGAGTACGTGAAGGCGTTCGACGGGGTCATCGCCCAGCACGCCGAGGAGCCCCGGCTCACCGAGGGCGCCCAGATGCACGAGGGCGAGGTCAGCACCCGCCTGGGCCTGACCGGCTGGCCGGCCGTCGCCGAGGAGGCGATCATCGCCCGGGACGTGCTGCTCGCCGAGCACGTCGGCAGCCGTCTGCACGTCTGCCACGTCTCCACCGCCGGGTCGGTCGAGGTGCTGCGCCAGGCCAAGGCCCGCGGCGTCCGCGTCACCGCCGAGGTCACCCCGCACCACCTGCTGCTCACCGACGAACTCGCGGCCGGCTACGACCCGGTCTTCAAGGTCAACCCACCATTGCGTACGCGTACCGACGTCGAAGCCCTCCGCCAGGCGCTGCGCGACGGGGTGATCGACGTGGTGGCCACCGACCACGCCCCGCACGCCGTGCAGGACAAGGAGTGCGAGTGGTCGTACGCCCGTCCCGGCATGCTCGGCCTGGAGACCGCCCTGCCGATCGTGCTGAGCGTCTTCGGCCCGGACTGGGACCTGATCGCCGACCGGATGTCGATCGCACCGGCCCGCATCGCCGGGCTGACCGGGCACGGCGGTGACCTGACGAAGCCGGGCACCCCGGCCAACCTCACGCTGGTGGACCCCTCGGTGCAGCGGGTCGTCGACCCGTCCGAGCTGGCCAGCCGCAGCCGCAACACGCCGTACGCCGGCATGACCCTGCCCGGTCGCATCGTCGCGACCTTCCTGCGGGGCGAGGCCACGGTTCTGGACGGAAAGGCAGTCAAGTGACCAAGGCGATCCTCGTCCTCGAAGACGGTCGCACGTTCCACGGCACCTCCTACGGCGCCGTCGGTGAGACGTTCGGCGAGGCGGTGTTCACCACCGGCATGACCGGCTACCAGGAGACACTGACCGACCCGTCGTTCCACAAGCAGGTGGTGGTGCAGACCGCACCGCAGATCGGCAACACCGGCGTCAACGCCGAGGACGACGAGTCGGACCGGATCTGGGTCTCCGGCTACGTGGTCCGCGACCCGGCCCGCCGCCCGTCCAACTGGCGCTCCACCGGTGACCTCGGTGACCGGCTGGCCGCCGAGGGGATCGTCGGCATCAGTGGTGTGGACACCCGCGCCCTGACCCGGCACCTGCGCGAGCGGGGCGCCATGCGGGTCGGCATCTCGTCGCTCGATCTTGATGGTGCGGCGCTGCGGCAGCGGGTCCTGGCCCAGCCGCAGATGCTCGGCGCCGACCTGTCCGCCCAGGTCACCACGGGTTCGCCCTATGTGGTCCAGGCCGAGGGCGAGCACCGCTACACGGTCGCCGCGCTGGACCTGGGCATCAAGCGCAACGTCTCCCGCCGCCTGGCCGCCCGCGGTGTCACCACGCACGTCTTCCCGGCCTCCTCCTCGATCGAGGACCTGCTCGCGGTCAGCCCCGACGCGGTGTTCTTCTCGCCCGGCCCGGGTGACCCGGCCACCGCCGACGGCCCGGTCGCGCTGGCCCGCGAGGTGATGCGCCGCCAGGTGCCGCTGTTCGGCATCTGCTTCGGCAGCCAGATCCTCGGCCGCGCCCTCGGCTTCGGCACCTACAAGCTGGGTTACGGTCACCGCGGCATCAACCAGCCGGTGCTCGACAAGACCACCGGCAAGGTCGAGGTGACCAGCCACAACCACGGGTTCGCGGTGGACGCCCCGATCGGGCAGCGCGTCGACACCGAGTTCGGTGGCGTCGAGGTCTCGCACGTCTGCCTCAACGACGACGTGGTCGAGGGGCTCCGGGGCCTGGAGGTCCCGGCGTTCACCGTCCAGTACCACCCCGAGGCCGCCGCCGGCCCGCACGACGCCGACTACCTGTTCGACCGCTTCGTCGAGCTCGTCGAGAAGAAGGGCTGAGTTCAGTGCCGAAGCGCGAGGACATCAAACACGTGATGGTGATCGGGTCCGGCCCGATCGTCATCGGCCAGGCCTGCGAGTTCGACTACTCCGGCACCCAGGCCTGCCAGGTGCTGCGCTCCGAGGGCATCCGGGTCTCGCTGGTCAACTCCAACCCGGCCACCATCATGACCGACCCGGAGTTCGCCGACGCCACCTACGTCGAGCCGATCACGCCCGAGTTCGTCGAGCTGGTCATCGCCAAGGAGCGGCCGGACGCGATCCTGCCGACGCTGGGCGGGCAGACCGCGCTGAACACCGCGATCGCCCTGCACGAGGCCGGCGTCCTGGAGAAGTACGGCGTCGAGCTGATCGGCGCCAACGTCGAGGCCATCCGCAAGGGCGAGGACCGGCAGCTCTTCAAGGACATCGTGGCGCTGGCCGGTGGCGAGACCCCGCGCTCGCGGGTCTGCCACTCGATCGAAGAGGTCCGCGACACGGTCGCCGAGATCGGCCTGCCGGTCGTCGTCCGGCCGTCGTTCACCATGGGCGGCCTGGGCTCCGGCATGGCGCACACGCCTGAGGACCTGGAGCGGATCGCCGGCGCCGGCCTGGCCGCGTCCCCGGTCACCGAGGTCCTCATCGAGGAGAGCGTGCTCGGCTGGAAGGAGTACGAGCTCGAGCTGATGCGCGACAAGCACGACAACGTCGTGGTCGTCTGCTCGATCGAGAACATCGACCCGATGGGCGTGCACACCGGCGACAGCGTGACGGTGGCCCCGGCCATGACGCTCACCGACCGGGAGTACCAGAAGCTGCGCGACCTGGGCATCGCGGTGCTGCGTGAGGTCGGCGTGGACACCGGTGGCTGCAACATCCAGTTCGCGATCAACCCGGACGACGGCCGGATGATCGTGATCGAGATGAACCCGCGGGTGTCCCGCTCGTCGGCGCTGGCGTCGAAGGCCACCGGCTTCCCGATCGCCAAGATCGCGGCGAAGCTGGCCATCGGCTACACCCTGGACGAGATCCCGAACGACATCACCCTCAAGACCCCGGCCGCCTTCGAGCCGGCGCTGGACTACGTGGTGGTGAAGATCCCGCGGTTCGCGTTCGAGAAGTTCCCCGGCGCGGACAAGGAACTCACCACCACGATGAAGTCGGTCGGTGAGGCGATGAGCCTGGGCCGCAACTTCGCCGAGGCGCTGAACAAGGCGATGCGCTCGATGGAGACGTCGGCGGCCGGTTTCTGGACTCATGCGGATGATTCGGATTCTCTGCCGGAGGTTCTCGAAGCGCTCCGGACGCCGCACGACGGCCGCCTCTACACCGTGGAGAAGGCGCTGCGGCTGGGCGCCACCGTCGAGCAGGTGCACGAGGCGTCCGGGCGGATCGACCCCTGGTTCCTGGACGAGATCAAGGCCCTGGTCGACCTGCGGGCCGAGATCCTGGCCGCGCCGGTCCTCGACGAGGAGCTGCTGCGCCGGGCCAAGCGCTCCGGGCTCTCCGACAAGCAGATCGCCGGGCTGCGCCCGGAGTTCGCCGGCGAGGACGGGGTCCGCGCGCTGCGGCACCGGCTCGGGATGCGGCCGGTCTACAAGACCGTCGACACCTGCGCGGCCGAGTTCCAGGCGAACACCCCGTACCACTACTCGTCGTACGACGAGGAGACCGAGGTCGCGCCGAGCGACCGTCCGAAGGTGATCATCCTGGGCTCCGGCCCGAACCGGATCGGCCAGGGCATCGAGTTCGACTACTCGTGTGTGCACGCGGTCCAGGCGCTGCGGGGCGTCGACTACGAGACCGTCATGGTCAACTGCAACCCGGAGACGGTGTCCACCGACTACGACACCGCCGACCGGCTCTACTTCGAGCCGCTGACCTTCGAGGACGTCCTCGAGGTGTTCCACGCCGAGGACAGCTCCGGCAAGGCGGCCGGCGGTCCCGGTGTGATCGGCGTGATCGTCCAGCTCGGCGGGCAGACCCCGCTCGGCCTGGCCAACCGGCTCAAGGCGGCCGGCATCCCGATCGTCGGCACCAGCCCCGAGTCGATCGACCTGGCCGAGGACCGTGGCCTGTTCGGCGCCCTGCTGGCCGACAACGATCTGCGCTCGCCGGACCACGGCACCGCCACCAGCTTCCCCGAGGCCAAGGCGATCGCCGACACCATCGGCTACCCGGTGCTGGTCCGCCCGTCGTACGTGCTCGGCGGCCGGGGCATGGAGATCGTCTACGACGAGCCCACCCTCCAGGGCTACATCGAGCGGGCCACCGAGATCTCCCCGGACCACCCGGTGCTGGTCGACCGGTTCCTCGACGACGCCATCGAGATCGACGTGGACGCGCTCTGCGACGCCACCGGCGAGGTCTACCTGGGCGGCGTGATGGAGCACATCGAGGAGGCCGGCATCCACTCCGGCGACTCGGCCTGCTCGCTGCCGCCGATCACCCTGGCCGCCTCGCACATCGCCGAGGTCCGCCGGTACACCGAGTCCCTCGCCCGGGGGATCGGCGTCCGCGGCCTGATGAACGTGCAGTACGCCCTCAAGGACGAGACCCTCTACGTCCTGGAGGCCAACCCGCGGGCGTCGCGGACCGTGCCGTTCGTCTCCAAGGCGACGGCGGTCCCGCTGGCCAAGGCGGCCGCCCGGATCATGCTCGGCGCCACCATCGCCGAACTGCGCGCCGAGGGCATGCTGCTGCCCGAGGGCGACGGCGGGCACGTCCCGGCCAACGCGCCGATCGCGATCAAGGAGGCGGTGCTGCCGTTCAAGCGGTTCCGCACCCTCTCCGGCAAGAACGTGGACAGCCTGCTCAGCCCGGAGATGAAGTCGACCGGCGAGGTGATGGGCATCGACGCCGGCTTCGGCCACGCGTTCGCCAAGTCGCAGGCCGCCGCGTACGGCTCGCTGCCCACCGGCGGCAAGGTCTTCGTCTCGGTCGCGAACCGGGACAAGCGCTCGATGATCTTCCCGGTGAAGCGGCTCGCCGACCTGGGCTTCGGCATCGTCACCACGGCCGGGACGGGCGAGGTGCTGCGGCGGTACGGCATCGACTGCGAGATCGTGCCCAAGCACTACGAGGACCCCTCGAAGAAGAACGCGGTCGAGCTGATCCTGGCCGGCGAGATCTCGCTGATCATCAACACCCCGCAGGGCTCCGGCGCCAGCGCCCGCCTGGACGGCTACGAGATCCGCAGCGCCGCGGTCACCGCCGACGTGCCGAGCATCACCACGGTGCCGGGTGCCGCCGCCGCGGTGATGGGCATCGAGGCGCTGCGGGCCGGGGACATGAGCGTCCGGCCGCTGCAGGAGCTGCACAAGGTCCTGCGGGGTGACAAGTGAGCCTGTTCACCAACCTGGCCCGGCCGGCCCTGTTCCGGCTGGGCGGAGGGGACGCCGAGCACGCCCACGAGTGGACCCTCCAGCAGCTCTCCCGGCTGCCCGCCCCGGCGCTGGCCGCGATGCGCCGGTGGTACGCCTTCTCCAACCCGGTCGAGGTCTTCGGCGTCCGCTTCCCGAACCGGGTCGGCCTGGCCGCCGGCGTCGACAAGAACGGCGTGGCCCTGCCCGCGTGGCCGGCGCTCGGCTTCGGTTTCGTCGAGGTCGGCACGGTCACCGCGAAGCCGCAGCCGGGCAACGACAAGCCGCGCCTGTTCCGGGCCAAGGCCAGCGAGGGCATCGTCAACCGGATGGGCTTCAACAACGCCGGTGCGGCGGCCCTGGCCGGCCGGCTGGCCGAGCTGGGCCCGCTCGACGTGCCGCTGGGGATCTCGCTCGGCAAGTCCAAGGTCACGCCCCTGGAGGACGCGGTCGAGGACTACCTGACGTCCTACCGGCTGCTGCATCCGTTCGCCGACTACATCGCGGTCAACGTCTCCTCACCCAACACCCCCGGCCTGCGTACGCTGCAGGACAAGGCCGCGATCGGGGCGCTGCTGACGGCGCTGGCCGGGCCGGTGCCGGTGCTCGTCAAGATCGCCCCGGACCTGACCGAGCCGGCCATCGCCGAGCTGCTGGAGGTCTGTCTGGCACACGGCGCGGCCGGGATCATCGCGACCAACACCACCCTGTCCCGGGACGGGCTCGCGCCCGAGGACCGGCACCTGGCGCACGAGGCGGGCGGGCTCTCCGGGGCGCCGCTGACCGCCCGGGCCCGCGAGGTGGTGAGGTTCGTGCACGACGAGACCGGCGGGCGCCTGCCGATCATCGGGGTGGGCGGGATCATGTCGGCCGACGACGCGTCCCGGATGCTGGACGCCGGGGCGGCGCTGGTCCAGCTCTACTCCGGCTTCATCTACCGGGGCCCGGACCTGGTCCTCGAAGTCGCCCGGGGCGCCCGCCCGGCACGGGCCGCAGCAGCACGATGAGCCCGGCCGAGCGCGAGCTGATCGCACTCGACCGGGCGCACGTCTGGCATCCGTACGGCCCGATGCCCGGCCGCAGCGACCCCTATCTGGTGGCGAGCGCCGAGGGGGTCCGGCTGCGGCTGGCCGACGGCCGGGAACTGGTCGACGGCATGTCGTCGTGGTGGGCGGCGATCCATGGCTACCGCAATCCGGTCCTGGACGCCGCCCTCGCCGAGCAGGCCGGGCGGATGAGCCACGTGATGTTCGGCGGGCTCACCCACGAACCGGCGATCCGGCTGGCCACCGAGCTGGTCGAGATCACCCCGCCCGGCCTGGAACACGTCTTCCTCTGCGACTCCGGCTCGGTCGGGGTCGAGGTGGCGATCAAGATGGCGTTGCAGGCCCAGCTGGCGCTCGGCCGGCCGGGCCGGCGCCGGCTGGCGACCTGGCGTGGCGGCTATCACGGCGACACGTTCCACCCGATGAGCGTCTGCGACCCGGTCGGCGGCATGCACTCGCTCTGGACGGGTGTGCTGCCCGCCCAGGTCTTCGCCGGCCTGCCGCCGGCCGAGTACAGCGAAGACTACGCCGCCGAGCTGACCCGGACGGTGGAGCAGCACGCGGACGAGATCGCCGCGGTGATCGTCGAGCCGGTGGTGCAGGGCGCCGGGGGGATGCGGTTCCACCATCCGGAGTACCTGCGGGTGCTGCGGGAGGCCACCGCGGCGCACGGCATCTTCCTGATCTTCGACGAGATCGCCACCGGGTTCGGCCGGACCGGGCGGTTCTTCGGCGCCGATCATGCCGGGGTCAGCCCGGACATCATGTGCCTGGGCAAGGCGCTCACCGGCGGGTACCTGACGCTCGCCGCGACCCTGTGCACCACCGAGGTGGCCGGGGCGGTCTCCGCCGGTGCCGGTGGCGGGCTGGCACACGGGCCGACCTTCATGGGCAACCCGCTCGCCTGCGCGGTCGCCGGAGCGTCTCTGGGACTGTTGCGCGACGGTGGGTGGGCCGAACCCGTACGAAAGATCGAAATCGGCCTCCGGGACGGCCTGGAGCCGCTTCGCGGGGCGCCCGGGGTCGCCGACGTGCGGGTCCTGGGCGCGATCGGCGTCGTCCAGATGGAGCGCGACGTGGACGTGCCCCGGGCGACGGCCGCCGCGGTGGCCCGGGGCGTGTGGCTGCGGCCGTTCCGGGACCTGATCTACACCATGCCGCCGTTCGTGACGGACGAGGCGGACGTGGCCCGTATCGCCGCCGGCATAGCCGCCGCGGTGGCGGCCGGTTGACTCGGCCGCCGCGGTGGCTGCCGGCTGACTCGAAAGTAGGAATTGTTGATGGAAACCTTCGGCGAACGACTCCACGCGGCGGTTGCGGAGCGTGGTCCCCTGTGCGTCGGCATCGACCCGCACGCCGCTCTGCTGTCTCGGTGGGGCCTCCCGGACGACATCTCCGGCCTGGAACGCTTCGCCCGTACGGTGGTCGAGGCGCTGGCCGATCGGGTGGCTGTTCTGAAGCCACAGTCCGCATTTTTTGAGAGATTTGGGTCACGTGGAGTCGCGGTTCTAGAGTCAACTATCCGACAGTCCAAAGAGGCCGGTGCTCTTGTCCTGCTCGATGTGAAGCGTGGCGATATCGGCTCGACGATGGCTGCGTACGCCGACGCGTACCTCAATCCGGATAGCACTCTCTGTGCTGACGCGATTACTGTGAGTCCCTATCTCGGAGTCGGTTCGCTGCGTCCCGCGTTCGAATCCGCGACCGCTCACGGGGGTGGTGTCTTCGTCCTGGCGCTCACCTCGAACCCCGAGGGGCCGGCCGTCCAGCACGCCGTCGGGCCCGGCGGCAAAACCGTCGCGCAAACTGTGATCGATGAGATTTCCCAGCTCAACGCGGGTGCGGAGACGCTCGGAAGTTTCGGGCTGGTCGTCGGAGCGACGATCGGCGAGACCGGCCACGACCTCTCCGCGGTCAACGGCCCGCTGCTCGCGCCGGGCCTCGGAGCGCAGGGCGGAACCCCCGATGACCTGCGCGCGGTCTTCGGTGAGGCCCTTCACAACGTGTTGCCGTCGTACTCACGCGAAGTTCTCGCCGCGGGCCCGGAAATCGCGGATCTGCGGGCCGCCGCGGAGCGCGTCCTGGACGGCTGCCGCTCCGCGCTCGGGTGAAACGGCCTGCTTAGCAGGGTTCCGATCAGGCGGTTCGGGGGTACCCCCACGTTGCCGAAAGCGGTTTTGACCGCTAGTTTTCCCGGCGCTAGGGAACCACATGCCCCTTTGGTTCCTTGGCACACCACGTTTCACAGAAGCGCCGGTATTGAACTACCGCCGCTCAGGGACCTGAGGAGAACTGGTGCCGCTCCCGTCATTGAGCCCCGAACAGCGTCAGGCTGCGCTGGAGAAGGCCGCGGAAGTTCGCAAGGCTCGGGCTGAGCTGAAGGAACAGCTCAAGTCCGGCAAGACCACCCTCGCCGCCGTGCTCGAGCGCGCGGAAGGCGACGAGGTCGTCGGCAAGCTGAAGGTCTCGGCCGTGCTTCAGGCACTGCCGGGCATCGGCAAGATCCGCGCGACGCAGATCATGGAGAAGCTGAAGATCGCCGAGAGCCGCCGGCTCCGGGGTCTCGGCGACCAGCAGCGTAAGGCCCTCCTGGGGGAGTTCGCTGCGAACTGACTCATCGGCTCGTGTAGGAATGAGCCGTGAGCATGGATGACGACGCGCAGCCGGCAGCCCGCCTCACTGTCCTCTCCGGCCCCTCCGGGGTCGGGAAGGACAGTGTGATCGAGCTGATCCGGCTGCGCTCGCCGTGGATCAAACTCTCGGTGTCGGTGACAACACGCAAGAAGCGCGACTACGAGACCGACGGCGAGCACTACCACTTCGTGACCCGGTCCGAGTTCCAGCGACTGGTCGACGGTGACCAGCTCCTGGAGTGGGCGGAATTCGCGGGCAACCTCTACGGCACGCCCCGCGCGCAGGTCGAGGGCTGGCTCCGTCAGGGCCGACCCGTTCTCTTGAAGATCGACCTCCAGGGCGCACGACAGGTCCGTGCCGCCATGCCGGAGGCCCAGCTGGTCTTCCTGGCCCCGCCGAGCCTCGAGGAGCTGCAGCGGCGGCTCATCGGCCGGGGGACCGACGACGAGGAGACGATCAAGCGCCGCCTCGCCCACGCGGACGAGGAGATGGCCGCGCAATCCCTGTTCGACTGCACCGTCGTCAACGACTACGTCGAGCGTGCCGCCGATGAGCTGGTAGGATTGCTCGGTTCGTTATACCTCGCCCACGAGCATTAAGGACTTCACCACAGTGGGAACCATCGCGAATCCCGAAGGCATCACCAACCCGCCGATCGACGAGCTGCTCGACAAGACCTCGTCGAAGTACTCGCTGGTGATCTTCGCGGCCAAGCGCGCCCGCCAGGTCAACGCCTACTACAGCCAGCTCGGTGAGGGTCTGCTGGAGTATGTCGGCCCTCTGGTGGAGACCACTCCGCAGGAGAAGCCGCTGTCGATCGCGATGCGCGAGATCAACGCCGGCCTGCTGACCGCCGAGGCCACCGACGCTCCGTAACACTTTGTTCCTGGGTGCCCTCTGTTCGCGGAAAGCGCGAACCGGGGGCACTCCGCATATCTGTCCCGGGGGCCGAGCCCCGGACCCCGCGTGACGGTGGTCACGGTTGAATCTGGTGTTGAGGCGGGAGTGCGTGACGTGACCGAGATCGTGCTGGGCGTGGGCGGGGGCATCGCCGCCTACAAGGCCTGTGAGCTGCTGCGGCTGTTCACCGAGTCCGGCCACGGCGTCCGGGTGGTGCCGACCGCCTCAGCGCTCAAGTTCGTCGGTGAGCCCACCTGGTCGGCCCTCTCCGGGCGGCCGGTCGCCACCGAGGTCTGGCACGACGTGCACGAGGTGCCGCACGTGCGGATCGGGCGGGCCGCCGAACTGGTGGTGGTCGCGCCGGCCACCGCCGACCTGCTCGCCAAGGCCGCCCACGGGATCGCCGACGACCTGCTCACCAACACGCTGCTCACCGCCACCTGCCCGGTCGTCTACGCGCCGGCCATGCACACCGAGATGTGGGAGAACCCGGCGACCCGCGCCAACGTGGCCATCCTGCGCGAGCGCGGCGCCATCGTCATCGAGCCCGCGGTGGGCCGTCTGACCGGGGCGGACACCGGCAAGGGCCGGCTGCCGGACCCGGCGTCGATCTTCGAGGTGGCGGTACGCGTACACCGCAGGGGTGGTCTTGACCGTGATCTGGCCGGACGGCACGTGGTGGTGACCGCGGGCGGGACCCGGGAACCACTCGATCCGGTCCGGTTCCTGGGCAACAGGTCGTCCGGCAAGCAGGGTTACGCGCTGGCCCGGGTCGCCGTCGCGCGCGGTGCCCGGGTGACGCTGGTCTCGGCCAACGTCGGACTGCCTGACCCGGCCGGCGTCGATCTCGTCCGGGTCGGCACCACCGAGGAACTGCGCGAGGCCACCGTGCGGGCGGCCGGCTCGGCCGACGTCGTGGTGATGGCCGCGGCGCCCGCCGACTTCCGGCCGGCGTCGATCGCCGAGCAGAAGATCAAAAAGACCGACGACGGTACGCCCGGCCCGATCGCCCTGGTCACGAACCCGGACATCGCGGCCGAACTGGGCGCGGCCAAACGTCCCGGGCAGGTGCTCGTCGCGTTCGCGGCGGAGACCCACGACGCCCTGGAGAACGCCCGCGGCAAGCTCGCCCGCAAGCGCGCGGACCTCATCGTGGTCAACGAAGTGGGGGCGGCGAGAGTGTTCGGCCAGGACAGCAACACCGTTACCCTTCTGGGGGCGGACGGCTTCACCGCCACCCATGGGGAACTGCCCAAAGACGATGTGGCCGATATGATTTTCGACCAAGTGGTGAGCCGCCTGGAAGCCCAGGTCGGCTGAGCTGGAGCCACTCTGGCTAGACTTCCGCGTTACGTTTATTCGACAAATCTGAGGAGCACCGTGGCACGCCGCCTGTTCACCTCCGAGTCGGTCACGGAAGGCCACCCGGACAAGATCGCTGACCAGATCAGCGACGGGATTCTCGACGCCCTGCTGGCCCAGGACCCGCGCAGCCGCGTCGCGGTGGAGACCCTGATCACCACCGGTCAGGTGCACGTGGCGGGTGAGGTCACCACCCAGGCCTACGCCGACATCCCCAAGATCGTGCGCGACACCATCCTGGGCATCGGCTACGACTCGTCGAAGAAGGGCTTCGACGGCGCCTCCTGCGGCGTCAGCGTCTCGATCGGCTCGCAGTCGCCGGACATCGCCCAGGGTGTCGACAGCGCCATCGAGCTGCGCTCCGGCGACAGTGAGCACGTGCTCGACTCGCAGGGCGCCGGCGACCAGGGCATGATGTTCGGTTTCGCCTGCTCGGAGACGCCCGAGCTGATGCCGCTGCCGATCGCCCTCGCGCACCGGCTGGCCCGCCGCCTGTCCACGGCGCGCAAGGACGGCACCATCCCGTACCTCCGCCCGGACGGCAAGACCCAGGTCACCATCGAGTACGACGGCCTGCGCCCGGTCCGCCTCAACACCGTCGTGGTGTCGTCGCAGCACGCCGCGGACATCTCGCTCGAGTCGCTGCTCACGCCGGACGTCCGCGAGCACGTGATCGCGCCCGAGCTGGAGGGCCTCGGCCTGGAGACCGACGGCTACCGGCTGCTGGTCAACCCGACCGGCCGCTTCGAGATCGGCGGCCCGATGGGTGACGCCGGCCTCACCGGTCGCAAGATCATCGTGGACACCTACGGCGGTTACGCCCGCCACGGTGGCGGCGCGTTCTCCGGCAAGGACCCGTCCAAGGTCGACCGGTCCGCGGCGTACGCCACCCGCTGGGTCGCCAAGAACGTCGTCGCCGCCGGCCTCGCCGAGCGCTGCGAGGTCCAGGTCGCCTACGCCATCGGCAAGGCCCACCCGGTCAGCCTGTTCGTGGAGACCTTCGGCACCGAGAACGTGGCGGTCGAGAAGATCGAGAAGGCCATCAACGACGTCTTCGACCTGCGCCCGGCCGCGATCATCCGCGACCTCGACCTGCTGCGCCCGATCTACCAGCAGACCGCGGCGTACGGCCACTTCGGCCGGGAACTCCCCGACCTCAAGTGGGAGAGCACCGACCGCGCCCAGGACCTGAAGAACGCCGCGTCCTGACCGCAGTCCCTCCGAACGGCCGGCGACCCCCGACGGGTCACCGGCCGTTCGTGTTGATCCGGCGGGGCTCGGTTCGCGTGTTCGTCCGCATGAGTCTCGTGGGTGGTTCCGGCGGCTACGCTCCGGTGATGGCGGCTGTCCAGGGTGAACGGGTGATCGTCGTCCGCCACGCCATGCCGGCGGTCGATCCGGACGTGCCGGCCGAGCAGTGGCAGCTCGCACCGGAGAGCCGGGTCGCCGCCCGCCTGCTCCGATTGCACGTCCGCCATCCGGCGTACTACGTGGCCAGCACCGAACCCAAAGCCGCACAGACCATCCAGGAGATCGCCGGCGCCCAGCGGGTGGTCCGCGACGCCGGCCTCGCCGAAGTGCACCGGCCACACGTGTGGTTCGCCGACGGGGGCTACCACTCGGCGGCCCTCGCCTACACCCGCGGCGAACGCCCCGACGGCTGGGAACCCCACGACCAGGTGATCGGCCGCTTCGACGCCGCGGTGGTGCGGCACGCGGCCGAAGCCGTCGCTCAGAACCGCACCCTCGTCATCGGCACCCACGGCCTCGCCCTGACGGTGTGGATGGCCAGCCGCTACCAGCTGGCCACCGATCCGGCCCGGTTCTGGGCCGGCCTGCGCTCCCCGGACATCGTCGAGATCGATCTCCGGGCCGCGACGGTGAGCTGCCTGACCCACTGACCGCCAGCGGTCCGTCTCCCCGTCGTGTCGCGGGTCCGCCGGTCCGGTTCCCGTAACCTGCCTTCCGGCCGTTCCGGCCGTTCCGGGCGGCCGGTCCGGCCCTCCCCGCTCTGGGAAGCCTCCCGCATCGGCTCGTCCGGCCTTGCGGCTCCGGAGCCGAAAGGTTCCTTCCCCGGCCCCGGCCTCTACGCGGGGCCGGTCATGCCCCTCCCCGCTTGCGCGCCTTCCCTCTCGCGTGGCGCCAGCGCGCGCCCGGCTTCTCTCCGGCGGAATCGGCCGCGCCCCGGTTCCCTCTCCTTGCCGGGGAGAGCCGGGGAGGAAGTGTCATACCCGGCGGGCAGAATGTTCGGCGATGACCAGTAAGGGAGTGCGCGGGGAACGGGAGCCGGCTGAGCGGCTACCCGTCGCCAGGGTGTGCGTCGATGTGGCGCTGGCGCATCTCGACCGGCCGTTCGACTATCTGGTCTCCAGCGCCGACGACGCGGCGGCCCAGCCGGGCGTCCGGGTGAAGGTGCGGTTCGCCGGGCAGCTGGTCAGCGGGTTTCTGCTGGCCCGGGTGGAGAGTTCGGAGCACGGCGGCAAGCTCTCCTACCTGGAGAGGGTGGTCTCCGCCGAGCGTGTGCTCGACCCGGAGATCGCGCGGCTGGCGCGGGCGGTCGCCGACCGGTATGCCGGCAATCTGGCCGACGTGCTGCGCCTGGCAGTGCCTCCACGCCATGCCCGGGTCGAGTCACAGAGCCCCACACCGCGAGCGACACCACCATCACCATTACTGACGCCATCGCCATCGCCATCGCCGACGCCGACGCCGACGGACGAGCCGATCGGGGCTGGTGCCGATGAGATACCGGGCGGCACCGGGTCGGCCACCGCGTTGCCGGATTCCGCAACGTCGGGTGATGCAACGTCGGGTGATGCGATGTCGGGTGATGCGGCGTCGGGCAATTCGGCGTCGGGCGTTATCGGCGTGGGCGACGCCACGCCGGGCGGGCTTGTCCCCGGTGACACGGAGCCGGGCGACGTGGTCGCGTTTGGCGCGGCGTCGGGTGAAGCGCTCCCGGATGATGCGGCGGTGGGTGACGCGGCTCCGGGTGGCGGTGTGTCACGTGGCGCGGCTCCGGGTGGCGGGGTGCTGCGTGGCGTGGTCGCGGGTGGCGGGGCGTCGGGTGAAACGCTCGCGGATGACGCGGCGCTGGGTGACCTGGCTCCGGGTGATGCGGCGCTGGGTGACCTGGCTCCGGGTGATGCGGCGCTGGGTGACCTGGCTCCGGGTGATGCGGCTCCGGGCGGTGGCGGGCTGGATCTTTCCGCGATTCGGGAGGCGGCTGCCGGTGGGTGGGACGCCTATCCGACCGGGAGCGCGTTTCTCCGGGCTCTCCAGGACGGGCGGGCTCCCCGGGCCGTCTGGTCGGGCCTGCCGGGGGAGGACTGGCCGGCCCGGATCGCCGAGGCGGCGGCGGCGACCGTGCGGGGCGGGCGCGGGGTGGTGATCGTGGTCGCCGACGCCCGGGATCTGGACCGCGTGGACCGTGCGTTGCGGCACACCCTCGGGGACGGGCTGCACGTGGCGCTGAACGCGGCTCTCGGCCCGGCCGAGCGCTACCGGCGGTTTCTCGCGGCGAGTCGTCACCGGGTGCCGGTGGTGGTGGGGACGCGGGCCGCGATGTGGGCGCCGGTGGCCGATCTCGGGCTGGTGGTCATCTGGGACGACGGTGACGATGTGCACGCCGAGCCGCGCGCGCCCTACCCGCACGCGCGGGACGTCCTGTTGACCCGGGCGCGGCTGGCGGACTGCGCGGCGCTGGTGGCGGGCTTCGCGCGTACCGGTGAGGGGCAGTTGCTCCTGGAGACCGGGTGGGCCCGGGAGATCGCCGCGGACCGTGCGGTGCGCCGGGCCCGGATTCCGTTGATCATGCCGACCGGTGACGACTCGCAGCTGGCCCGGGACCCGGGTGCGGTGGTCGCCCGGCTGCCGAGTGTGGCGTGGCAGGCGGCCCGGCAGGCGTTGCAGGCGGGGCAGCCGGTGCTGGTGCAGGTGCCCCGGCGCGGTTACCTGCCGTCGGTGGCGTGCGCCGAGTGCCGTACCCCGGCGCGGTGTGCGCACTGCTCCGGCTCGCTGGGTCTGCAGGGTGCCCGGGACGTGCCGGTGTGTCACTGGTGCGGGCGGGCGGCGGCGGCCTGGGAGTGCCCGGTCTGTCACGACCGGCGGCTGCGGGCCTCGGTGATCGGTGCGCGCCGGACGGCGGAGGAGATGGGGCGGGCGTTCGCCGGGTTCCCGGTGCGCACGTCGGGGCGGGACGAGGTGCTGGCCACGGTTCCGGCCGAGCCGGCGCTGGTGGTGGCGACGCCGGGGGCGGAGCCGGTGGCCGACGGCGGTTTCGGGGCGGTGCTGCTGCTGGACACCTGGGCGCTGCTGAGCCGGGCCGATCTGCGGGCGGCCGAGGAGACGATGCGGCGCTGGCTGAACGCGGCGGCGCTGGCCCGCCCGGCGGCCGGCGGCGGGCGGGTGGTGGTGGTCGCCGACGGTTCGCTGGCCCCGGTGCAGGCGCTGCTGCGGTGGGATCCGGGCTGGTTCGCGGCCCGGGAGCTGGCCGAGCGACGTGATCTCGGGTTTCCGCCGGCGGCCCGGATGGCGAGTGTCACCGGGCAGACGGTGGCGGTCAACGAGCTGCTCGGGCTGGCCCGCCTGCCGGAGAACACCGAGGTGCTCGGCCCGGTGCCGGCCGGTGACGACCAGGAGCGGATGCTGTTGCGGGTGACCCGGTCGCGGGCCGCCGATCTGGCGCACGCGCTGCACGAGGCGGCCGGGGTGCGCAGTGCGAAGAAGGCCACCCTGCCGGTGCGGGTTCAGGTGGATCCGGCGGACCTGTTCTGAGTGGTCCGTCAGGGAAGAGGCGGGCCAGCGTTACCCGCGTCACTCCGTAGACTGGGTGGGTGCTGCCCACCAGAGTCAGGAGTCTCACCGCGTGACCGTTCAGCCCATCCGCCTCTTCGGTGACCCGGTGCTGCGCACGCCGGCCGATGACGTCGTCGATTTCGACAAGGAACTGCGCAATCTGGTGAAGGACCTGATCGAGACGATGCGTGACGAGGGCGGGGCCGGTCTGGCCGCGCCGCAGCTCGGTGTGGGCTTGCGCGTGTTCAGTTTCGACGTGGACGACGTGGTCGGGCACATCGTCAACCCGGTGCTGTCCTTCCCCGACGAGGAGGAGCAGGACGGCCCGGAGGGCTGCCTGTCCATCCCGGGGATCTACATCGACACCAAGCGCCGGCAGAACGTGGTGGCCAACGGCTTCACCGAGTTCGGCGACCCGGTCCAGCTGGTCGGCACCGGGCTGATGGCCCGCTGTGTCCAGCACGAGACCGACCACCTGGACGGGGTGCTGTTCCTGGACCGGCTGGACGCGGCCGCCCGCAAGGACGCGATGAAGCAGATCCGCAGTGCCGAGTGGTATGACGCCGCCAAGCCGCCCACGATCAAGGAGAACCCGCACGGCAGCGGGGTCTTCGGGTCCGGTCTCTTCAGCCCGGGGCGGTGAGCGGATGCGCCTGGTCTTCGCCGGCACTCCGGCGGTAGCGGTGCCCAGCCTGGACGCGATCGCCGCCTCCGGGCACGAGCTGGTGGCCGTGGTCACCCGCCCGGACGCCCCGGCCGGCCGGGGTCGCCGTCTGGTCCGTTCGCCGGCCGGCGCGTGGGCCGACGAGCGCGGCATCGAGGTGCTGACCCCGGAGAAGCCGCGGGATCCGGAGTTCCAGGAGCGGCTGCGGGAGATCGCGCCGGACTGTGTGCCGGTGGTGGCGTACGGCGCCCTGGTTCCGCCCTCGGCCTTGGAGATCCCGAAACGGGGCTGGGTCAATCTGCATTTCTCGCTGCTGCCCGCGTGGCGTGGCGCGGCGCCGGTGCAGCACGCGGTCCTGCACGGTGACGAGGTGACCGGGGCCAGCGTGTTCGAGCTGGAGGCGGGCCTGGACACCGGCCCGGTGTTCGGGACGCTGACCGAGCAGATCCGGTTCAACGACACCTCCGGCATGCTGCTGGAGCGGCTCGCCGTCGAGGGGGCCGGGCTGCTGGTGGCGGTGCTGGACGCGATCGAGGCGGGCACCGCGCGGGCGCACACCCAGCCGCACGACGGGGTGTCGTTCGCGCCGAAACTGGGCGCCGACGACGCGCGGGTGCGCTGGGACGATCCGGCGTTCGCGGTGGACCGGCGGATCCGGGCGTGCACTCCGGCGCCGGGCGCGTGGACGACTCTGCGCGACGAGCGGCTGAAACTGGGGCCGGTGCGGCCGGTGGCCAACGCCCCGGCACTGCGGCCGGGTGAGCTGCTGGTGGAGCGCAAGCAGGTTCTGGCCGGCACGGCCACCACGCCGGTGCAGCTCGGCGAGGTCCGGGCGGCAGGTAAGAAACCCATGTCCGCGACGGACTGGGCCCGCGGTATGCGGATCGAAGCAGGGGAGAGACTGGCGTGACGGAACACAGGGCTCCACGGCCGCACGGTGGACGGCCGAGCCGCCCGAGCGGCCCGGGCCATCCCCGGGACGACCGCAGCGGCCGGGCTCCGCGCGCCGGGCGGCCACCGGCGGATCCGGCACGGCAGGCGGCGTATGAGGCGGTGGCCGCCGTGCACCGGGACGACGCGTACGCGAACCTGGTCCTGGCCGACATCCTGAACGGGATGGGCCTGCACGGGCGGGACGCGGCGTTCGCGACCGAGCTGACCTACGGCACGCTGCGGGCGGTCGGCACCCTCGACCTGATCATCGCGGCGGCCGCCGACCGGGAGGTCTCCCGGATCGACCCGCCGGCCCGGGACGCGCTGCGGCTCGGCGCCTACCAGCTGCTCTACACCCGGGTGCCGACGCACGCCGCGGTGAATCAGACGGTGGACCTGGTGCGTTCGGTGGCGCCCGGCGCGTCCGGGTTCGCCAACGCGGTGATGCGGACGATCTCCGAGACCCCGCTGGAGACGTGGCTGGAGCGGCTCGCGCCGCCGTACGAGGACGATCCGATCGCTCATCTCTCGGTGATCCACCACCACCCGCAGTGGGTGATCCGGTCGTTCGCCGAGGCGCTCGGTGGCGACCTGGAGGACACCGCCCGGCTGCTGATCGAGGACAACCAGCCGCCGACGGTGCACCTGTGCGCCCGTCCGGGCCGGGCCGACGCGGTCGAGCTGGCCGACGAGGTGAACGGGGTGCCGGGGGCGTTCTCGCCGTACTCGGTGTACCTGAACGGCGGTGCCCCGCGCGATCTGGCCGCGATCCGTCAGGGCCGCGCGCACGTGCAGGACGAGGGCTCCCAGCTGGTGGCGGCGGCGCTGCTGGCGGCGCCGGTCGAGGGGCGGGACACCCGCTGGCTGGACCTGTGTGCCGGCCCGGGTGGCAAGACCGGCCTGATCGGCGCGATCGCGGCCGGCCGGGGTGCCGAGGTGACCGCGGTCGAGGTGGCCGAGCACCGGGCCCGGCTGGTGGATCAGGCGACCGAGGGCATGCCGGTGACGGTGCTGCCGATGGACGGCCGTTCGGTGGGCCGGGATCCGGATCTGCCGGAGGAGGGCTTCGACCGGGTGCTGGTGGACGCCCCGTGCACCGGGCTGGGTTCGCTGCGGCGCCGGCCCGAGTCGCGGTGGCGCCGGCAGCCGGCCGACCTGCCGCCGCTCACCCGGCTTCAGCGGGAGCTGCTGGTGGCGGCGCTGCGGGCGGTCCGGCCGGGTGGTGTGGTGGCGTATGTGACGTGCTCGCCGCACATGGTGGAGACGCAGGTGACGGTCAGCGAGGGGGCCCGGCGCAGTGGCGTCGAGGTGGACTTCGTGGACGCCCGGCCGCTGTTGCCGCCGGGCATGCCGAGTCTGGGTCCCGGGCCGACGGTGCAGCTCTGGCCGCACAAGCACGGGACGGACGCGATGTTCCTGGCCGTGTTGCGCCGGACCAGCTGACGACGTGGTGCCGGGGCGGGAGCGCCCCGGCCGCACGTCATAGACTCGGCCCGTGGAACCCATCATCGCGCCGAGCATCCTCGCCTCCGACTTCTCCCGGCTGGGGGAGGAGGTGCGGGCCATCGAGGGCGCGGCCGACTGGGTGCACGTGGATGTCATGGACAACCACTTCGTGCCGAACCTGACGATCGGCCTGCCGGTGGTGACGAGCCTGCGCAAGGCCACGACGATCCCGTTCGACGTGCACCTGATGATCACCGACCCGCAGCGGTGGGCTCCGGCCTACGCCGAGGCCGGGGCGTACAACGTGACCTTCCACGCCGAGGCGTGCGACGACCCGGTGGCGCTGGCGAAGACGTTGCGCGCGGCCGGGGCGAAGGCCGGGCTGGCGATCGACCGGGACACCCCGGTCGAGCCCTACCTGGAGTTGCTGCCGCACTTCGACACCATCCTGATCATGACGATCAAGGCGGGTTTCGGTGGGCAGGCGTTCATGCCGGAGCTGCTCGGCAAGGTGAGTGACGTGCGCCGCCGGGTCGCCGTCAACGACCTGGAGATCCGCATCGAGGTGGACGGCGGGATCGCCGCGGACACCATCGAGCGGGCCGCCGAGGCGGGTGCCGACGCGTTCGTGGCGGGCACCGCGGTCTACGGCGCGGCCGACCCGGCGGAGGCGATCCGGAAGCTTCGGGCTCTGGCCGCGGGGCGTATGGGACTGGCGTGACGGGCGGTTCGGGGACCATTATCGAGCCTTACGCTTCGGTGCTGGCTGGAAGGTGCGATGAGCAAGGCTGAGCCGCTTCCCGATATCGATCCCGAGCTGGACCCCGAGGAGGGGCCGAGTCTCATCCTGGTGGTCGACGACGATCAGGACATCGCGGGTTTCGTCGAGTTCAATCTCAAGCTGCGTGGTTTCGAGGTGATCCGGGCCCGGGACGGGCAGGAGGCGCTCGACCTGCTGGAGACGCATCTGCCGGAGCTCGCGGTGATCGACTGGATGATGCCGAGGATGGACGGTGTCGAGCTGATCCGGCAGATGCGGGCCGAGCCGCTGACCTCGTCGATCCCGGTGATCATGCTGACCGCGATGGGGCTGACCGGTGACAAGGTGCACGGGTTGCAGGCCGGTGCCGACGACTATCTGGTGAAACCGTTCGACCTGGAGGAGCTGATCGCCCGGGTCACCAACACGTTGCGCCGGCACAAGGACGCGCGTGAGGTGTCGCCGCTGACCAGTCTGCCGGGTAACGCCCGGGTGCGCCGGGAGATCAGCGACCGGATCCGGTCGGGCCGGGACTACTCGGTCGGTTACATCGACGTGGACCGGTTCAAGAGCGTCAACGACGTGTACGGGTTCGACCGTGGCGACGAGTTCATCATCGCGCTGGCCCGTAGCCTGCAGCGGGCGTCGAGCCAGACCGGGAAGCCGTCGATCTTTCTCGGGCACATCGGCGGCGACGATTTCGTGTTCATCTGTGAGCCGACCCAGGTGCTGCCGCTGACCCAGCGGACGGTGACCGATTTCGAGACCGCCGCGGACCGGCTGTACGAGCCGAAGGACGCCCAGCGCGGCTACATCGAGGTGCCCGACCGGCGTGGCAACAAGCAGAAGGCCGCGCTGGTCACGCTCTCGATCGGGGTGGCGCAGGCGACCGAGGACGGGCGCCGGTTCACCGATCCGCGGGCGGTGATCGCGGTGGCGTCGGAGATGAAGAAGGTGGCCAAGAGCCAGCCCGGTTCGTACGTGGCGATCGATCGCCGTCGCGAAACCGAGTAATTCCCGGTAGTGAGGTAGGTCCCCCGGTGGGTGGCAAAATCGCGATCCCGTGCAAGACTCGGGGGTGACCCACCACGCGCTGGCGGGACTCGGTGAAATTCCGAACCGGCGGTGATCCGACGCGAGAGCGACGGTAAGCCCGCGACCCGGTTGCCCTGACCAAGGGCAAGCGGTGGACCTGGTGAGACTCCAGGGCCGACGGTTGATCAGCTGATGCTGGTCAGACAGTCCGGATGGGAGACAGCGCGCGGATTCGGACGGGTCGTGCCCTCAGTGGGGCGCGATTCAGCCGGGGTGCGCGAAGCGTACCCTAAATGTCCGTTTCCTGGCGTTTCTCCCACCTTTCTCTCAGCGCGTGACCGTTCCGCGCGAGAGGATCCGTCATGGTGACCGAGGACGAGGCGATGCGCCGCGCTGTCGCGCTGGCCGCCCGGGGCCTCGGCACGACCAGCCCCAACCCGGTGGTCGGCTGCATCCTGCTCGGCCCGGACGGCGACGTGGTCGGGGAGGGTTTCCACGCCTACGCGGGCGGCCCGCACGCCGAGATCGTGGCGCTGGCCCAGGCCGGTGAGCGGGCCCGCGGCGGGACCTGCGTGGTCTCCCTGGAGCCGTGCAACCACACCGGCCGGACCGGCCCGTGCTCGGACGCCCTGATCAACGCCGGGGTCCGCCGGGTGGTGATCGCCGTCGACGATCCGACCCCGGTCGCCGCGGGTGGCGCGGCCACTCTGCGGGCGGCCGGCATCGAGGTGACCACCGGCGTCCGGCGGGCCGAGGCCGAGTTGGGCAACGTCGCGTGGCTGACCGCGGTCCGGCGTGGCCGGCCCTACGTGACCTGGAAGTTCGCGGCCACCCTGGACGGGCGGTCGGCCGCCGCCGACGGCACCAGCCAGTGGATCTCCTCGGCCGAGTCGCGGGCCGACGTGCACGTGCTGCGCAGCACCGTCGACGCGATCGTCGCCGGGGCCGGGACCGTGCTCGCCGACGATCCGCAGCTGACCGTCCGGGATCTGCGGGACGGGACACTCGCCATCAAGCAGCCGCTGCGGGTGGTGGTGGACTCCTCCGGGCGTACCCCGGAGGGTGCCCGGGTCCGGGACGCCGCCGCGCCGACCTGGATCGTCACCACCGCCGAGGCCGGCGCCGGGCCGGACGGCCGGGTCGACCTGACCGCCATGCTCACCGCGTTGTTCGCCCGCGGGGTCCGCAACGTGCTGCTGGAGGGCGGCCCGACGCTGGCCGGCGCGTTCCTGGCGGCCGGGCTGATCGACCGGGTGATCGGCTACGTGGCGCCGAAGCTGCTGGGCGCCGGCCGGACCGCGATCGTCGACGCCGGGATCGGCACCGTCACCGACGCCGTCGACCTGGACTTCCTGGAGATCACGCAGATCGGTGGCGATCTGCGGTTCACCGCAACACTCCGTCCAAAGCCATAACGCCCCGCCCACCACCCGTAATCGGAAAGAAGGGACATCCCCGCGATGTTCACCGGAATCATCGAAGAACTGGGCGAGATCGTGAGCCTCACCGAAGGAGCCGGGGACTCCGCCGTGATCGCCGTGCGCGGTCCGCTGGTCACCTCGGACGCACGGCATGGCGATTCGATCTCGGTGAACGGCTGTTGCCTCACCGTGATCGACAATGTCGACGGGGTGTTCACCGCCGATGTGATGGGCGAGACGCTACGGCGTACCTCACTCGGGGCTCTGCGGGCCGGGAGCAACGTCAACCTGGAGCGGGCCGCCGCCCTGGGCAGCCGCCTCGGCGGTCATCTGGTGCAGGGCCACGTGGACGGGGTGGCGCGGATCATCGCCCGGGAGCCGGCCGACCAGTGGGAGGTGGTGCGTTTCTCGCTGCCGCCCGAGCTGGCGCGCTACGTGGTGGAGAAGGGTTCGATCACCGTCGACGGGGTGTCGCTGACGGTGATGGAGGTCGACGGGGACGGCTTCGCGATCGGGATGATCCCGGCCACCTCGAAGCTGACCGTGCTGGGCGGCAAGGCCATCGGCGATCCGGTCAACCTCGAGGTCGACGTGATCGCCAAGTATGTCGAGAAGATGTTGGGGAGCCGCAATGTTTGAGGACATCGAGCGCGCCATCGCGGACATCGCGGCCGGTAAGGCGGTGATCGTGGTGGACGACGAGGACCGGGAGAACGAGGGCGACCTGATCTTCGCGGCCGAGCACGCCACGCCGGAGCTGGTCGCCTTCATGGTCCGCTACACGTCGGGCTACATCTGCGTGGCGATCCCGGAGGCCGAGGCCGACCGGCTGGATCTGCCGCCGATGGTCCAGACGAACCAGGACACCCTCAAGACGGCGTACGCGGTGACGGTGGACGCGAGCCACGGCATCACCACCGGCATCTCGGCCGCTGACCGGGCCCACACGATCCGGCTGCTGGCCTCGGCGGACAGCGGCCCGGAGAGCTTCAACCGGCCGGGTCACGTGGTCCCGTTGCGGGCCCGCCGGGGTGGCGTGCGGCGCCGCCCGGGGCACACCGAGGCCGCCGTCGACCTGGCGGCGCTCGCCGGGGCGCGCCCGGCCGGGGTGCTCTGCGAGATGGTCAACGACGACGGCACCATGCAGCGCCGCCCGGACCTGGAGCGGTTCGCCGCCGAGCACGGCGTCGCCCTGATCACCATCGCCGACCTGGTCGCCTACCTGGGCCGGGACCACGCTCAGGTGGAGCGGGTGGTGGAGACGGTGATGCCGACCGAGCACGGCGTCTTCACCGCTGTCGGCTACCGCACCGAGGCCGATCACGGCGAGCACGTGGCGCTGGTCTTCGGTGATCTGAGCGACGGTGAGGACGTGCTGGTCCGGGTGCATTCGGAGTGCCTGACCGGTGACGTCTTCGGTTCCCGGCGCTGCGACTGCGGGCCGCAGCTGGACGCCGCCCTGGAGCGGGTCGCGGCGGCCGGTCGCGGTGTGGTGCTCTACATGCGCGGTCACGAGGGCCGGGGGATCGGCCTGCTGCACAAACTCCAGGCCTACCAGTTGCAGGACCGCGGGTTCGACACCGTGGACGCGAACCTGGAACTGGGTCTGCCGGCCGACGCCCGGGACTACGGCACCGGTGCGCAGATCCTCGCCGACCTGGGTGTCCGGTCGATGCGCCTGCTGACCAACAATCCGGCGAAACGGGCCGGGCTGGAGGGGTACGGGCTGCGGGTGACCGGCCGGGAGGAGTTGCCGGTGCGGCTGCACCCGGAGAACGTCAGGTACCTGCGGACCAAGCGCGACCGGATGGGTCACCTGTTCGCCGAGTTGGCCTGACCGTCCCCCGTTCGGGGTGAACAATGACGATGAAGGGGGATTCTCATGGCCGGCTTCGGTGATCCACACATGCAGACCGTCGACGCCGCCGGGCTACGGCTCGGCATCGTCGGCTCCCGGTGGCACAGCGACCTGGTCGACCACATGATCGACCGGGCGACGGCCGCCGCCGAGGCGTGCGGGGTGACCGAGGTGGTCATCGCGCGGGTGGCCGGTTCGGTCGAGCTGCCGGTGGTGGCCCAGGCGATGGCCCGCAAGTTCGACGCGGTGGTCGCTCTGGGCGTCGTGATCAAGGGCGAGACCCAGCATTTCGAGTATGTGTGTGACGCGGTCACCGCGGGCCTGACCCGGGTGGCGCTGGACGAGGGCACCCCGGTCGCGCACGGGGTGCTCACCGTGCAGAGCCTGGGCCAGGCCCGGGACCGGGCCGGCCTGGAGGACTCGATCGAGGACAAGGGCTGGCAGAGCACGGTCGCCGTGCTGGACGCGGCGATCGCCATCCGTGAGGTGGAGAAGCAGTAACCCACGTTCGTGTGGTGATCTCCGGTGCGTGCCGGAGATCACCACACGGGCTCAGAGGCGGCCGGCTTCGATGATCCGGGCCAGGAACTGCCTGGTCCGGGCCTCGACGGGGTCGCCGAGCACCTGCTCCGGCGGCCCCTGTTCGAGCACCTTGCCGCCGTCCAGGAACGCCACCCGGTCGGCGACCTGCTTGGCGAACCCCATCTCGTGGGTGGCCAGCACCATCGTCATGCCCTCGCCCTTGAGGTCACGGATCATGGTGAGGACCTCGCCGACCAGCTCCGGGTCGAGCGCCGAGGTGACCTCGTCGAGCAGCAGCAGCCGCGGATTGTTGACCAGCGCGCGGACGATGGCGACCCGCTGCTGCTGGCCGCCGGAGAGCCGGTCCGGATAACTGCCCGACTTGTCGGCCAGGCCGACCCGGTCCAGCCACTGCATCGCCTGCTCACGAGCTTCCTTCACAGGCTTCTTGTGTACGCGTACCGGCGCCAGGGTGATGTTGTCCAGCACGGTCATGTGCGGGAACAGGTTGTAGCTCTGGAACACCAGCCCGATGCGCTGGCGCACCTCGTCGGGATCGGCGCGCGGGTCGGTGATCTCGTCACCGTCCAGGTGGATGGTCCCGTCGTCGATCTCGGTGAGCAGGTTGACGCAGCGCAGCAGGGTGGACTTGCCCGAGCCGGAGGCGCCGATCAGGGCCACCACCTCGTGTTCGCCGACGTCCAGGCTGAGCCCGTCCAGGATGACGTGGTCGCCGAAGACCTTGCGGACCTGTTGGCAGGAGAGCAGCACCTAGTTCCCCGCGTTCTGGCGACGGGCCGCCCGCAGGGTCACCCAGTCGGTGACCGCGATCAGCGGCAGGGCGAGAAGGACGAACAACACCCCGGCGACGATGTACGGGGTGAAGTTGGCGTCCTGGGCGACGCCGATCTGGGCCGCCCGGATCGCGTCGATCGGTCCGGCCAGCGAGATCAGGCCGACGTCCTTCTGCAACGCCACGGTGTCGTTGAGCAGGGGCGGTGACACCCGGCGGATGGCCTGGGGCAGCACCACGTGCCGCATCGCCTGCCGGTAGCTGAGCCCGAGCGAGCGGGCCGCCGCGATCTGGCTGGGGTGCACCGACTCGATGCCGGCCCGGAACACCTCGGCCAGGTAGGCGCCGTACGTCACGATGATCGCCGCCGCGCCCAGCCACAGCACGTCCGGGGTGCCCTGCAGCCGCAGTCCGGGGATGCCGAAGGCGAACAGGTAGATCACGATGATCAGCGGGAGACCGCGGAACGAGTACGTGTAGCCGGTGGCCAGCGCCCGGACCGGGAAGAAGACCGGCCCGCGCAGGGTGCGCAGCACCGCGATGATCAGGCCCAGGCTGAGTGCCAGGGTCGCGCAGACCACCAGCAGTTTCAGGTTGAGCCAGAGGCCCTCCAGGATGTCCGGGAGGTATTTGACGGCGGCGTCCGGGTCGAAGAACGAGGTCTTGACCCGGTCCCAGCCGGGTGCCCCGGTGACACCGAGGGCGAGTGCGGTTCCGACGACGGCCGTCGATGCGGCGGCCAGCAGAACGGAGCGGATCGCCCGTCCGCGACGGTAGGCGATCCGCTCCAGTTGCCTGGTGCTGGGCTGGTGCTTCACGAGAGTTCAGGGGCTCCGGCGGTGTCGGCGAGCCAGGTCTTCTCCAGCACGGCGAGGGTGCCGTCCTGGCGGAGCTGGTCGACCGCCTTGCTGACGCAGCCGGTCAGCGGCGAGCCCTTGTCCAGCACCATGCCGAACTGCTCGGGCACCCCGACCTGGGCCAGCTGGCCGATGATCACGCCGTCCTCCAGCTCGGCCGCGGTCATGTAGAACGCGGTCGGCAGGTCCACCACGATGCCGTCGACGGTGCCGTTCTCCAGCGCCTTCTTGGCGTCGTCGTTGTTGTTGAACACCGACGGGGCGGCATCCGGCTTGATCAGGTCGGTGATCGCGGTGTAGCTGGTGGTGCCGACCTGGCCGCCCAGCTTCGCGCCCTTCAGGTCGGCGAGCGACTTGGCGCCGGCGATCTTCGAGCCCTTGGTGGTGATCACCGTCTGGCGGACCAGGTAGTACGGCGAGGAGAAGTCGACGGCCTGCTTGCGCTCGTCGGTGATGGAGAACTGGTTGATGTCGATGTCGAACTTCTTCGGGCCCGGCGCGATCGCGTTGTTGAACGTCACACTGGTCCAGACCACGTCGGACTTCTGGTACCCGAGACGCTCGGCCAACTGGTAGGCCACCGCGGACTCGAAGCCCTTGCCGTTGTCCGGCTTGTTGTCGCTGAACCATGGCTCGTACGCCGGGGTGTCGGTGCCGATGGTGAGCTTCCCGGCGGCGAGGGTCTTCAGTGACGCCGGCTCACACGTGTCGGCGGCGGAGGCCGACGGGGCGGAGGCGTTGTCGGTGCTCTCCTCGTCCACGGGGGAGCAGGCCGTCAGGGTGGCGAGCAGCACGGCTGCGCCACCGACGGCGAGGGAGGGGAAACGGCTGACCATGCCCGGAGCTTAGAAGACGTCCCACGGGCTGGGGGCGTTCGTCGTCAAGACGTGATGAGCTGCCACAATCGCTACTCGTGAAGACCTTCGAAGAACTGTTTGCCGAGTTGCAAAGCAAGGCGGCCGACAAGACACCCGGTTCGGGCACGGTCGCGGCACTCGAGCGAGGGGTGCACTTCATCGGCAAGAAGGTCGTCGAGGAGGCGGCCGAGTCGTGGATGGCCGCCGAGCATGAGGGACCGGAGCGCACCGCCGAGGAGATCTCCCAGCTGCTCTACCAGGTCCAGTGCCTGATGATCGCGTCCGGTCTGGAGCTGAAGGACGTCTACCGACATCTGTGAACGCGCGTCCCGCCGACCCGTTCACAGATCGAAGGAGCACGTCATGCTACGCATCGCCATTCCGAACAAGGGCACCCTCTCGGCACCCGCGTCACAGATGTTGCGGGACGCCGGGTACCGCCAGCGCACCGATCCCAAAGACCTGATCTGCCGTGACGAAGCCAACAACGTCGAGTTCTTCTACCTGCGGCCGAAGGACATCGCGACGTACGTCGGCTCCGGTGATCTGGATCTCGGCATCACCGGCCGGGACCTGCTTGTCGATTCCGGGGTGCCGGCCGCCGAACTGCTCGACCTGAACTTCGGCCGGGCCACCTTCCGCTGGGCCGCCCCGGCCGGGACGATCACCGGTGTCGAGGAGTTCGGTGGCCGCCGGATCGCCACCGCGTACCCCGGTGTGGTCGGCAGCTACCTGGCCGAGCACGAGCTGAAGGCGGACGTGGTGCGCCTCGACGGCGCGGTGGAGAACGCGGTCCGGCTCGGCGTCGCCGACCTGATCGCCGACGTGGTGGAGACCGGCGCGACGCTGCGCCAGGCGGGCCTGGTCACCATCGGTGAGCCGATCATGCAGTCGTCGGCGATCCTGATCGGGCGGGACGAGGAGGCCGCCGGGCCGGCCGCGCAACTGCTGCGCCGGCTGCACGGCGTGCTGGTGGCCCGCAGTTTCGTGATGCTGGCGTACGACGTCCGGGCCGACCTGCTCGACCAGGCCACCGCCCTGACCCCCGGCATCGAGTCGCCGACCGTCTCGCCGTTGCACCGGGAGGGCTGGGTGGCCGTCCAGGCGATGGTCCAGCGCAGTGAGGTGCACCGGATCATGGACGAGCTGTACGACCTCGGCGCCCGTGCCATCCTGGTGACCGCCATCGCGAATTGCAGGCTCTGAGATGACCGCTGTGCTGTACCGCCCGAAGAAGATCCGCTGGGTGGCCGTGCCCCTGGCGATAGCGCTGGCGCTGTTCTTCACCGTGATCAGTTTCGGCCTGACCGGCTCGGCCGGCTTCCAGAACTCGAACGCCAGCTTCCAGCGCGGCGACCAGCTCGCCATGATCGGCCTGGGCATCCTGCTCGGGCTGGGGGTGCTGGCGTTCTGCCGGCCGCGGGTCACCGCCGACGACGACGGCGTGCACGTGCGTAACGTGATCGGCGGCTACGACCTGCCGTGGAACGTGGTGCGCGCGGTCCGGTTCGACCGGAACTCGGCGTGGGCGCACCTGGAGCTGGAGAACGACGACCAGGTGCCGATCCACGCCCTGCAGGCGGTCGACAAGGACTACGCGGTGGACGGCGTCCGTGCCCTGAGGGCTCTGCATTCGGCTTCGCACGCCTGACCGGTCGCACCGCCGCGAGGCGAGGGCCGGGAGGGCAGGCTGATCCAGCTCAGCGGGCTGATAGACTTGCGGGCAGTCGACCACGTCCTCTCTTCGGGGAGGACGCGAAAGAGGAGCCCGCTGGTTCCCACCCGAGTCACTGGAGTGGCTGGGTCCGGTCTCCCTGGCAGGGGTTTTCCTTTGCCGGGTGTGCGTCTCCTCGTGGACGCCGATGACCGGTCGAGCGGGCCCCGGCATGCGCTTTTTCACCAGCGCGTGCGGGGCCTTCTGCTTTCCCGGCGTCCCGCGGCCAGCGGGACACTCGGGGCCGACCGACATTGGCAGCGCCCAGCCTCAACGGCCGGGTGAGGTATTCAACTGAGGAGGCCCCATCAGCGTCGAACCACGCGTGAACGAACAGATCCGGGCCCGTGAGGTCCGCCTGGTCGGTCCGGAGGGTGAGCAGGTCGGCATCGTGCCGCTCGAGCGCGCTCTCCAGCTGGCCGCGGACGTCGATCTGGATCTGGTCGAGGTTGCTCCGATGGCGCGGCCGCCGGTGTGCAAGCTCATGGACTTCGGCAAGTTCAAGTACGAGAGCGCACTCAAGGCCCGCGAAGCACGGCGCAACCAGCAGCAGACCGTCATCAAGGAAATGAAGCTGCGGCCGAAGATCGACCCGCACGACTACGAGACCAAAAAGGGTCACGTGGTGCGGTTCCTCAAGGCGGGCGACAAGGTCAAGGTGACGATCATGTTCCGCGGCCGTGAGCAGAGCCGCCCCGAACTGGGTTTCCGGCTGCTGCGCCGGCTCAGCGAGGAGATCTCCGAACTCGGTTTCGTCGAGGCGAGCCCGAAGCAGGACGGTCGAAACATGATCATGGTGCTTGCTCCGCACCGGGCCACCAAGGCCGCTGCCGTTGCTGCCGTCGCCGCTGGCGCCAAGCCCGCCCGTGAGCCGCGCGAGGGCGATGGTGCCGCCGCCGAAGAACCGGCAGCGACCCCTGCCGACACCACCGCACAGTAGTCCAGCTTTTCCCCGCACCCCCGGTCGTGGGGAAAGATCAGAAAGAGGCGTCAAGTGCCGAAGATGAAGAGCCACACCGGCATGGGTAAGCGGGTGAAGGTCACCGGCAAGGGCAAGATCGTGCGTGAGCAGGCCGGCAAGCGCCACCTGCTCGAGCACAAGAGCTCGCACGTCACCCGCCGGATGACCGGTACGGTCGTCGTGGCCAAGGCCGACACCGCTCGTGTGAAGAAGCTTCTGGGCCGCTGACGCGCGCCTGACCCGGTTTTTCCTGAAGGAGTAACTAGAAATGGCACGCGTCAAGCGGGCGGTAAACGCCCAGAAGAAGCGCCGCACCCTGCTCGAGACCGCGAGCGGCTACCGCGGTCAGCGCTCCCGCCTGTACCGGAAGGCCAAGGAGCAGGTGCTGCACTCGATGCAGTACTCGTACCGTGACCGCCGTGACCGGAAGGGCGACTTCCGTCAGCTGTGGATCACCCGTATCAACGCGGCTGCCCGGTCGAACGGCATGACCTACAACCGCCTGATCCAGGGCCTCAAGCTGGCCGAGGTCGAGGTCGACCGCAAGATCCTGGCCGACCTCGCGGTCAACGACGCGGCTGCCTTCGCGGCCATCGTCGAGATCGCTCGTGCGGCCGTCGCGGCCGAGGGCACCGGCGGCGCCGCCGCTCAGGCTGCCTGAGTTTCTGCGTAGCACGTTTCACGACGCCTCCCGATCTGCTGATCGGGAGGCGTCGTCGTGAGGAGACCATGTTCACGCCCCGTACCCCCCGCATCGTCGCCGCCCGCCGCCTGCAACGCCGCCGGGACCGGGACCAGAGCGGCCGTTTCCTCGCCGAGGGCCCACAGGCCGTCCGCGAGGCCCTGGCCGCCGACGCGGTGATCGAGCTGTTCGCCACCCCGTCCGCGCTGGAGCGGAACGCCGACCTGGCCGCGCTGGCGCCGGAGGTGTCGCCGGTCACCGACGAGGCGCTGGCCGCGCTCGCCGAGACGGTCCAGCCGCAGGGCCTGGTCGCGATCTGTGAACAGAACGACGTCTCGATCGGCGAGGCCCTGGCCAAAGAACCGCGGCTGGTGGCGGTGGTGGCCGAGATCCGTGATCCGGGTAACGCCGGGACGGTGCTGCGCACCGCGGACGCGGCGGGGGCCGGGGCGGTCGTCTTCGCCGGCGACGCCGTCGACCCCTACAACGGCAAGTGTGTACGGGCTTCGGCCGGCTCGCTGTTCCACGTGGACGTGGTCCGCTCTCCGCTGAGCGTGGTCGACCTGCTGCAGGACAACGGGCTCCAGGTCCTCGCCACCAGTGGCACCGGCGAGGACGACGTGGACTCGCTGCTCGACGGCGGGCACCTCTCCGCCCGTACCGCATGGTTGTTCGGATCTGAGGCACACGGCCTGCCGTCCGGCCTGTCGCAGGCCGCCGACCGCAGGGTCCGCGTGCCGATCTACGGCGGAGCCGAGAGTCTCAACCTGGCCGCCGCGGCCGCCGTCTGTCTATATGCCTCGGCCCGCGCGCAACGCTGAGAGTATGCTGGGCCGGTGAACACGGAGAGGTCTCTGTTTATCCGGCCCGCTGGTCGCGGGCGCCGGATCTGACTCTCCTGCGCGCAACTCCCTGACCGGCGGGCCGCGGCTCAGCCGTGCCTCCGTAGACTGTTCTCGCTTTGTCGCCACTTCGCGGCCCTCGCTGCGCTCGGTGCACTCAGTAGCGACGGCCCGATGGCAAATCCGGTGTGAGGGAGTTCGCCCTACCATGTCCTACCGCAACGATCCGTACGATCCGAAGCAGGCCGTCCTGCTGGCGCCTGAATCTCTCGAAGGCGCCGTGGCGGAGGCCGAGAAGGCGTTCGCCGCCGCCACCGACCTCGACGCGCTTACCGCTCTGAAGCCCGCGCACCTCGGCGACCGCTCGCCCATCTCGCTGGCCCGGCGGGAGATCGGCTCACTGCCGCCGGCCGCCAAATCCGACGCCGGCAAGCGGGTCAACATCGCCCGTCAGGCCGTGCAGGGCGCCTACGACGCCCGCCAGGCCGAGCTGGAGGCCGACCGCGCCGCCCGGGTGCTGGTCGAGGAGCGGGTCGACGTCACCCTGCCGTGGGCCCGCCGCCCGCGCGGCGCCCGGCACCCGCTGACCACGCTGATGGAGCACATGGGCGACATCTTCATGGGCATGGGCTACGAGATCGTCGACGGCCCCCAGCTGGAGCTGGAGTGGGCCAACTTCGACGCGCTCAACATCGGCCCGGACAACCCGGTCCGCGGCGCCTCGGACACCTTCTTCGTCGACCTGCCCGGCCTGGTCATGCGCACCCACACGTCGCCCGGCCAGGTCCGCACCATGCTGGACCGGCAGCCGCCGATCTACGTGGTCAGCCCCGGCCGGGTCTACCGGACCGACGAGCTGGACGCCACCCACAGCCCGGTGTTCCACCAGATCGAGGGCCTGGTCATCGACGAGGGCATCACCATGGCGCACCTGCGCGGCACCCTCGACCACTTCGCCAAGGCGATGTTCGGCCCGGACGCGAAGACCCGCTGGCGGCCGCACTACTTCCCGTTCACCGAGCCGTCCGCCGAGTTCGACGTGTGGTTCGCCGAGCACCGCGACGGCCCGCGCTGGGTCGAGTGGGGTGGCTGCGGCATGGTCAACCCGCGGGTGCTCACCGCCTGCGGCATCGATCCGGCCGTCTACTCCGGCTTCGCCTTCGGCATGGGCGTCGAGCGGACCCTGATGTTCCGCAACGGGGTCTCCGACATGCGCGACATGGTCGAGGGTGACGTGCGGTTCACCACGAACTTCGGAATGGAGTCCTGACGCGATGAAGACGTCACTGTCGTGGCTGCGCGAGTACGTCGAGCTGCCCGCGGGGATCAGCGCTTCGGAGCTGGACGCGGCACTCACCAACCTCGGCATGGAGGTCGAGGGCATCGTCGACCAGGCCGGCACGATCCTCGGTGACCTGGTCGTCGGCCGGGTGCTGACGATCGAGGAGCTGACCGGTTTCAAGAAGCCGATCCGGTTCTGCACCGTCGACGTCGGCCGGGGCACCCCGCAGGAGATCGTCTGCGGCGCCCGGAACTTCGCCGAGGGCGACCTCGTCGTGGTCATCCTGCCCGGTGGCGAGCTGCCCGGCGGATTCAAGATCGGGGCCCGCAAGACGTACGGCCGGAACTCGCACGGCATGATCTGCTCGGCCGCCGAGCTGGGCCTGTCCGGTGACCACGACGGCATCATCGTGCTGCCGCCGTCGGACGCCACCGTGCCCGGCGTGGACGCGCGCCCGGTCGTCGGCCTGGACGAGGTGCTGATCGAGGTCGAGATCACCCCGGACCGCGGGTACGAGATGAGCGTGCGCGGCATCGCCCGGGAGCTCGCCACGTACTTCGGCGTGCCCTTCACGGACCCCGCCTCGATCGCCGCGCCGGGAGCCACCACGGACGCCCCGCACCCGGTGACCATCGACGACGTCGTGGGCTGTGACCGGTTCGCCGCCCGCGTCGTGCGCGGCATCGACCCGGCCGCGCAGGCGCCCGAGTGGATGCAGCGCCGGCTGATCCAGGCCGGCATCCGGGCCATCTCGCTGCCCGTCGACATCACCAACTACCTGATGCTCGAATTCGGCCAGCCGATGCACGTCTTCGACCTGAACCGCCTGCACGGCGGGCTGGTCGTGCGGCGGGCCCGGGCCGGGGAGAAACTGACCACCCTGGACGGTGTCGCCCGCGCGCTCGACGCCGAGGACATGGTGATCTGCGACGAGACCGGGCCGATCTCGCTGGCCGCGGTGATGGGCGGCGAGACCAGCGAGTGGCAGGAGGGCACCGTCGACGTGCTCCTCGAAGCCGCCCACTGGGACCCGGTGATGGTCGGCCGCACCGCCCGCCGGCACAAGCTGTTCTCCGAGGCCGCCAAGCGCTGGGAGCGGGGTGTCGACCCGGCACTGCCGCTCGCCGCCCTGCAGAAGGCCGTCGACATCCTGACCGGGCACGCCGGCGGAACCGTCGACGAGCGGGTGCTGGACATCGACAACGTGGCCGCACCGGTCGCGCTGACCCTGCCCGCCTCCGCGCCGGCCCGGATCATCGGGCTGCCGTACACCCCGGAACAGATCACGGCGTTCCTGGTGAAGATCGGCTGCCAGGTCACCGGCGACGAGGTGCTCAGCGTCGTGCCGCCGACCTGGCGTCCCGACCTGGCCGCCCCGATCGACCTGATCGAGGAGGTGGCACGGCTCGGCGGATACAACGAGATCCCCAGCGTGCTGCCGCCCGCCGGAGCCAGCCGTGGGCTCACCCCCGCGCAGAAGCGGCGCCGGTCGGTCGGCCGCGCGCTCGCCGAGAACGGTTACGTCGAAGTCCTGTCGTACCCGTTCGTCGCGCCCGGCACCGCCGACGCCCTCGGCCTGCCGCCGGAGGACCCCCGGCGCAGCGCCGTCCGCCTGACCAACCCGCTGTCCGAGGAGGAGCCGCTGCTGCGCACCACACTCCTCGGCCCGCTGCTCGGCACCCTCAAGCGCAACATCGGCCGGGGCCGCCGGGACGTGGCGCTCTTCGAGGCGGGCACGGTTTTCCTGCCGCACCTGACCTCGACTGCCCCGCCGGTGCTCGGGGTGGACCGCCGGCCGACCAACGCCGAATGGGCGGCCGTCAACGCGATCGTCCCGGAACAGCCGTGGCACCTGGCCGTGGTCCTGGCCGGCGACATCGAACCGGCCGGCTGGTGGGGCGCGGGACGGGCCGCGAGCTGGGCGGACGCCATCGAGGCGGCGCGCGTCGCGATCTCCGCGGCGGGCGTCGCCGAGGACCGGATCTCGGTACGGGCGGCGGAACGCGCACCGTGGCACCCCGGCCGGTGCGCGGCCGTCCTGGTCGACGGGGAGGTCGTCGGCCACGCCGGTGAGCTGCACCCGGCCGTGCTGGCCACGCTGGAACTGCCGAAGCGCACCTCGGCGGCGGAGATCGACCTGGACGCCCTGCCGGACGCCCCGGTCGTCGAGGCCCCGAAGATCTCCACCTTCCCGCCGGCGCTGCTCGACGTCGCCCTGATCCTGGACGACACGGTCCCGGCCGCCGAGGTCCAGGCCGCCCTCGCCGAGGGTGCCGGTGACCTGCTGGAGTCGGTGGCGCTGTTCGACGTCTACGAGTCGGCGCAGCTGGGCGAGGGCAAGCGGTCGCTGGCCTACAAGCTGACCTTCCGCGCCTCCGACCGCACCCTCACCTCGGAGGAGACGATCACGGCCCGCGACGCCGCGGTCGCCGTGACCGCCGCCCGCTTCGGAGCCACCCTCCGCGGCGCGTAGGCGCCCCGCCGAAGGCCGGGCCGGTAGCGGGCCCGGCCTTCGGCGTCTCCTCCACCGGCGCGGCCCCATCGCCGGCCACCCGGCTGGCGCCGCTGTCATCCACCGGCCGGTGCCTCCCACCGCTGTCCACCGGATCAGTCCCACCAGAACGACCAGGTCGGCGTGCCGACCAGGCTCTCCGCGTAGTCGTCCAGCGAACCGCAACCCTGCCAGACGTTGTCCGGGCAGAAGGCCAGGTGCTCGGCGGCCACCTCCCGGGCGTGATCGAAACCAGTCGGCGGGGCGGCGACACTCAGGTGCAGGGTGTCGAAGCCGACACCCACCACCCGGGCCCCGAACCGCTCCTCCCAGTTACGCACCACACAGGAGATCCGGGCGGTGTCACCCTCGTGGTTGGTCGGGCCGGTCCACGCGGCGTCGGTCAGGGTGTCGGCGCCCCGGGCCGACCGCACCAGACCCAGCCGGGGCGCGACCAGCACACCCTCCGCCAGCAGCAGATCGGCCGTCGCGGCGGCGTGCTCGTCCGGATCGGTGCCGGACTCACCGCGACGGGCCAGCCCCGACCAGCCCTCCGAGCCGCCGGCCGAGGCCCACCAGCGGCCCAGGAGGACGCCCGGGTAGTGATCCCCGGGACGGCTGCGGATCTGCTCCGGCCGGAGATCACCCGCCTCGATCCAGGGGCGCTCCGGGTCACCGGCGGACAGGCCGCCCAGCAGCAGCGGCCACCACCCGGTCCCGGGGTGCCGCGCCCGCAACGCCGCCCACCAGCCCGGCCGGGGCGGACCCGCGCTGATCCACAGCAGATCCTGGGACGGCAGCCAGCCGCCATCGGTCGGATCGTCGCTGAGGTCAAGGGGCACGAGGCGGTTGGCTGACATGCCCGGAAAGCTAGACCGGGGGTACGACACTTTCCGCTTTCGCCGGTGACTTCCGCACCGGAGCGGTTCGGGCGGCGCGGAGCAGCAGCCGGCCGTGCGGGCGGTCGGCCGGCTCGATGCGGGCGCACCCGGAACCGGTCAGCTGCCAGGGCCCACCGGCCAGAGCGTTGTCGATGAGGCCACGGATCTCCTCGACCCGGCCGGGCTCGGCCGCGAACAGGATCCGTAACCGCGACTCGCTCTCGTTCCCGGTGGCCGTGCGCTCCACGCTGGTGTGGTGCGGCGCCGGCGGGCACGGCGGCCCGTGCTCCCGGTGACCGCGGAGCGCGGCGGTGATCGCGGCGCCGGGCGCGCCCGGATCGGTTCCCGGCGTGAGGACGAGTGTCGCCTGATGGGCGTAGACCTGCCGCATCAGTGAAGTCTAGGCAGGCCCGAGCCGATCGGAACCAGCCGATGCGGGTGCGCCACGGTCTGTGGCGCACCCGTCGGACGTCTCCGGAACGTTCGGTCAGGCCCGGGGCCTTCAGCCAGTTCCGGGTTGTTCGGTCGGTTCCGGGTTGTTCGGTCGGTTCCGGGCTGTTCGGTCGGTTCCGGGTTGTTCCGTCGGTTCCGGGCTGTTCGGTCAGCTCCGGAGTGCCCGGTCAGCTCCGGGACATGTAGAGGCGATGGCCGGACGGCACGAAGCCGATCCGTTCGTAGACCCGCCACGAGTCGTCGCCGGAGGCCTCCAGCCAGGCGAAACCGGCACCCCGGTCGAAGAGGCGGCGAGCGATGCCGGAGCTGATCGCGGCGCCGAGCCCACGCCGCCGGAACTTCTCCCGCACCGCGATCCCGGCCACCTCGCTCAGCCCGTCGTCCGGGGGAGTGGCCTGCCCGCCACCGGCCCAGACACCGTCGGCGGTGCGGGCGCCCAGGACCACGCCACCGCGCTCCTGGCACCGGCGCAACCGGGCGATCGCGGCCGGCGACGGATCGTCGGCGAAGTCACCGAAGGCCTCGTTCTGCGCGGCCACGATGCCGGCCCGGTCACCGTCCGTCTCCGGTTCCAGCAGGACCAGACCTTGCGGTACGGGCGGGGCGAGCAACGTCGACGGGGAGCAGATCAGGTACTGGTTGCGTTCCTCGACGGTGAATCCGGCGCCGAGCAGCAGCGCCTCCAACTCCGGCGAGCAGCTGGTGACGTACTCGAGGCGGGGTTTGCGGCCGGCCCCGGTGAAGGCCGCGACCAGACCGGTGACGTCCGCCTCGGTGATCGGCAGCCCGGGGACCGGGGAGGCGTAGTTGATGTAGGGGCTCTCGGTCTCCGGGTCGAGCCCGGCCACGAACGGGCCGGTCTCGATGACCCGGGGCCGGGAGCGGAGGTTGGACACGACGGAGCGCTGGATGCGCAGATCCATGATGGGTGAAGCCTTTTCGCCAGATGAACGGTTGCCTACGAGAGGGCCGCCGCGGGCGGGATGCGGCTCAGCGGCGGCTGGAGGGCCGGGCCGGGATCACAGGCGTCACTCTTTCGAGAATTCGGGGATCGTGCGCTGTCGCACGACCGGCCCCGGAAGGCTGTCACGAACGCGATGGTCGCGCAAGCATCGGCGCGGGCCGGCCGCCTGCACGGCCCGCGCCGATGCCCCCACTCTGACCCATCCCGGGCGGGAAGTCCATGACTGTCGATGTCCGTACGTCCGGGCCGGGATTTTGTCGGAGGGGGTCGCTATGGTTCTGCCGACCGATGGAACGATCCCTGGGAGAGTGAGCCGTGTCTTTCGTCGTTCCGTCCGGATGGAAACGGTTCGTGCTGCCCCGTCGTGCCGGGGCGCCGCCGTTCCCGCGGGTCAGGGCCGCTGACGTGACGGCCGCCGAGGAGATGCTGACCGCGTTCGACGGTGACGTGCGCGCCTCGCTCGGCAACCCGCGCACCCCCGGCGACCTGTCCGAGGCGGGGCACGCTTATCTGTCCGGCGGTTCCGGCGCGACACCGCTCGGCGCCGCGGTCGTCGCCCAGGCGGTGGCCAACGTGCTGCAGTGGGCCCGGCGGGAGGAGCTGGCCGCATTCACCGAGCTGTGGCGCTCCCGGCACGGTCTGCCCTTCGCCGCCGCCGCGGTCACCGAGACCTCCGGGCTCTTCCTCAGGTCCTACGAGCCCGGCCGGCAGATCACCCGGGCCGTGCCGGACCGGGACGCCGACGACTACGACACGACGGTGGACGTCCGGATGGCGTTCCGCCTGCGCCGGGCCGTGGTGGCCGCCGCCCCGGGGGAGTATGCCGCGGTGGTGGCCGCCCTCGGCGCGGTGCGCGGTGCCGCGCTGCTGCCCCGGGTGATCACCTCGATCATGGTCCCCGACGAGACGGCGTGGGCGGACGACATCGCCGAGGCGCTGCTGGCCCGGCCCGGCCGCGACGGGCTGCGCACGCTGATGCTCACCGTCGTCGCCGACGGGGCCCTCGCGTCCCGCCTCACCGAGCGGCTCGATCACTGGGCGGTGATGAACTGGCCGGAGGTCCTCTACACCTTCACCGCCACCCTCGGCCCGGCCGCCACCCCGGTGCTGGCCGGGTGGACCGATTCGGCGGCCACCGACGCCCAGTCCCGGCAGCGGCTGCTCGGCATGCTTGCCGCGATCGGCGGTGACGACGCGTTCACCGCCCTGCTCGGCCGGCTCGGTCAGCCGGACGTGACGGCCGCCGTGGCCGACGCGTCCACCCGCCATCCGGCGCTCGCCCTGCGCCTGCTCGCCGAGTCGCCGGCCGGCGACCGGCTGCTGCGCAACCACCTGGCCAACCACCGCGATCTGGCCGATGAGGTCCGGCCGCTGCTGACCGGGGTGGCGGCGGAGCGGTTCGACGCCGCCCACACGCTGCTGGCCGCCGCCGACGCCGACGTGGCCGATCCGTCCGACCTGCCGCCGATCCTGGCCGACCCGCCCTGGCTCACCCCGGTCGAGCGCAAGCCCCGGGTCGTCACCGGCCTGACCTGCGACGACCCGCCCCGGGTGGACTGGGCGCCGGGGGAGCGGGAGAGCTGGGGCGACGGCTCGTTCGCCGCCCGGCACGGCGGCCTGCGGGATTGGGCCCGGGTGGTGGCCGACTTCGGCACCGACCGGGCCGACCCGTGGGACGAGACGTTCTTCTTCCTGGTGGGCCCGGACGAGATGACCCGGCCCCTGGTGGCGTCCTGGCGGCCCGAGTGGACCTACTACCTCGACGACTGGGGCCCCGAGCTGCTCGCCCGCTACCAGGCCGACGCGGTCCCGGCGCTGGTGGAGTCGGCCCGTCGCAACCCGGTCGCCGGGGCGCCGGTGCTGCTGCCGGCCGCCACCACCGAGGTCGCGCGGCTGATGGCCGGGTGGCTGACCAGATCACGGGCGGTCCGGTCGGTCGCCGCGGCCTGGTTCGCCAGGCATCCCACCACCGCGGCCAGGGCCCTGGTGCCGGTCGCGGCCGGCAAGGCGGGCACCGCCCGCACCGAGGCGGAGACCGCGCTGCGCACCCTGCCCCGCGACACGGTGCGGGCCGCCGCCGAGGGGTATGGGCCGGACGCCCTCGCGGCGGTCGACGAGATCCTGGCCGTCGACCCGGTGACGGTGCTGCCCAGGACGATGCCGGTGGTGCCGGACTGGGCGAACCCGGCGGTGCTGCCCCCGGTCCGGCTCACCGGCGGCCGCGGCGCACTGCCGGCCGGCGCGGTCCGGCACCTGCTGACCATCCTCGCCCTGTCCCGCCTCGACGGCGTCTACGCCGGCCTGCCACCGGTCATCGCCGAGTGCGAGCCGGCCGATCTGGCCGAGTTCGCCTGGGCGCTGTTCACCGAGTGGCGGGAGGCCGGCCACCCGGCCAAGGCGAGCTGGCCGCTGGACGCCCTCGGCCTGCTCGGTGACGACGAGACGGTCCGGCGGCTGGCTCCGGTGATCCGCGCCTGGCCCGGCGCGGGCGGGCACGCCCGCGCGGTGGCCGGGCTCGACGTGTTCGCCGCGATCGGCACCGACGTCGCCCTGATGTATCTGCACGGCATCGCGGAGAAGGTCAAGTTCAAGGGCCTCAAGGAGCGGGCCGGGGAGAAGATCGCCGAGATCGCCGCCGGGCTCGGCCTGACCGGTGAGGAGCTGGCCGACCGCCTGGTGCCCGACCTGGGCCTCGGTGAGACCGGCAGCCTCACCCTGGACTACGGGCGGCGATCCTTCACCGTCGGTTTCGACGAGCAGCTCAAGCCCTACGTCACCGATGCCGCCGGCAGGAGACTCAAGAATCTTCCCAAACCGGGTTCGGCCGATGACCCGGTCCTCGCCCCGGAGGCCTACCAGCGGTTCACCGCCCTGAAGAAGGACGTCCGGGTCATCGCCGCCGACCAGGTGCGCCGGCTGGAGCGGGCGATGGCCGGTCAGCGACGCTGGAGCGGTGCCGACTTCCAGCGGTTCCTGGCCGGCCACCCGCTGCTGCGGCACCTGGTCCGGCGGCTCGTCTGGGTGCGCTTCGACGACAACGGGCAGCCGGCCGGTGGCCTGCGCCTGGCCGAGGACGGCACCCTCGCCGACGCCACCGACGAGACCGTCGTCCTGCCCGGCGACGCGGTGATCGGGATCGGTCATCCGCTGCATCTCGGTGACGAGCTGGCCACCTGGTCCGAGCTCTTCGCCGACTACGAGATCCTCCAGCCGTTCGACCAGCTCGCCCGGAGCACCGAGCCGCTCACGCCGGAGCGCGCCGCCGGTTTCGTCGGCCGGACCGTGCCGAGCACCACCCTGCTCGGGCTGGAACGGCGCGGCTGGCGGCGCGGCCGTCCCCAGGACGCCGGTGTCCAGAACTGGTTCGAGCGCCCGGTGCCCGGCGGCCGGGTCCTGATCGCCGAGATCTCCCCGGGGATCGCCGTCGGCGCCGTCGACGTGCTCGGCGACCAGACCATCCAGTCCCTGCATGTGGCCCCGGCCGGCAGCCGGCACCAGGCCGGCCCGGTCAGTGAACTCGATCCGATCACCGCGGCCGAGGCGCTGCGCGAACTATCCGAGGTGCTTCCGTGAGCCTGTCCCCCGCCTCCTCCGTCTCCGGCGGCCCGGCCCCGCACGTCCAGCGCCCGCCCGCCGAGGTGCGCTACGCCGATGAGCTGGCCCGCCTCCGGGCCGCCGACGACGCGCCCACCCCGCCCGGCTGGGCGCTCAGCCTGCGGGCCGCCCGCGCCTTCGTGGTCGGCGACGACAAGCTCGGCGTCACCCGCAAGTTCGTCGGCGACCCCTCGCTCATCGACCGGGCCCTGGTCAGCCTGGCCACCAGCCGGGGCCTGCTGCTGGTCGGCGAGCCCGGCACCGCCAAGTCGCTGCTGTCCGAGCTGCTCGCGGCGGCGGTCAGCGGCGACTCGACGCTCACCATCCAGGGCGGCGCGGCCACCACCGAGGACCAGATCAAGTATTCGTGGAACTACGCCCTGCTGGTCTCCGAGGGCCCCACCGAGCGGTCCCTGGTCCCGGCGCCGCTGCTGCACGGCATGGCCCAGGGCAAGGTGGTCCGGTTCGAGGAGATCACCCGCTGCCCCCTCGAAGTGCAGGACTGCCTGCTCTCCCCCCTCTCCGACCGGGTGCTGGCGGTGCCCGAGCTGCCCGGTGACGGGGGCATGGTGTTCGCCCGGGAAGGCTTCAACATCATCGCCACCGCGAACACCCGGGACCGCGGTGTCAATGACATGAGCTCGGCCCTGAAACGGCGCTTCAACTTCGAGACGGTCTTCCCGATCGGCGACTTCGACACCGAGCTGGCCCTGGTCGAAGCCGAGGCGAGCGCCCTGCTGCGGCGCTCCGGGGTCACCGCGCCACCCCGCCGGGACGTGCTGGAGGTGCTGGTCACCGCGTTCCGTGAGCTGCGCACCGGGCGGACCGGCCGCGGCGACGAGATGGAGCGGCTGTCCGCGGTGATGAGCACCGCCGAGGCGGTGTCCGTCGCGCACGCCGTCGGGCTGCGCGGCTGGTTCCTCAACGGCACCGCCGGCACCACCGCCGACCTGGTCTCCTGCCTGGCCGGCACGGCCGCCAAGGACAACCCGGAGGACCTGGCGAAACTACGCCGCTACCTGGAGCAGCACACCTCGTGGCGATCCGGCCCGCAGTGGCGTGAGCTGCGCGAGGCCCGCCGGGAACTGCCCGGCGGATGAACCTCACCGTCATCGGGGTCCGGCACCACAGCCCCGCCTGCGCCCGGCTGGTCGGTGCCACGATCGCCGCGCTCCAGCCGGCGTACGTGCTGATCGAAGGCCCCGCCGACATGAACGCGCGGATCGGCGAGCTGCTGCTCGGGCACGATCTGCCGGTGGCGGTCTTCACCAGCTATCTGGACGAGCGCCGGCGGCACGGCTCGTGGGCGCCGTTCTGCGAGTATTCGCCCGAGTGGGAGGCGCTGCGGGCCGGCCGGGCCGCCGGGGCCGAACTGCGCTTCATCGACCTGCCGGCCTGGCACGAGGCGTTCGCCGACCGTGACAACCGGTATGCCGACGCCGAACTGCGCTACGCCGAGGCCGTCGAACGGCTCTGCGCCGAGTTCGGGGTCGACAACAGCGACGCCCTCTGGGATCACGTCGTCGAGATGGGCCCGGCCGACGGGCTCGCCGACCGCCTGGCCACCTACTTCGAGGGCATCCGCGGCGAGACGGCGGCGGGGGCGTCGGACACCGCTCGTGAGGCGTACATGGCGGAGTGGATCCGGGCCGCCCGTGCCGGCGCCGGGGACCGCCCGGTGGTCGCGGTCGTCGGTGGTTTCCATCAGCCCGCGCTCCTCCGCCTGGCCTCCTCACCGCCGGCCCTGTCACCTCCAGTTCCCGCGGCTGCGGGCTCTTCCTCCGCCGTCGTCTGGCCGGAGATCCCGGCGCCACCGGACGGCGCCACCGCCGGCAGCTACCTGGTGCCCTACTCGTTCCGGCGGCTGGACGCCTTCGGCGGCTACCAGTCCGGGATGCCGTCACCGGAGTACTACCAGCGGCTCTGGGAGAGCGGGCCGGAAGAGGCCGCCCGCTACCTGGTCACCGCGGTGGCCGCGCGGCTGCGGAAACGGGGACAGCCGGTCTCCACCGCCGACCTGATCGCCGCGCGGGCCGGTGCCGAGGCGCTCGCCCGGCTCCGCGGCCACGACTGCCCGGCCCGGGTCGACGTGCTCGACGGGCTGGCGTCCGCACTGGTCAACGAGGCGCTCGACGTCCCGCTGCCGTGGGCCGTGCGCGGCACCGTCGGCGCCGGGCAGCATCCGGCGGTGCTGGAGATGACCGCCGCCCTGAGCGGGGACCGGGTCGGCCGCCTGCACCCGGACACCCCACTGCCACCACTGGTGCACGCCGCCACCGCCGACCTGGAACGGCACCGGCTGGACCAGCCCGGCGAACGCGCCGTCGACCTCACCGATCCGGACGGGCGTACCGTCAGCCGGATCCTGCACCGGCTGCGGATCCTCGAGGTGCCCGGCTTCCGGCGTGACGCCGGCCCGGCCACCGGCATCGACCCGGTGCCGCGGGAACACTGGACGCTCAGCCGCCACGAGCACCGGCTGGCCGCGCTGATCGAGGCCGGCGGCTACGGCCCCACCCTGGAGGCCGCCACCGCCGCCCGGATCACCCAGCGGGTCGCCGAGTCGGCCGGACAGCTCGGCGGGCTCGCCGACGCGCTCTTCGACGCCGCCCTGAGCGGTGTCAACGACCTCGGCGCCGACGTGCCCGGCCTGCTCGAACGCGGTGTCGCCGCGGCCGGTGACCTGGCCGAACTGGGCCGGGTCCTGGCCGTCACCCTCGCCCTGTGGCGGCACGACCGCCTCCTCGGCACGGCCGGCAGCGACACCCTGGGCGCGGTGGTCGCCGCGGCCGGCCGGCGCATCCTCTGGCTGGCCGAGGGCTGGCACGCGGCCGGGGCACCGGCCGACAAACCCCGCATCGCGGCGGTCGTGGCGGTCCGCGACGCGGTACTGCACGCGTCGTCGACGGGCGTCGACCGGACCACGGCGATCGAGGTCGCCGGCCGTATCGCCGCCGACCGGGCCGCCCCACCGGACCTGCGGGGCGCCTTCTACGGTCTGGGCCGCACCCTCCTCGCCACCGGTGCCGGCGCTCCTCCGGAGAACGACACCGTGCGGCTCTTCCCGGAACCGGAGCAGGCGGTTCGAGGCGCGTTCGCGGCCGGGACCGCGGGGGACTGGCTGGCCGGGCTCTTCGGGGTGGCGCGCGAGCCGGTGCTGGCCGGGGACGGGGTCCTCGTCCTGCTCGACGACCTGATCAGCGGGATGGGCGCGGACGACTTCCTGGTCGCGCTGCCGGCCCTGCGGCAGGCCTTCGAGTACTTCCCACCCCGGGAGCGGGAGACCATCGGCGACCGGCTGCTGGCCCGGCGCGGACTGGCCGGATCCGGGCGGGATCTGCTGCGGGCCACCGTCGATCCGCGGACGGTGGCGGCCGGCATGGCCCTGGACGAGACGATCGAGCGGCGCCTGATCCGAGCCGGACTGATCGCGGTGAAAGAGCCGGCCGTGCGGTCCGGCCCGGTAACGGCGACCGGGACCGGGACCGGGGAGACAGTGGCCCGGGACGGGCTGGGGACTACGGGGGAGACGGCATGACCGACGCCGGGCTGGAGCGATGGCGGCTGGTGCTGGGCGAACCCGCCGCGGGCAGTCTCGGTGGGCTCAGCGGTGACGCGGCGGCCCGGGACGCGGCCCTGGACTGGCTCTACGGGCGCGAGGGCGAGCTGGGCCGGCGGGACATCCGGCAACGTCACGGCGGATCCGGTCCGTCCCAGATCACCACGGTGGACTGGCTGGACGACATCACCCGGCTGTTCCCCAAGGAGACCGTCGAACGGCTGCAGCGCGACGCCGTCGAACGGTACGAGATCGACGACATCGTCACCGATCCGAATGTGCTGGAACGGATCGAGCCGAACCCGTCGCTGCTGCGGGCCGTACTCCGTACCAAGCATCTGATGAATCCCGAGGTGCTGCGGCTGGCCCGGCGGATCGTCGAGCAGGTGGTGCGGGAGCTGATGGAACGGCTCGCCACCGAGGTGCGGCAGAGCTTCTCCGGCGCCCGGTCGCGGCGGGCCAGCCGGTTCAAGCAGGCACGGGATTTCGACGCGCGGCGCACGATCCGGGCGAACCTCGGCAACTACCGGCCGGAGGAACGACGGATCTACGTGGAGACGCCGCACTTCGCGTCCCGGACCCGGCGGCAACTCAGCCAGTGGCAGGTGATCCTGCTGGTGGACCAGTCCGGCTCGATGCTCGACTCGGTGATCCACTCGGCGGTCACGGCGGCCTGCCTGTGGGGGCTGCCCGGGGTGCGTACCCACCTGATCGCCTTCGACACCGACGTCGTCGACCTCACCTCGGACGTCAGCGATCCCGTCGAGTTGCTGATGAAGACCCAGCTGGGCGGGGGGACCGACATCGGCCGCGCCGTCCGGTACGCGGCCCAGCTGGTCGAGCAGCCGAGGCGCACGATCGTGGCGGTGGTCAGTGACTTCTACGAGGGCGGATCGGAGGCGACACTGGTGCGGGCGGTTCGTGAACTGGTCGAGCAGGGGACGATCGTTCTCGGTCTGGCGGCTCTCGACGAGCAGGCGGATCCGGCGTACGACCGGGCCTGCGCGCAGCGGCTGGCCGACGTCGGCGCCTGGGTCGGTGCGATGACTCCCGGTGAGCTGGCCGCCTTCGTCGCCGAGAAGGTGGGCCGGTGAGCACCGTCACGCCGCTGCCGGTCCGCGCGGATCTGCTCGCGCTGGACGACGGTGCCCTCGCCGCTCTCGCCAACCGTGGCCTGGTGAAACGTGCCTCCCGGGAGGTCGACCGGGAGCCGCCGGAGCTGTCCGCGGACGGCCCGGTGATCATCGCGGGGTGGGGCGACGGGGTCCGCACCGAGCTGCCGGCCGGCGGCCTGGACCGGGGCAGTTGTTCGTGCGGGGCGTCCGGGGTGTGCCGCCACCTGATCGGGCTGGTCCTCGCCTACCAGCGGGCCGGCGCGGAGCCCCGGTCGGCCGACGCGGAAGCGGTTCCCCCGCCGGCCGGCTCGGTGCCGGGGAACGGCGCCGGGCCCGACGGGTCCGTACCGGCCGGGTCCTCGCCGGGCGGGTCTATGCCGGCCGGGTCTATGCCGGCCGGTGCCGTGGTCGGCGGGGCTGCGGTGGGTGAGGCCGCGCGGCGTGGGCCGGAGCCGTGGTCACCGGGCGTCTTCACCGACGAGGAGCTGGTCGCCCGGATCGGGGCGCGACTGGTGGACGCGGCGCGGCGGGCCGAACGAGGCGGGTACAGCGCGCGGATCCGGCGCGGGGCGGTGCCGGTGGTGGAGTTGCCGGCGGCGACCGTTCGGTTCCTCGTACCCCATGATCTCGGTTATGTGCACACCGACGCCAAGGCCGGGGCGCGCGACGATGTGATCGCACTGGCCGTGTGGGCGTTCCGGGCCGCTGACGAACAGCAGCCGGGCACCGGTGACTGCGTGGTCGACGTGGGCGGTTCGCGGGCGGCCGGCAAGGTCTCCGGATCAGGGCTGGAGACGGTGGTGGAGTTCGCCGCCGAGGTGCTGCGGGCCGGCGCCGTGCACGCCGGCGCCGGACTCGCCGCGATGGCCACCGGCCAGATCGCCGCCCTGGAGAAGAGTGGCCTGCGCTGGCCGCTGGACGCCGTCACCGAACTCGCCGGGCAGCTCACCGCCTACCGGGACCGCGGCGCCCGCTACTCGCCGGACCAGCTCGCCGACCTGATCGCCGAGCTGTTCGCCAGGCACCGCGCGGTCACCGTGGACGGCGGCGCGGCGGCGCGGGCCCGGGTGCTCGGCTCCGAGGAGGCGGCCGAGACCCCGCTGCGGCGGGTCCGCCTGGACGGGCTCGGCGCCCGGGTCACCGCCGTCGACGACGAGCGGCGGGTCGAGATCTTCCACGGTCAGGCGGCCAGCGGTGTGGTCCTGGTGTCGCACCGGCAGTGGACCGCCGACGAGGACGGCCCGGCCCTGTCCCGGCGGCGGCTGGCCGGCGCCACGATCGCCGCGGTGGCCTCCGGAACCCTGGTCACCGAGTCCGCGGCCCGCAGCGCCAGCCGTTCGGTACGCCTGACCGCCAGCCGGATCGCCAAGTCCACGGTGACCGCCTCCACCGGTGCCTGGGAGCATCTGCCACCCGGTCTGCTGGTGCACGACTACGCCCGGCTGGCCGCCGAACTCGACGCCATGCCACCCCGGCCGGTCCGCGCCCGGGTCCGCGCCGACCTGGTGCGGGTGCTGGCGGTCGCCGCGGTGGGCGAGGTCCACTACGCGCCGGGCGCCCAGCGGCTGACCGTGGAGATCCGCGATCGTTCCGGGACCACGGCGACGGTGGTGGCCACCCACGCGACGGTGGCACCGGCCCGGCTGGACGCGGTCGCCGCGGCCCTGACCGGGATCCGGGGCACACCGCGGTACGTGGCCGGCAGCGTGCACCGCAGCGGTGGCGCACTGGTGATCGACCCGTATGCGATCGCCGCCGACGGCCCGCCGGTGGTTCCGGACCTGGCCGCGCCCTCCGACTTCCCGGACGGCGTTCTCCCCACCGGGCAGGACTTCGCCCCATGGGGAGCGGACCCGGCGGTGGAGGGCCCGGCGGTTGCGGGGCCTGCTGCGGAAGTTGCGGAGGGGTCCGTGGAGAGGCCGGCGGTGGGGGAGCAGGCGGCAGAGGTAGCGGGCGGGCCGCCGGGGGAGGAGCAGTCGGCGGAGGCGACGGGCGGGCCGGCGGGGGAGGGGCAGCCGGCGGAGGCGGCGGCGCGGGTGACGGGCGGGACGGCGGGGGAGGGACAGACGGCGGAAGCGGCGGCGCGGGTAGCGGGCGGGCCGGCCGAGGTGCTGGCCGTGGCTGACGTCGTGGATGTGGATCCGGTGACGGAGATGCTGGTGGCGGCGGTGGCGATGGCGCGGGAGGTGCTGGCCGAGGCGGCGCACAGTGGGCTCGCGCATCTGCCGCCCTCCTATCCCGACCGGCTGGACCGGGCCCGGGCCGGGCTGGCACGGACCGGCCTGCACCGGGTCGCCGCGGCGCTCGGTGAGCTGTCCGCCCGGCTCAGCCCTGATCCGGGCCGGGAGACCGCCGAGGCCTGGGCGGACGCCTACCTGCGGGTGGGCCTGGCCGCGGACCTCCTCTGACCGGCATGGGTGGTCTCGGCGGATTCCTGATCCGGGACGCGACCGCGGCGGACCGGGGTGCGGTGCTGGACTTCTGGCCGCACCCGGACCGGTTCGACAGACGGCTGGCCTCGTCGGCGGCGGGTGACGAGGCCCTGCTGGTGGCCGAGTCCGGGTCCGGGGCCGGACTCGGGTGCGGGTCCGGGTCCGGGGCCCGGTCTGAGTCATGGTCCGGGTCCGCGGTCGGGACCGAGTGCGCGGTCAGGGCCGGGTCCGCGGTCGGGGCCGAGTGCGCGGTCGGGGCCGGATGCGCGGTGGCGGGTGTGGCCAGCCTCCGGTGGAGCGGCGGCTGTGATGATCCGAATCGGCCATTGTTGTACGCCCTGGAGGTCCGGCCGGAACTGCGGGGCCGGGGTGCCGGGACCGCGCTGATCCGATCGTGCGCGGGGCGGGCCGCCGGGCGGGGGTTCGCCGAGATCACTCTGGAGGTCGAGGTGGGCAATGCCGGGGCGATCCGCCTCTACCGGCGGCTCGGATTCGTCACGGTCGGCCCGCACCGGCACATCTGGCATGCCGGCAAGGTCACCGGCGGCACCGATGTCCTGATCATGCGAGGCCGTTCCGGGCAAATCGCCGCGGGCTGAGGAATGCGGTGAGGAGCGCGGCGGGAGCGGGGATCGGGCGAAGAGCGGGAAGTAGGTAAGGAGTGCGGCGGGGAACGGGGAGTGGGTGAGGAGTGCCGTGAGGAGCTGGGGTGGGTGAGAAGTGCCGTGAGGAGCTGGGGTGGGTGAGAGGTGCAGTGAGGAGCTGGAAGCGGGTGATGAGCTGAGAGTGCGGTGGGGAGCGGGCACCCTGGGGAGCGAAGAATGGGGTGAAGATCGAACAAAGGGTGAAAAGGTACGAAACTACGGAAGGGTAAAGCGGATGGTGAGGGAGGTCAGCCCCGGCTGACGGCGGCGTCGACGGTCGTCTCGTAGCGGCCCAGGAACACCGGGTCGCGGGCGGTCAGGACGTCGGCGGCGGCCTTGACCGCGGCACCGTACTCACGGACCTCACCGCGCAGCCACAGATCCTTGAAGGAGCGCACCGTGGAGTCCCCGACACCGCTGGCCTCGATGCCCTGCTCGCGGCAGAGGGTGACGGCCCGGGGCAGGTGGAAGTCCTGGGTGACGACGATCGCCTGGCGTACGCCGAAGATCTTGTTGGCTCGCACGCACGTGTCGTAGGTGTCGAATCCGGCGTGGTCGAGGGCCACCCGATCGGCCGGGACCCCGTTGGCGACCAGCCAGTTCCGCATCGCGCCGGGCTCGTCGTAGGTCCATCGGCCGTGATCTCCGGAGACCAGGATCGCCTTCACCTTGCCGGCTGCCAGCAGCTGCCGGGCGATCTCCAGCCGGGCGGCCAGGAACGCCGACGGCTGACCGTTGGGGTCGACCTGCGCGCCGAGGACGATGGCGACGGGCGCGGACGGCACCGTGGCGGCGTCGTAGATGTGACCGTCGGCCGACGATCGGACCCACTGGGAGCAGCCGACGGCGACGCCGACCGCGACGGCCGCGCCGAGCGCGCTCACGGTGAGCAGGCGCCGGACGGTGAACAGGGACCGGAGGCGGGTGAGTACGGGACGCTGCGGCACCGGTCCGAGGATGGCAGATCCGGTCAATGGCAGCATGACGGCCATGATCGAGAGTGCTGATTCGTTGATCCGCTGGGCGGCGCGCGCGCCCGGCGCGCGGCGCTGGGACCGGCCGGGCGCCACGGTGGTGGCCTGTGCGGGCCTGGCGCACTGGGATCGGCTGGTGATGAACGGTGAGCCGGACGCGGTGGCGGTTCTGCTGCGGGCGGTGCTGGCCGAGACGGGTGAGTCGTTCCGGCCGTTCGGGACCGAGGAGCTGGTGACCGAGGTGGTGGCGCGGGTGCCGGAGCTGGAGATGAGTGCCCGGTTCGCCTGGATGGAGACGACGCGCCGGACCAGCCGGCCGATGCTCGGGCAGTGGCTGGCGGAGGCGGACGGGGCCGAGATCACCGCGTTGATCACCGAGGCGTACCCGGAGTCGTACGCCTGGCCGGGTGACCCGGCCGTACGGCGCTGGGCGGGTGTCCGGGGTGCCGGTGGTGAGCTGTTGACGGTGGCGGCGGAGGCCTGGTCGACGCCGGAGATCGGGTTTCTGTCCGGGGTGGCGACCCGGCCGTCGGCGCGTGGTCGTGGGCTGGGCGCGGCGATCTGCGCCTTCACCACGAACGAGCTGCTGGACGGCCGGGACCGGGTGGCTCTGCTGGTCGACTACCGGAACACGGCGGCGATGGCCACGTACACCGGATTGGGGTACGCCGTGCGACGGGTGGCCGCCGCACGGCGCCGGTGAGGGCTCAGGAGATCCGGAATTTGGCGGAGAGCAGTGCCGACGGCCGCGAGTTGGGCCCGACGAGCAGTTCGAAGTCGCCGGGTTCGACGATCCGGCTGCCGGACGCGTCGACCAGGGTGCAGTCCGCGGCGTCGACCTCGACCGGCACGGTCACGCTCTCGCCGGGCGGCACGGTCACCTGCCGGTACGCCTTCAGCTCCCGGTTCGCCCAGGTCACGCTGGTGACCAGGTCGCTGACGTAGACCTGCACGGTCTCCAGGGCGGGGCGGGTGCCGGTGTTGGTGAGCCGGACCGTCGCTCGTACCACCCCGTCGGCGGCCACCTCGGGTTCTTCGACGCTGAGCCCGTCGTACGCGATCGTGGTGTAGCTGAGTCCTTCTCCGAAGGCGAACAGCGGGTCCTGGGTGAGGTCGGCGTACCGGGCGCCGTGCTGGCCGCGCACCTGGTTGTAGAAGATCGGCTGTTGTCCGGCGTGCCGGGCCGCCGAGATCGGCATCCGGCCGCTCGGCTCGATCAGGCCGTACAGCAGTTCGGCGATCGCCTGCCCGCCGCGCATGCCGGGGTTGAACGCCTGCACCACGGCGGCGGCGTTCAGCGCCGAGTCGGGCAGCGCGTGCGGTTTGCCGTCGACCAGCACGACGATCATCGGGGTGCCGGTGGCGGCGACCGCGTCGAGCAGCGCGATCTGCCCGCCCTGTAGTTCCAGGGTGGCGGTGGACTTGCCCTCGCCGGTGAGGTTGACGGTGTCGCCGACGACGACGATCGCGTAGTCGGCGGCGGCCGCGGTGGCCACGGCGGCGGCGAGCCGGTCCGGGTCGGCCGGGATGGCCTGGGAGATCGGCGGGCGGGGCTGGCCGTCCGGGAAGGTGGTGCCCTCCGGGTCGGGGACGAGGTGTTCGATCTCGACGGCCGGGTCGAAGTCGATGGTCCAGCCGTCCGGCCGCAGCGCGCGCATGCCGTCCAGGACGGTGGAGGTGAGCGAGCGGGGGTGGCCTTCGGGCATCCAGTCGACCTGGCCGGAGTCGCCGGCCCAGTCGCCGAGCTGGGCGGACACGTCGTCGGCATTGGGGCCGAGCAGGGCGATCCGCTTGGCTGTGCCGACCAGCGGCAGGGTGCCGTCGTTGCGCAGCAGGACCAGGGAGCGGCGGGCCACCTCCAGGTTCAGCGCGGTGTGGTCGGGGTGCCCGATGACCGCCTTCTGCCGCTCGGCGTCGGGGGTACGCGGGTTCTCGAAGAGGCCGAGTTCGAATTTCAGGCGCAGGATCCGGCGTACCGCGGCGTCGATCTCGTCCTCGCCGAGGACGCCGCGCCGGACCGCCTCCTGGGCCCCCTCGAAGAACGCCGGGGTCGTCATGATCAGGTCGTTGCCGGCTTTGACGGCGACCGCCGCCGCCTCGGCGTGGTCGGCGCAGACCTTCTGCTCCCAGACCATCCGGCCGACGTTGTCCCAGTCGGTCACCAGGGTCCCGGTGAAACCCCATTCACCCTTGAGTACGTCGTTCAGCAGCCATCTGTTGGCGGTGATCGGCACACCGTCCATCGACTGGTAGCCGAGCATGAAGACCCGGCAGCCGACCTCGGCGGCCCGCTGGAACGGCGGCAGGAACCAGGAGCGCAGCTTGCGGCGGCTGATGTCGGCCTCGCTGGCGTCCCGGCCGCCCTGGGTCTCGGAGTAGCCGGCGAAGTGTTTGGCGGTGGCCAGGATCGCGGTCGGGTCGGTGAGCCCGTCGCCCTGGTAGCCGCGGATCATCGCGGCGCCGAGTTCGGAGATCAGGTACGGGTCCTCGCCGAACGTCTCGTCGACCCGTCCCCAGCGCAGGTCCCGGGTGATGCAGAGCACCGGGGAGAAGGTCCAGTGCACACCGGTCGCGGAGGCCTCGATCGCGGTGACCCGGCCGACTCGCTCGACCAGCGCGGGGTCCCAGGTGGCGGCCATCGCGAGCTGGGTGGGGAAGACGGTGGCGCCGGGCCAGAAGCCGTGGCCGTGGATGCAGTCCTCGGCGGTGATCAGCGGGATCTTCAGCCGGGTCCGGGCGACCAGTCCGGCGGCCTCGGCCAGCTTCTCCGGGGAGGTGTGCAGGATCGATCCGGCGAGCTTGTCGAGGACGATCTCGCCGAGGTCGAGCCGGGCGTCGAGCTGGAGCATCTGACCGACCTTCTCGGGCAGTGTCATCCGGCCCAGCAGGTCCTCCACACGCTCCTGAACTCCCAGCGTGGAGTCCTGATATGGCAAGGGCATGCGTTTACTCCCGTGAGGTCTGCCGAAGACGAACGGTTCGGAGTCTTCCAGTCCGGAACCGGTTCCGGCACCCCGCTGCGGTTCCGGAACTTCATCGTGGGTACGAGGCGAATTCGCCGGGTTGCGAGTAAGGTCCCCAGAGGGTCCCACTCACCGGAGTCTATATATCACGCTGTGTAGTCAAAAGGGGGAGCATGGGTTCGGCTGACCGGGTCCTGCGCAGGACCGCCGACGCGATCGAGCACATACGGGGCATCTGCTTCAAGACCGGGCCACCCCGGCAGCTGGGTGCCGAACTGGAATGGACCACACATCGAGCCGCCGAACCGTCGGCATATCTGACGGCCGGCGATCTGGCCGCAGCACTCGGGGCGTACACCCCGGTGACTCTCGGCAACCCGCATCCGGAGACGCTGCCCGGAGGCGGCACGGTGACCGTCGAGCCGGGCGGTCAGATCGAGATCTCCTCGGCACCCGCCGGATCACTGACCGAGCTGCACGCCGCGGTCACCGCCGACCGGACGTTCCTCACCGAGTTGCTCCGACGCTCGGGTCTCATCCTGGGGGAGCGGGCCCTCGACCCGCACCGGCGCCCCCGCCGCATCCTCGACACCCCGCGGTACGCGGCGATGGAACGCGCCTTCGACACCGCCGGGCACACCATGATGGGCAGCACCGCCGGCTTCCAGATCTGCCTGGACGCCGGTGAGGAGCACCGGATCCCGGGCCGCTGGGCCGCCCTGCACGAGATCGGGCCGCCGATGCTGGCCCTCTTCGCCAACTCGCCGCGCGACGGCTGGGCCTCCGCCCGGATGGCCGCGTGGTACGGCATCACCACCCACCGCACCGACCCCGCCCCGCGCACCGCCGACCCGGCCCTGAGCTGGGCGGAGTACGCGCTGGACGCACCCCTGCTCTGCATCCGCCGGCCGGCCGGGAGCTGGGACGCGCCACCGGGGACGACCTTCCGGCAGTGGATCGCCGAGGGCACGCCCACCGTGGACGACCTCGACTACCACCTGGGCACGCTGTTCCCGCCGGTCCGCCCGCGCGGCTACCTGGAGGTCCGCTACCTGGACACCCAGCCGGCCGGCGAATGGATCGCCCCGGCCGCGGTGATCGCCACCCTGCTCGCCGACGACACCCTCACCGGCCGGGCCCGCGACCTGTCCGCCGCCGCGGCGGACCGCTGGCACCAGGCCGCCCGGCTCGGCCTGGCCGACCGCCCGGTGCGGGAAGCCGCCACCGCGCTGGCCGACCTGGCCTGCCGCGAACTGCACCGGACCGGGCTGCCGGCCCCGCTCCGGGACACCGTCACCACGATCGTCACCCGCCGCCTGCGCGCGGCCTCCGGACGAGGATTGGGGATCCCCGCATGACCACCCAGGACCTACGGCTCACCATCGCCGCCGAGCTGGAGCGCACCCGGGCCCGGACCACACTGCTCACCGAGACGGTCGACGACGACGATCTGACCCGGCAGCACTCGCCGCTGATGTCCCCGCTGGTCTGGGACCTGGCACACGTCGGCAACCAGGAGGAACTCTGGCTGGTCCGGGACGTGGGCGGCCGGGACCCGGTGCGGCACGACATCGACGAGCTGTACGACGCGTTCAAACACGCCCGCCGGGACCGCCCGGCACTGCCGCTGCTCGACCCGGCCGAGGCCCGCGCCTACCTGGGCCAGGTGCGGGACAAGGTGTTCGACGTGCTGGACCGGGTCCGGTTCGACCCGTCGGTGCGACTGACCGACGGCGGATTCGCGTTCGGCATGATCGTCCAGCACGAGCAGCAGCACGACGAGACCATGCTCGCCACCCACCAGCTCCGGATCGGCGCGCCGGTGCTCACCGCCCCACCGCCGCCGCCGGCCCGGATGATCCCGGCCGGGGAGATCCACATCAAGGGCGGACCCTTCACCATGGGTACGGACACCGAGCCCTGGGCCCTGGACAACGAACGTCCCGCGCATCCCGTGGACGTGCCGGCGTACTGGATCGACGCCGCCCCGGTCACCAACGGTGACTATCTGGCGTTCATGGACGCCGGGGGCTACGACGACCAGCGCTGGTGGAGCGAACGCGGCTGGGCACACCGGCAGTCGGCCGGCCTGGAGGCGCCGTTGCACTGGCTGCGCGATCACGAGGGCTGGCACCACCGCCGGTTCGGCCGGGTGGAGCCGGTCAACCCCGCCGAACCGGTGGTGCACGTCTGCTACTTCGAGGCCGAGGCGTACGCCGCGTGGGCCGGGAAACGCCTGCCCACCGAGGCCGAATGGGAGAAGGCGGCCCGCTGGGACCCGGACACCGGCCGCTCCCGCCGCTACCCCTGGGGTGACGATCCGCCCGGCCCTCAGCACGCCAACCTCGGCCAGCGGCACCTCTCCCCGGCACCCGTCGGGGCGTACCCCGAAGGCGCCTCACCGGCCGGCGTGCACCAGCTGATGGGCGACGTGTGGGAATGGGTGTCGTCCGGTTTCGAGCCCTACCCCGGATTCAGCGCGTTCCCGTACCGGGAGTACTCCGAGGTCTTCTTCGGCGGCGACTACCGGATCCTGCGGGGCGGCTCGTTCGGCACCGACCCGGCCGCCGTCCGGGGCACCTTCCGCAACTGGGACCACCCGATCCGGCGGCAGATCTTCAGCGGCTTCCGCTGCGCGCGGGACGCCGGCTGATGTGCCGTCACCTCGGGTACCTCGGCCCACCCGTACCGCTGGGCAGGCTGCTTTTTGATCCTCCGCACGCGCTGGCCACCCAGGCCTGGGCACCCCGCGACATGCGCGGCGGCGGCACGATCAACGCGGACGGCTTCGGCGCCGGGTGGTGGCCACCCGGCGCCGCCGCACCGGTCCGGCACCGCAGTGCCATGCCGATCTGGACCGACACCACCCTGCCCACCCTGGCCGCCGTCACCTCGTCCCGCGCGGTCCTGGCCGCGGTCCGCTCCGCGACCGTCGGCATGCCGGTCGTCGAATCGGCGGCGGCACCGTTCACCGACGGCCGGTGGCTGTTCAGCCACAACGGCGTGATCCGAGGCTGGCCGTCGGCGGTCGCCGCGATGGCACGAGACCTCCCGGTCGAGGATCTCCTGACCCTGGACGCGCCGACCGACTCGGCGTTTCTCTGGGCCTGCGTACGCGCCCGCCTGCGCTCCGGTGAGCCACCGTCCAAAGCGGTGGCCGCCGTCGTCGGCGAAGTGGTCGCGGTGGCCCCCGGATCCCGGCTCAACCTGCTGCTCAACGACGGCCACCAGATGATCGCGACCACCCTCGGCCACGCGCTGTCGATCCGCCCCGGCCGCGGCTCCACCCTGATCAGCTCCGAACCCCTCGACGCCGGTACGGCCTGGCAGTCCGTCCCCGACGGGCAACTCGTCGTGGCCACCGCCGCCGAGGTGGAGATCACCCCACTCTTCTCCGCTCAGCGATAGGGGAACACGTGCTCGACGTCTATCTCGATGAGGATCACGCGGCCCGGGAACTGCGCGCCGACGTGCGTGCCGGGCTCACCGCCGACCCGCGGTGGACCCCACCCAAGTGGTTCTACGACGCCCGGGGCAGCGAACTGTTCGAGGAGATCACCCGGCTGCCGGAGTACTACCCGACCCGTACCGAATCCGCGATCCTCGCCGAACGGGCCGGTGCGGTGGCCCGGCTCACCGAGGCCAAAACCCTGATCGAACTAGGCTCCGGCTCGTCCGAGAAGACCCGGCTGCTGCTGGACGCGCTCGTCGGGCACGGCACCCTCGGCGCGTTCGTGCCGCTCGACGTCTCCGCGTCCGCCCTGCGCGCGGCGGTCACCGCCCTCACCGGCGCCTATCCCGGGCTCAGCGTCCGGGGCGTGGTCGGCGACATGACCGAACACCTGCGGCACCTGCCGGACGGCGACAACCGCCTGATCGCCTTTCTCGGCGGCACCATCGGCAACCTCATCCCCGCCGAACGCACCGTCTTCCTCTCCAGCCTCCGGTCCGTGCTGCACGAAGGGGAATGGCTGCTGCTCGGCGCCGACCTGGTCAAAGACCCGGCGGTGCTGGTGCCGGCCTACGACGACGCGGCCGGCGTCACCGCCGCCTTCAACCGCAACGTGCTGTACGTGATCAACCGCGAGCTGGGCGCCGACTTCGATCCCCTGGCGTTCCAGCACGTCGCCCGCTGGAACCCGGACCACGAATGGATCGAGATGCGCCTGCGATCCATTCGGGACCAGCGGGTCGGCATCCCCGCCCTCGACCTGGACCTCGCCTTCGCCGCCGGGGAGGAACTGCGCACCGAGATCTCCGCCAAGTTCCGCCGGGACGGCCTGACCGGGGAACTGGACGCCGCCGGATTCGCCGTCCGGCAGTGGTGGACCGATCCGCGGGGATGGTTCTCGGTGACACTCGCCCAAGCCCGCTGACGGGACCCGTTTCGCGTATCGGTTTCGCGTATCGGTTTCGCATTCGCCCGGCGCGTGCGGAGGCGAAGGTTGAGCCCTCGTGCTTTTCTTGCGGGTACGACTTTCGCCCCACACACGTGGGGAGGGCACACCGGCCCGCTCCACGGGATGTCCGACCCGTGGCGGCGGTCCGGTGAGCTCGTTGCGCCACTGTGTTCGACGTGGGGGTGCCACATGGACTCGGACCGAACGACCCCGGCCGATCCGGTGCCGACCCCACACCGCCCGGTCTCATCCGAACCCCACGTCCGGCTGATCGACGCGGTGCTGCGCAGCTCACGCGCGGGCGCATCCTGGTCGGCGCAGGGCGGGCCGCGACCCCAGCTGCCCCGGGACTGGGCTGAACTGTGGAACGCCGCGGTCCGCCGGCAGATGGACCTCGCCGAACAGCCGGAGACCGAAGCCCGCCGGGCCGTCCAGGACATCCTCGACCAGATCACCCGGCTGGACCGGGAGGCGGACTGGTTCCGCACCGACCCGATGCTCCGCGACCGCGCGGTATCCGAGACGCTCCTGCACTGGACCGGCCTCGGCCCGGACGTGCCCAGCCGTCTCGCCCAGGCGGCCTGGCACCGGCAGCGGGGCCTGAGGCCGGTCGACTACGACCGGATCCAGGCGATCGCGGCGGCCCAGGACGACTGGCTAGCGGCCTGGAACACCTGGTCGACCACCCGCTGACCACCCGTTCCCCGGCCTCCGGGCGTCCGGCCCTCCTGGTGCCTGGTGCCTGGTGCCTGGTGCCTGGGTGCCTGATGCTTGGTGTGCTGTGTGCTGTGTGTTGTGTGTTGTGTGTTGTGTGCGGTGTGTTGTGTGCGGTGTGTTGTGTGCGGTGTGCGGTGTGCGGTGTGCGGTGTGCGGTGTGCGGTGCCCGGTCCCGCTTCGCAAGACCGAACGTTCTTTCTAGCCGCATCGAGCCGGGTCGGTCATGAGGGTCGACTCCGTGCCGGTCCAGCCTTCCCTGATTTCCGGTTCGCCCTCATCAATTCCCCACGCGGGCGCTGGGGTTTTCCGCAAATCTCGGCCGATTAGCCCCGTTTTGATCCCCTGGCTCGGCCGACTGGCCCCGTTTTGAACCTCTGGCTCGGCCGACTGGCGCCGTTTTGAACCTCTAGCTCGGCCGTCGGCCAACTCGCGGTCATTTCTCCGCGCGGGTGTCCGCTTCCTGCCCCGCCCGGGGCCGATCTTGGCGGATCTACCACCGTTGAGCCTTCTTCTCGGCTGCTGGCCCGCTGCGGTCAATCCTCGCGCGAATGTCCGCCATCCAGCTCCGCCCTGGCCGATCTTGGTGGATTTACCACCTTTTCCGGTGGTAAATCCACCAAGATCTCTGCTGGACGGGTTGCCCGCGCGAGGGATTGACCGCGAGTGATCAGGCGGCCGAGAGTAGGGCTCGAAAGGTGGTAAATCCTCCAAGATCGGGCCATAGTGGGGCCGGAAAACGGGTATTCGCGCGGGGGGAATCGACCGCAGGCGGGCCGGGAGTCGAAACCAGGCTCCTTTAGGTGGTGGACCCCTCGGGGGCCTGCGGGTTGGTGGTCGCCGTGCGCCGGAAAGACCGCGAGCGGGCGAGGGTCGAGGCGAAGGCTCGGTAACGAACGTTCTTTCTGGCGTTCGAGGTCTCCGGTTCGGCGCAGACCCGGGACTCCGCCCGGCGGCCGCGTTTCGGTCCGGGCCACCGGCCGGCCTCGCGCGGTCGACGCGGGAGGCTACGTAAACCCCGTATCTCCGATGTGGGAAACCGCGACGTGCCGCCGGGCCGTTCGAGTGACGCTCAGCATGCGGGACGCGGTGTTTCCCGGTTGCCGCCGCCAATGCGAGTTGATACGGTTGTCTGCATATTCATACGACGAAGGGTGGGGAGGTCATGGGCATCCGGGTCGCGGTAGCGGGAGCCAGTGGTTACGCGGGCGGTGAGCTGCTGCGCCTGGTCGCCGGACATCCCGAGTTCGACCTGGTGGCCGCGACCGCGCACAGTCAGGCCGGTTCCGCGGTCAGTGCGGTGCACCCCCAGCTGGCCGGTCTCGACCTGACGCTGGGCAGCACCGATGCGGCCACCCTGAGTGACGCCGACCTGGTGTTCCTCGCGCTGCCGCACGGTCAGTCGGCGGCGGTGGCGGCCCAGCTCGCGCCGGGCGTGCGGATCGTCGACCTGGGCGCTGACTTCCGGCTGGCGAGTGCCGAGCAGTGGACCAGGTATTACGGCGGCGGTCATGCCGGCACCTGGACCTACGGCCTGCCCGAGCTGCCCGGCGCACGGGAGGCGATCGCCGCGTCCGAGCGGGTGGCCAACACCGGGTGTTACGCCGCGACGATCACCCTGGCCCTGGCGCCACTGATCGCCGCTGGTGTCGCCGACCCGGAGGATGTCGTGGTGGTGGCCAGTTCCGGCACCTCGGGCGCCGGGCGCAACGCCAAGGTCAACCTGCTGGCCAGTGAGATCATGGGCGACCTCTCGCCCTACAAGGTGGGCGCCCACCAGCACGTCGCCGAGATCAAGCAGGCGACCGGGGCGGCCTCGCTGTCGATGACTCCGATCCTGGCGCCGATGCCCCGCGGCATCCTGGCGACGGTGACGGCCCGCCGGCTCAACGGTGGTGACCCGCGTGAGGCGCTGCAGGCGGCCTATGCGACCGACCCGTTCGTGCACGTGCTGCCGGAGGGCGCGTGGCCGCACACCGCCGCCACCGCCGGTTCCAACTCCTGCCACCTCCAGGCCACCGTCGACATCGACTCGGGCCGGATCATCGTGGTGAGCGCGCTCGACAACCTCGGCAAGGGCGCCGCCGGCCAGGCGGTGCAGAACGCCAACATCATGTTCGGCCTGCCCGAGACCACGGGCCTCAGCGTGTTCGGAGTGGCACCGTGACCGTCACCCATCCCAAGGGCTTCCGGGCCTCCGGCGTCGCCGCCGGTCTCAAGGCCAGTGGCAACGCCGATGTCGCGCTGGTCGTCAACGACGGCCCGGACTACACCGCGGCCGCCGTCTTCACCGGCAACCGGGTCAAGGCCGCGCCGGTGCTGTGGAGCCAGCAGGTTCTCAAGGGCGGCATCGTCCGGGCCGTGGTGCTCAACTCGGGCGGGGCCAACGCGTGCACCGGCTCGCAGGGTTTCCGCGACACCCACGCCACCGCCGAGCACACCGCCGCGGTGCTGCGCGGCGGCGCCAACCGGATGATGATCGGCCCCGGTGACGTGGCGGTCTGCTCCACCGGCCTGATCGGCGAGCTGCTCCCGATGGACAAGCTGCTCCCGGGGGTGAACGCGGCGGCCAAGGCGCTCGCAGCCGACGGTGGCCCGCGTGCCGCCGAGGCGATCATGACCACCGACACGGTGGCGAAGAACGCGGTGGCCCAGCGGGACGGCTGGTCGGTCGGCGGCATCGCCAAGGGCGCCGGCATGCTCGCTCCGGCCCTGGCCACCATGCTGGTCGTGATCACCACCGACGCGTCCGCCGACAACGAGGTGCTGGACGCCGCGCTGCGGGCCGCGACCCGGGTCACCTTCGACCGGATCGACGCCGACGGCTGCATGTCCACCAACGACACGGTGATCCTGCTGGCCAGTGGCGCCTCCGACCGGCAGCCCACCCTGGAGGAGCTGACCGCCGCGGTCACCGAGGTCTGTCACGACCTGGCCCAGCAGCTGATCGCCGACGCGGAGGGCGCCACCAAGCACATCGCGATCGAGGTGCAGGGTGCGGCCAGCGAGGCCGACGCGGTGCAGGTGGGCCGCACGGTGGCCGGCAACAACCTGGTGAAGACGGCGTTCTTCGGCAACGACCCGAACTGGGGCCGGATCCTCGCCGCGGTCGGCACCACCAGCGCGGTCTTCGAGCCGGACCGCATCGACGTGGCGATCAACGGGGTCTGGATCTGCAAGGGCGGCGCCGCCGCCGAGGACCGCAGCAAGGTCGACCTGTCCGGCCGCGACGTGACCGTCACGATCAACCTGCGGGAGGGCGAGATGGGCGCGACCATCTGGACCACCGACCTGTCCCACGCCTACGTGCACGAGAACTCGGCGTACTCCTCGTGAAGGCGCAGAAGAAGGCCGAGATCCTGATCGAGGCTCTGCCCTGGCTGGAGCGGTTCCACGGCAGTACCGTCGTGATCAAGTATGGCGGCAACGCCATGATCGACCCCTCGCTGCAGGAGGCGTTCGCCGCCGACATGGTCTTCCTGCGCCTGGTCGGCATCAAGCCGGTGGTGGTGCACGGCGGCGGACCGCAGATCAACCGGATGCTGAAACGGGTCGGCATCGAGTCGGAGTTCCGCGGCGGCCTGCGGGTCACCACGCCGGAGACGATGGAGATCGTCCGGATGGTGCTCACCGGCCAGGTCGGGCGGGAGCTGGTCGGCCTGATCAACCAGCACGGGCCGCACGCGGTGGGCCTCTCCGGTGAGGACGCCCGCCTGTTCACCGCGGTTCGCCGGGGCGCGATGATCGACGGCGAGGAGGTCGACATCGGCCAGGTCGGCGACGTCGACCAGGTGGACACGTCGGCCGTCGACGACCTGATCGCGGCCGGCCGGATCCCGGTGATCGCCACCGTCGCGCCGGACGCCGAGGGTGTGCTGCACAACGTGAACGCCGACACCGCAGCCTCCGCTCTGGCGGTCGCGCTCGGCGCCCGCAAGCTGGTGGTCCTCACCGATGTGCCGGGCCTCTACACGAACTGGCCGGACACCTCCTCGCTGACCAGCGAGATCGACGCGGACGCGCTGGAGAAGCTGCTGCCCTCGCTGGAGTCCGGGATGGTTCCCAAGATGGAGGCCTGCCTGCGCGCGGTGCGCGGTGGAGTTCCGGCCGCGCACGTCGTCGATGGCCGGGTCGCCCACTCGACCCTGCTCGAAGTCTTCACGGAAGAAGGATTCGGAACCATGGTGGTCCCCTCATGAGCAGCCTCGCCGAGCGCTGGCAGCAGTCGATGATGAACAACTACGGCCCGCCCACCCTCGGCCTGGTCAAGGGCGAGGGCGCGGTGCTGACCGCGGAGGACGGCACCGAGTTCGTCGACTTCCTCGGCGGCATCGCCGTCAACGCCCTCGGGCACGCCCACCCGGCCGTGGTCGCCGCCGTCACGAGCCAGATCCAGCAGCTCGGGCACGTCTCCAACCTCTACATCTCCGAGCCCCCGGTGGCGCTGGCCGATCTTCTGCTCGCGCTGGCCGGGCGTTCCGGGCGGGTGCTGTTCTGCAACTCGGGCGCCGAGGCCAACGAGGCCGCCTTCAAGATCTCCCGGCTGACCGGCCGCACCCACGCCGTCGCCACCCATGGCGGCTTCCACGGCCGGACCATGGGCGCGCTCGCGCTCACCGGCCAGCCGTCGAAACGGGAGCCGTTCCTGCCGCTGCCCGGCGACGTCACGCACGTCGACTTCGGTGACGTGGCGGCGCTCGACGCGGCGGTCACCACCGACACCGCGATGGTCATCATCGAGCCGATCCAGGGAGAGAACGGCGTCGTCGTCCCGCCGGCCGGCTATCTGGCCGCCGCCCGGGAGATCTGCACCCGCAACGGGGCTCTGCTCGTGCTGGACGAGGTGCAGACCGGCATCGGGCGGACCGGGCACTGGTTTCACCACCAGAGCGAGGGCGTCGAGCCGGATGTCGTCACCCTGGCCAAGGGCCTCGGCGGCGGCCTGCCGCTGGGCGCCTGCCTCGCCTTCGGGCCGGCCGCCGACCTGCTCACCCCGGGTTCGCACGGCACCACCTTCGGCGGCAACCCGGTCTCGTGCGCCGCCGGTCTCGCGGTGATCCGCACGATCGCCGGTGAGGGCCTGCTGGACCATGTGAAGCGGACCGGTGAGCAGATCCGGCGCGGCATCGAGGCACTCGGCCACCCGAAGATCAGTCACGTGCGCGGCGCCGGCCTGCTGCTCGGCATCGTCCTCACCGAGCCGGTCGCCGGCGAGATCGGCGCGAAACTGCTGGCCGCCGGGTTCCTCGTCAACGTCCCGCAGCCGGACGTGATCCGGCTCGCCCCGCCCTTGATCATCTCCTCCGATCAGGCGGATGCCCTGATCGCTGCCCTGGACGGTACCCGGTGACCACCCGCCACTTCCTCCGCGACGACGACCTCACGCCGCAGGAACAGTCCGAAGTCCTCGACCTGGCCGCCGAGATGAAGGCGAACCGGTTCGGCTACACCCCGCTCGCCGGCCCGCGCAGCGTCGCCGTCTTCTTCGACAAGGCCAGCCTGCGCACCCGGCTCTCGTTCGAGGCCGGCATCGCCGAGCTGGGCGGCCAGCCGATCATCGTGGACACCCAGAACACACACTTCGGCCGGGGTGAGACGCTCGCCGACGCCGGCCGGGTGGTGGCCCGCTACGTCGCGGCCATGGTCTTCCGCACCCACGGTGACGAGCGGCTGGCCGAGCTGGCCTCCGGCGTCACCGTTCCGGTGGTCAACGCGCTCAGCGACGGATACCACCCGTGCCAGCTGCTCGCCGATCTGCTCACGGTTCGTGAGCGTTTCGGTTCGACCAACGGACGCAAACTGGCGTACGTGGGGGACGCGGCCAACAACATGGCCCACTCGTACCTGATCGCCGGTGCGATGGCGGGCATGCACGTGCGGGTCGCCGGCCCGTCCGGTTTCGACCCGGCGCCGGCCGTGGTCAGCCGGGCCGGGGAGATCGCCGCGTGGACCGGTGGCTCGGTCGAGGTGCTGCGCGACCCGCGCGAGGCGGTCGACGGCGCGCACGTGATCGCCACCGACACCTGGACGTCGATGGGCCAGGAGGACGACGGCAAGGACCGGCTCACCCCGTTCTGGCCGTACCAGGTGAACAAGGACCTCCTCGCCGCCGCCGACCCGGAGGCGATCGTGCTGCACTGCCTGCCGGCACACCGCAACGAGGAGATCACCGACGAGGTGATCGACGGCCCGCAGTCCGCCGTCTTCGACCAGGCCGAGAACCGCCTGCACGCCCAGAAGGCGCTGCTCACCTGGCTTCTGGCGGTAAACGCGAAATGAGTGCCCCGCAGACGCGTGCGGCGCGGCACGCGCGGTTGGTCGACCTGATCCGCGGTCAGCGGATCAAGTCGCAGACCGAGCTGACCGTGCTCCTCTCCCACGAGGGTGTGCAGGTCACCCAGGCCACCCTCTCGCGTGACCTGGAGGAGCTGAACGCCGTGAAGGTCAGCGGCGTCTACTACATTCCGGAGGACGGGCACCGGCCGCTGCGGGAGAGCGTCGAACACGGCCCGGCCCGGCTGATCCGGCTGCTGCGCGAGCTGCTCACCGGGGTCGACCACAGCGGCAACATCGCGGTGCTGCGCACCCCGCCGGGGGCGGCCCAGTTCCTGGCCAGCGCTCTGGACCGGGCCGGGCTGGCCGACGTGGTCGGCACCATCGCCGGCGACGACACCATCTTCGTGGTGGCCCGCGGCGATGGGCCGATGTCCGGTGCGGAACTGGCCGTGAAACTCAGCGTGTGGAGCACGTCGGATTCCGAGGAGAACCGTTCATGACGTTCACACCAGTGGTCGAGGCCCGCTTCCCGGACTTCGCCGATCACACCGACAGCCTGGTCGGGCACGGTGTGGAGTTCTTCCTGGCCTCCAACGAGACGCTGCGACCGCACCTCAACGAGACGCCGTACGGGCACAAGCTCAGCTGGCTCGACTTCACCGAGACCGCCGAGAAGGACTGGTCGATCCGGGACTTCCTGAACTTCTTCAACGTGATCAACGGCATCGCGTTCGGTGACCGGGGCATCCCGATGCCGCAGTGGGTGATGGTCGACCTGATCCTGATGCCGGCCGCGGCCCTGATCGCCGGCCTGCCGCAGGAGGAGTTCGCGGCGATGGTGGAGCGGTCCACGTTCCGCTTCGACACCGACGTGAAGCAGCTGCTGCGCAAGGTGCAGCAGGACATGAAGGACAGCGGCTACCGCGGCCCGGTCCCGGTCGGCGGCTACTGCGCCGCCCCCAGCGCCGAACCGGGCCGCTGGGTGGGCTGGTCGCTGTGGTCGCTGATGCCGGCCGTCGGTCTCGGCAAGGCGGCCAAGGCGCTCGCCCTGTCCGCCTACCGTGCGCAGAAACTGGACGGCGTCACCCAGTACGACAACAGCGCCCTCAAGGTGCACACCGAGTTCGGCGCACTGAAGATCCTGGTCGCGACCGTTCCGTTCCACACCTCGCCGGGCTCGTTCGTCTACCAGAGCGACCTGCGGCTCCCGGCCGGGGGAGAGGTGCCCGAGCCGACCTTCCTGCTCGATCCGTTCGACTACGGCCGCCAGCGGGCGATGCAGAAGGACATCGAAGCCGGACGCTGCGAGTTCTATGTCCTGCCGCCCGGCCACATCCGCCACGACGGCAAGACGTACGTGCCGATTCTCGAAAAGGAACTTCCCCGATGACCAAGCGCAAGATCGTTCTCGCTTTCTCCGGTGGACTGGACACCTCGTACGCCCTCGTGGACTTCCGCGAGAAGGGCTGGGACGTGGTGACCGCCAACGTCGACACCGGCGGCCTGCACAGCGGTGAGGCCGAGGTCGTCAAGGCGCGGGCCGAGGAGTTGGGCGCCGTCGAGCACCATGTGGTCGACGCCCGCGCGGAGCTGTACGACCGGGTCATCACCTATGCGATCAAGGCCAACTACCTGCGCAACGGCGCCTACCCGTCGTGTGTCGGCGCGGAACGGCTGATCCAGGCCGAGAAAGTGGTGCAGGTCGCCCTGGAGGTCGGTGCGGACGCGGTGGCACACGGCTCGACCGGTGCCGGGGCGGACCACGTCCGCTACGACGCGGTGATCCGGGCTCTCGCCCCACACCTGGAGATCGTCACGCCGATCCGGGACGAACGGCTCACCCGGGAGGGCGAGACCGAGTTCCTGCGGTCCCGGGGCTACGAGGTCAGTGAGAAGGTCAAGCTCTACTCCATCAACGAGGGTCTCATCGGTACGTCGATCGGTGGCGAGGAGACGTACGGCTCCTGGGAGTACCTGCCGGAGTCGGCCTGGACCTACACCAAGTCGATCGACGAGGCCCCCGACAAGGGCGTCGAACTACTGATCAGCTTCGAGGCGGGCGAGGTGACGTCGGCGGTCACGGTGGCCGGCGACGCGCTGCCCACCGACCACAACTACTCGATCCTGTCGGCACTCAACACCCTCGGCGGCGAGCACGGCATCGGCCGGGGCATCCACATGGGCTCCACCATGGTCGGCAACCTGGCCCGGGTCGGGTTCGAGGCCCCCGGCATGCTGATCCTGCTGGCCGCCCACCGCGAGCTGGAGAAACTGGTCCTGTCGAACCGGCAGCAGGCGACCAAGGCGACGCTCGGCAACACGTACGGCGACCTGCTGCACGAAGCCGTCTACTTCGACCCGATCATGGACGACTTCCGGGCCTTCCTGGACTCCAGCCAGCGCCGCGTCACCGGCACCGTGCGGGTCCTGCTGCACAAGGGCAACATCGTGCTCCTGGGCAGCAAGAGCCCCTACTCCCTGCTGGACGCCGCCACCCGCTCGGGTGTCGTCTACGGCCACGGCTCCTCCCTGTGGACCGGCGAGCAGGCGAGGGCGTTCGCCCACATGTACTCGGTCCCCGGCGCCATCGCCCGAGCCGCCGCCACCCCCGCCGAGTAGCCACCCCCGGCAAACCGTTCCAGGCGCACCGCAACCCACCACGCAACGGCCACTCGACCAACGGCCGACCACCCAGGGTCGCGGTGCGCCGGGCACCACCCCGCCGTTCTGACGCCAACCGGCACGCCCCGCCGGTCCGACGCCAGCTGGCATCATCTGCCGGGTTAGCGCTGGTCGGCATCACCCGCCGGTCTGGCGTCGACCAGTATCACCCGCCGGTCTGGCGTCGACCAGCATCACCCACCGGTCTGACGCCGGCCAGCACCTATCTGCTGGTCTGGCCTTGGTCGGCACTATCCGCCGGGCGCCCGTTCGCGTGATTCAGCGGATCTTGGTGGATTTATCACCGTTTCGAGCTTTCTTCTTTTCCGCCCGATTTGTCGTCACTTCTCAGCGCCAGCGCCCTTCTCCGGTCGATCTGGTCGATATTGCCGCCGAAGCGCGTCTGCTTCTCAGTAGTGGCTGGGCCGTTCGCCGTCAATCCCGCGCGGGTGTCCTCCACCTGGCCTCATCCTGGGTGATCTTGGAGGATTTACCACCGGAAAGAGCCTTTCTCTCAGCTGCTGGCCCGCTCGCGGTCAATTCCCCGCGCGAGTGTCCGCCTTCCAGCTCCGTTCTGGCCGATCTTGGTGGATTTACCACCTTTTTCGGTGGTAAATCCACCAAGGTCTCTGCTGAGCGGGTCGCCCGCGTGAGGGGTTGACCGCAAGTGATCAGGCAGCCGAGAACAAGACTCGCTTCGGTAGCAGGTCGAGCAAGATTTCAGATTTTGCAGTCGTCGAGCAGAGGGAGATGTCTCTTTTGAGTCTTCTTCTTGATGGAGGGCTGGGTGTTGCGCAAGTCCTCGGCCGGGTGACTGGACGCCGCCCCGGCACGGGCACACTGTGACCGGTCGTGCGCGAGCCGAGCGCGGCGCGGAACCTCGCAGAAGACCCGCCGATGGTAGGTGCACCGAGATCGCGGCTGGGGATGTCGGCCTAGCGAGGGATTGGCCGTGGGCGGGCCGGAAGCAGGGAGCGAGACCTGAGACGGTTTCGTTGCCGGACGTTGGGCGGGTCGGGCCGGATGGTGGGCGGGTCGGGCCGGATGGTGGGCGGGTCGGGCCGGATGGGGCGGGTCAGGCCGGATGGGGCGGGTCAGGCCGGATGGGGCGGGTCAGGCCGAGTGGGGCGGGTCAGGAGAGCCAGGACTCCAGGACCCGCAGGGCCTGGCGGATCTCCGGGATCGGGACGAACTCGTTGTCGGTGTGGGCGAGCAGCGGGTCGCCGGGGCCGAAGTTGACCGCTGGGATGCCCAGGGTGGCGAAGCGGGACACGTCGGTCCAGCCCAGTTTCGCCTGCGGGGGGCGGCCGACCAGCTCGACGAACTCCTTCGCGGCGGGGCGGTCGAGGCCGGGGCGGGCGCCGGGGGCCGCGTCGACGACCTCCAGCTCGAAGCCGGCGAACACCTCCCGCAGATGTGCCTCGGCGGCGGCCACGTCGCGGTCGGGGGCGAAGCGATGGTTCACATAGACCGTGCACAGGTCGGGGATCACGTTGCCGGCGATGCCGCCCTCGATCTTCACCGCGTTGAGGCCCTCGTGATACTGCAGGCCGTCGACGACCGGCTGCCGCGGCTGGTAGGCGCGGAGCACGTCGAGCACCGCCCCGGCACTGTGGATGGCGTTGCTGCCGCGCCACGAGCGGGCCGCGTGCGCCGCCACGCCGGGCACGGTGATCTTCACCCGGATGGTGCCCTGGCAGCCGCCCTCGACGGTGCCGTCGGAGGGCTCGCCGAGGATCGCGAAGTCGCCGGCCAGCCACTCGGGGTGGTTGCGGACCAGCCGGCCCAGACCGTTGAGCCTGGCCGCGACCTCCTCGTGATCGTAGAAGACGAAGGTCAGGTCGTAGCGGGGCGACGTGAGCGTGGCGGCCAGGTGCAGGGCGACGGCCACCCCGGCCTTCATGTCGACGGTGCCGCGGCCGCGCATGATGTCACCGTCGACGACGACCGGCAGGTTGTCCGCGATCGGCACGGTGTCCAGGTGGCCGGCGATCACCACCCGGGTGCCGCGCCCGAACGAGGTGCGCGCCACCACCGCGTCACCGTCGCGCAGCACCTCCAGGTGGGGGCGGGACCGCAGGGCGGTCTCGACGGCGTCGGCCAGGGCCTTCTCGTCGCCGCTGACGGACGGAATGTCACAGATGGTCCGCGTGAGTTCGACGACATCACCGGTCAGATCGAGCGTGGTCATGTTGCAAACTTATCAGAGATCCGGCATTTTTATGCACAGGGCCGGATGCCGTGACCGCCGGTCGCAGCGATAGGGTCAGGACGGTAACGAAACGTGAACGACCGAGGAGTGGGTGTGCCGGAGAGCGACGAGCCGACGCGGCTCTGGGGTGCGCGGTTCGCTGGTGGGCCGGCCGAGGCGCTGGCCCGGCTGAGCGTCAGTGTCCAGTTCGACTGGCGCCTCGCGCCCTACGATCTGCTCGCCTCCCGCGCGCATGCCCGGGTGCTGGCCAACGCGGGCCTGCTCGACGCGGACGAGCTGGGCCGCATGCTGGCGGCGCTGGACGATCTGGAGTCCGCCTGCGCCGCCGGTGACTTCCGCCCGACCATCGAGGACGAGGACGTCCACACCGCTCTGGAGCGGGGCCTGCTGGAGCGGCTCGGCGCGCTCGGCGGCAAGCTGCGGGCCGGCCGGTCCCGCAACGACCAGGTCGCCACCGACCTCCGGCTCTACCTGCGTGATCACGCCCGCGGGGTGGCGGTGGCGCTGATCGAGCTGGCCGACGCGCTGACCGAGCAGGCGGCCCGCAACGTGGACACCGCGGCGCCCGGCATGACCCACGTGCAGCACGCGCAGCCGGTGAGTTTCGGGCACTGGCTGCTGGCGCACGTCCAGCCGCTGCTGCGTGACCTGGAGCGGCTGCGCGACTGGGACGCGCGCACCGCGATCAGCCCGCTGGGGTCGGGTGCGCTGGCCGGCTCGTCGCTGCCGCTGGACCCGGCGGCGGTCGCCCGGGAGCTGGGTTTCACGGCTCCGGCGGAGAATTCCATGGACGCCGTCGCCGACCGTGACTTCGTCGCCGAGTTCCTCTTCGTGACCTCGCTGATCGGGGTGCACCTGTCCCGGCTGGGCGAGGAGGTGGTGCTCTGGACGTCGACCGAGTTCGGCTGGGTGGAGCTGGACGACGCGTTCGCCACCGGTTCGTCGATCATGCCGCAGAAGAAGAACGCGGACATCGCCGAGCTGGCCCGGGGCAAGAGCGGCCGGCTGATCGGTGGCCTGGTCGCGGTGCTGACCATGCTCAAGGGCCTTCCGCTGACCTATGACCGGGACATGCAGGAGGACAAGGAGCCCGCGTTCGACGCGGTGGACACCCTGGAGCTGCTGCTGCCCGCGCTGGCCGGGATGATCTCGACGATGACCGTCCGGGTGGACCGGCTGGCCGCCGCCGCGCCGGTGGGCTTCTCGCTGGCCACCGAGGTCGCCGACTGGCTGGTGCGCAAGGGTGTGCCGTTCCGGGACGCGCACGAGATCACCGGCAAGCTGGTGGCGCTCTGCTCGGCCCGCGAGTGCGAGCTGGACGACGTCACCGACGACGACCTGAAGACGATCAGCGAGCACCTGGACCCGTCGGTGCGGGAGGTGCTGTCGGTGTCGTCGGCGCTGGCCGCGCGCACCACGCCGGGGTCGACCGGGCCGGGCCCGGTGGCCGACCAGCTCGCCACCGTGCAGCACAAGCTGGACAACTGGCGCCAGTGGGCAGTGGAAAAGGTCGTGCCCCGCTAGGCGCTGGGAAGAAAGCGGCGCCGGAAGGCAACCGCCGGAAAGCGGGCGCCGGGAAGCAACCGCCGGGAAGCAACCGCCGGGAAGCGGGCGCGGGAAAGCGGGCGCCGGAAAGCGGGCGCCCGAAGGAAAACGGGCACCCGAGGGAAACGGGTGCCAGGGAGAGCGGCGCCGGGGCAAGGTGGGCGCCCGAGGGAGAGCGGCGCCAAGAAAGAGCGGGCGCCAGAAGAAAGACCTGCGCCAGGAGGAAAGCGGGCGCGGGGAAAGCCAGGCGTCAGGAAGCGAAGCCAGGCGTCAGGAAGACCGCGAAGGCGGTGACGGGTTCTTGCCCGTCACCGCCTTTTTTCATGCCCATGGTGCAAGAGCTTGCAGCTAAATCAGCAGGAATTATGTCGGCAAGGTTCCGAGATTTGGTCAGAGACGTAAAACTGGGGCTTTTGTCCATGTTTGAGATGCTGGCTCATTGCAAGTTGATTCGCAAGGGGTTTCTAAGGCCGCAACTTCTTGCTACGGTCCGGTCGTCACTCAGCAGGTCGTCAAGGAGCGCATCATGCGTCACATAGCCAAGGGACTCGCCGCCGCCACCCTCGCCCTCTCCCTAGCCGCCTGCGGTGGCGCGGAGACCGCCGAGGAGAAGGCCCCGGCCGCACTGTCCGCCGAACTCACCTGGTGGGACACCTCGGACGCCAAGAACGAGGGCCCGGTCTTCCAGGAGCTGATCGCCCAGTTCACCGCGAAGCACCCGAACGTGAAGATCAACTACCAGTCGGTGCCGTTCGCCGACGCGCAGAACAAGTTCAAGACCGCCGCCGCGGCCAAGACCGGCGCCCCGGACATCCTGCGTGCCGAGGTCGCCTGGGTGCCCGAGTTCGCCTCGCTGGGCTACCTCTACTCGCTGGACGGCTCGGATCTGACCGCCGACGAGGCCGACTACAACCCGGCCGCGCTCGCCTCGAACAAGCTGGACGGCAAGACGTACGGCGTCCCGCAGGTCACCGACAGCCTGGCCCTGCTCTACAACAAGGAGCTCGTCGAGAAGGCGGGTGTCGAGGTCCCGAAGACCTGGGCCGAGTTGAAGACCGCCGCGCAGACGGTCAAGCAGAAGACCGGTGTGGACGGCCTCTACGTCAACCCGGCCGGCTATTTCACCCTGCCGTTCCTCTACGGCGAGGGCGGTGACCTGGTGGACACCACGGCGCAGAAGATCGTGGTGAACTCGGAGCAGAACGTCGCCGGCCTGAAGATCGCCAAGGATCTGATCGACAGTGGCGCCGCGGTGAAGCCGTCGGCCACGGACGCGTACAACACGATGATGACTCTCTTCAAGGAGAAGAAGGTCGCCTTCATCGTCAACGGGCCGTGGGAGGTCGGCAACGTCAAGTCGGCGCCGGACTTCGGTGGTGTGGAGAACCTGGGGATCGCTCCGGTTCCGGCCGGTTCGGCGAAGGCGGGCACTCCGATCGGCGGCCACAACTACGTGGTCTGGTCGGGTGTCCCGCAGGAGAAGGCGGCGGCCGCCGTCGAGTTCATCAAGCACATGAACTCGGCCGAGTCGCAGGCGTTCCTGGCCGACAAGCTGGGCCTGCTGCCGACCCGCCAGTCGGCGTACGACATCGAGTCGGTCAAGAACAACCCGGTGGTGACCGCGTTCAAGCCGGTGAGCGCGACCGCCGTGAACCGGCCGTGGATCCCGGAGGGTGGCCAGTTCTTCGGCGCGCTCGACCAGCTCGCCACCGAGGTGCTGGTGCAGGACGAGGACCCGAAGGCCGCTCTCGACGCGGTCGCGGCGAAGTACAAGGCCGAGGTCGTCCCCGGATACGCCACCAACTGAGCAGGCGGTGGGCGCCCCGGGAGGGGCGCCCGACCAGAAAGGGATGACCACAGTGACCGCGCTCCGGCGGAGCTGGGACAAGCACTGGACGGCCTGGGCGATGGTCCTGCCGGTGGTGCTGGTCCTGGCCGTTCTGATTCTCTATCCGCTGGCCAACGGCATCTGGCTGACGTTCACGAACCAGACCGAGGCCAATCAGCTGGCCGAGATCTGCACGAAGTCGATCACCGGCGGCGAGGTCTGCGAGGACAACCCGAACGCCTGGTCGTACGTGGGTCTCGGCAACTATGCCGACATCCTCACCGGCAGGGTGGGTGAGTTCTGGCAGTGGACCGGCACCACCCTGATCTGGACGATCGCCGGTGTCACCTTCCATTACGGCCTGGGTCTCGGCCTGGCCGTGATGATCCACCGGGAGATGCGTCTGCGCGGTCTCTACCGGGTGCTGCTGGTGCTGCCGTGGGCGGTGCCCGCGTTCATCAGCGCGTTCGCCTGGAAGTTCCTGTTCAACGAGCGGCTCGGCCTGATCAACTCGGTGCTGACCGCGCTCGGGTTCGACGCGGTGGCCTGGTTCGCCGATCGGTGGTCCGCGCTGTTCGTCGCGGTGGTCACCAACATCTGGCTGGGTGTGCCGTTCATGATGGTGGCCCTGCTGGGTGGCCTGCAGAGCATCCCGGGGGAGTTGTACGAGTCGGCGGAGATCGACGGCGCTTCGCCGTGGCAGCGGTTCCGCAACATCACTCTGCCGGGGTTGCGGCCGGTCAGCGCCACGGTGATCCTGCTGGGCACGATCTGGACCTTCAACATGTTCCCGATCATCTTCCTGGTGACCGAGGGGCAGCCGGCCGGGCAGACCGAGATCCTGGTGACCGGCGCGTTCCGGGCCGCGTTCGAGGGCATCCGCAACTATTCGCTCGCCTCCACGTACGGCGTGCTGATCCTGTCGATCCTGCTGGTCTTCTCGGTGTTCTACCGGCGGACGCTGCGTAAGCAAGGCGAGGTGTGGTGATGGCGGCCAGAACGAAGAGCAGGTCGATCGCCCTGCACGCGACGCTGATCCTGGCCTCGCTGATCGCGGTGGGCCCGATCCTGTGGGTGGTGCTCTCCTCGTTCAAGCCGGGCTATGCCGTGCAGAGCACCGAGATCACCCTGATCAAGGACCCGACGCTGGCGAACTACCGGTACGTGCTGTTCGAGACGAGTTTCCCGGAGTGGTTCCTCAACTCGGTGATCGTGGCGAGCCTGACCATGCTGATCGGCATCTTCTTCTCGGCGACCACCGGTTACGCGCTGTCGAGGTTCAACTTTCCGGGCCGCCGGGGCCTGATGATGGTATTCCTGGTGACCCAGATGTTCCCGGTGTCGATCCTGATCGTGCCGATCTACACGATCATGTCGAACCTCGGGTTGATCAACACGTTGCCGGCGCTGGTCATCGCGTACCTGACGATCGCGGTGCCGTTCTGCGCCTGGATGCTGAAGGGCTATTTCGACTCGATCCCGACATCACTCGACGAGGCGGCGGCCTTGGACGGGTGCGGGCCTTTCCGGACGTTCTGGCGGGTGATCCTGCCGTTGGCCCGGCCGGCGATCGCGGTCACCGGCTTCTACTCGTTCCTCACCGCGTGGGGCGAGGTGGCTTATGCGTCGGCGTTCCTCCAGACCGACGACAAATTCACCTTGGCGTACGGGCTACAGCAGTTCGTCCCGCAGTTCAATGCGCAGTGGGAATATCTCACCGCGGCCGCCGTGCTCGTCACGATCCCGGCCGGAATCGTATTCCTCTTCGCTCAGAAGCATCTCGTGTCGGGTCTGACCGCCGGCGGCACGAAGGGTTGATCGGCGGGGAAAAGCCGATGCCCCGGAAATCTTTCCGGGGCATCGGCTGAAACGGTCAGACAACCGCGACCGGCGCCCGGGAAGGCGCGATCGCGGTCGAGTTGCGCACCACCAGTTCGGGATGGAAAAGGTACTCCGAGTGGGGTGCGCCGTGGCCGTTGATCTCGTCGACCAGGGAGCGCACCGCGGCCACCGCCATGGAGGCCACCGGCTGGCGCAGGGTGGTCAGCGGCGGGTCGGTGAACGGGATCAGCGTGGAGTCGTCGAATCCGATCACCGAGACGTCCTCGGGCACCCGCAGGCCGCGCCGGCGGGCGGCCCGGATCGCGCCGAGCGCCATCATGTCGGAGGCGCAGATGATGCCGGTCGCGCCCTTGGCGAGCAGCCGGTCGGCGGCCACCTCGCCACCCTCGACGCCGAACAGGGTCAGCGAGACCAGCTCGTCGAGGGCGTCGTCCGGGACGTTCAGCTCCCGTTTCATCGCGGTGCGGTAGCCCTCCAGCTTGCGCTGGGTGTTGATGAACCGGTTGGGTCCGGAGATCATGCCGATCCGCCGGTGGCCGAGAGCGACCAGGTGGGTGACCGCGAGCTCGCCGGCGACCCGGTCATCGCACGAGACGAACGGCGCCTCCAGCTCCTTGGCGAAGCTGTTGACCAGCACGATCGGCAGCGGCCGGTCGAGCAGCCGCTGGTACCGGGAGCGGTCCGAGGTGGTGTCGGCGGCCAGCGAGGAGATGAAGACGATGCCGGAGACCTGCCGGTCCAGGAGCATCTCGACGTATTCGTCCTCGGTGACGCCGCCGGGCGACTGGGTGCACAGCACCGGGGTGTATCCGTGTTGCGCCAGTGACGATTCGACGACCTGTGCGAAAGCCGGGAAGATCGGGTTCTCCAGTTCCGGAACCACCAGACCGACCAGGCCGGCACTGCGTTTCCGGAGGCGTTCCGGTCGTTCGTAACCGAGAACGTCGAGTGCGGTCAGGACCGCCTGTCTTGTTTCAGCGGAGACACCGGGGCGGTCGTTAATGACACGCGACACCGTCGCCTCACTGACCTGAGCCTGTTTGGCGATATCGGCCATTCGCGCACGCATGGGCTCACTCTAGTCGTCTGTTGTGTGCTCGGCATGGTCCTGAAAGGTCTTCCATTGCATGCAAGACCTTGCTAACGTCCCGGCAACAGTAGCGATACAGGGCGATCCTTCGATCGAACCGCCGGCGAACGGCGCGTCTTCGAGCCTGTTCACGGATCACCCTACGGAGTGGTCCCGGTGGGTTCCGCGCCGGGTCGGCATCGAGAAATATACAACTGTCAATCCGATACCACCGAATCGGAAGGGTGCGCCGTGGCACCGAGAAAACACCGCTTACGGCTGGGCGCCGCTCTGCTCAGTCTGTTCCTCCCACTGATCGCCGTGCCGGCCGCCCCGGCCGTCGCGGCGCCGAAGGCCCCCAGTGACGCCGTCATCGCCCAGTGGGGTTCCGACGACCCCTCCGGCGGCGAGCAGTTCTACTTCGTGCTGCCGGACCGGTTCGCCAACGGGAACCCGAAGAACGACCGGGGCGGCCTCTCCGGCGACCGGCTGTCCACCGGCTACGACCCCACCGACAAGGGCTTCTACCACGGTGGCGACCTGCAGGGCGTGATCGACCGGCTGGACTACATCCAGGGCCTGGGCACCACCGCCATCTGGCTCGCCCCGGTCTTCAAGAACCGTCCCGTGCAGGGCACCGGCGCCGACGTGTCGGCCGGCTACCACGGGTACTGGATCACCGACTTCACCCAGGTGGACCCGCACTTCGGCACCAACGCCGACCTGAAGCGGCTGGTCAAGCTGGCCCACCAGCGCGGGCTCAAGATCTACCTGGACATCATCGTCAACCACACCGCGGACGTCATCAAGTACGCCGAGGACACCTACACCTACGTCGACAAGGCGGACTCCCCGTACACCGACGTCGACGGGCAGCCGTTCGAGGACCGCAACTACGCGACCTCGAAACGGTTCCCGAAGACGGACGCGACCTCGTACCCGTACACGCCGATCTTCGGCAGTGAAAAAGACAGGACGGTCAAGAAGCCGGCCTGGCTCAACGACGTGAACATGTACCACAACCGCGGTGACTCCACCTTCGCCGGCGAGAACAGCGAGTACGGCGACTTCTTCGGCCTCGACGACCTGTGGACCGAGCGTCCCGAGGTGGTCGAGGGCATGACGAAGATCTACGCGGACTGGGTGCGCGACACCGGCATCGACGGCTACCGCCTGGACACCGTCAAGCACTCCAACCTGGAGTTCTGGCAGCAGTGGGCGCCCGGTGTGGAGAGGGCCGCGAAGAAGGCCGGCAAGGACGACTTCTTCATGTTCGGCGAGGTCTACAGCGCCGACCAGGAGATTCAATCCACCTATGTACGCCAGGGGCAGCTGCCCGCCACGCTGGACTTCTCCTTCCAGGAGACGGCCCGCGGCTTCGTCACCGGCAACAGTGGCGCCGCCGCGCTGTCCGGGCTGTACGCCAAGGACGACCTCTACACCGCCCGGGACACCGGCGCGGACCGGCTGCCCACCTTCCTCGGCAACCACGACATGGGCCGGATCGGCTCCTTCATCGCCGCCGCGGCCACCGCCGACACCCAGCTCAAGCGGGACCAGCTGGCCCACGAGCTGATGTTCCTCACCCGCGGCCAGCCGGTCGTCTACTCCGGTGACGAGCAGGGCTTCACCGGCGCGGGCGGCGACAAGGACGCCCGCCAGGACATGTTCGCGAACAAGAGCGCGGACTACCTGGACGACGATCTGATCGGCACCGACCGCACCCACGCGGTCGACAACTACGACACCACGCACCCGATCTACCGGACCATCGCCGGGCTCGCCAAGCTGCGCAAGGCCCACCCGGCCCTGGTCAGCGGCGCGCAGACGACCCGGTACGCGGCCGAGGGCCCGGGTGTCTTCGCCGCCTCCCGGATCGACCGGGCCAAGCGCGCCGAATACGTGGTGGCGGTCAACAACGCCACCACCGCGCAGACCGTCTCGTTCGCCACGGCCACCCCGAACGCCACGTTCCAGCGGATCTACGGTGGCGCGGGCACGGTCCGGGCCGGAGCCGACGGGCGGATCACCATCACCGTCCCGGCACTGTCGTCGGTCGTGTTCAAGGCGTCGAGCGCGGTGCCCGTACCGGCAAGCGGTCCGGCGGTGACCATCAGCAGCCCGCAGCCGGGCGCATCGGTCCCCACCCGCACCGAGATCGTCGCCGACGTCACCGGCGACCCGCTCGCCACGGTGACCTTCGCGGCCCAGGTCGGCGACGGCCCGTGGACGCTGCTCGGCACCGCCGACCGGGCACCCTACCGGGTGTATCACGACCTGACCGGCCTGGCCGGGAACGTGCCGGTGCGGTACAAGGCGGTGGCCCGCGACAGCAGGGCCCGGCTCGCCTCCGGCACCACGAACATCACCGTCGGTACGCCGGAGGCCACCTCCACCGCCGGATACGCGGTGGTGCACTACCAGCGGACCGACGGCGCGTACGACGACAAGAACCTCTACGTGTGGGGCGACGTCGACCCGTCGATGACCACCACCTGGCCGGACGGGCAGCCGTTCACCGGCGAGGACTCCTACGGGCGGTTCGCCTACGTCAAGCTCAAGCCCGGGGCGAAGAGCGTCGGCTTCATCGTGGTCGACGATCAGGGGAACAAGGACACCGACAGCGACCGTACGATCGACGTCGGCGCCAGCCCGGAGATCTGGATCAAGCAGGGGGACACCACGGTCTACCCGACACGGCAGGCCGCGACCGGGCAACCTGATCCGGTGCAGAACGAGTCCACGGCGATCATCCACTGGAAGCGGGCCGACGGGAACTACGACGGCTGGGGCCTGCACGTCTGGTCCGGCGCCGCGAACCCGACCGACTGGTCCAGCCCGCTGCTCCCGGTGCGGTTCGACGCGTACGGCGCGGTCTTCGAAGTGCCGCTCGCGGCCGGGGCGCCCTCACTCAGCTACATCATCCACAACGGCGACACCAAGGATCTGCCCGCCGACCAGTCCCTCGACTTCGCCAAGGCGGGCCGGGAGGTCTGGCTGATCGCCGGCCAGGAGACCCGGCTGCTGCCGCTGGTCAAGACCGCGTCGGGCGGTGGGATCGTGGACGTCACCAAGTCGGCCGCGGTGTGGCTGGACCGGGGCACGATCGCCTGGAGGACCGGCACCGGCAGCACCCTGGAACCGGTCGGCGCGGGCACCGACGGCCGGGTCTACGCCCTGGTCCACGCGCCCACCGGCGGGATCGGCGTGGCTGACGGCGAACTGACCGGTACCTACTCCACCGTGCCGCTGTCGGCCCGGCGCACCGGCCTCACCGAGGCGCAGCGGGAGCGGTTCCCGCACCTGTGGCAGTACGGGGCGTTCACTCTGACGTCCCGCAACGTCGCCGACATCCTGCGCGGCCAGGTCGTGGTCACCGAGCGGGACGCCGCGGGCAAGCTGCTGTCGGCCACCGGGGTGCAGCTGTCCGGCGTGCTCGACGACGTGTACGCGTCCGCCGCCTCGTCGACGCTCGGCCCGGTCGTCAACGGCAAGAACACGACGGTCGCCGTCTGGGCGCCGACCGCCCGGGACGTCCAGCTGGAGATCGGCGACTCGCCGTCGCTGGTCAAGCTGACCAGGAACGACCGCACCGGCGTGTGGTCCGGCCGGGGCGACTGGGCCGGGAAGGACTACCGGTTCCGGGTCACCGCCTGGCAGCCGGCCACCCAGCGGATGGTCACCGCCTCGGTGACCGACCCGTACTCGGTCGCGCTCACCGCCGACTCCACCCGCAGCCGCTTCGTCAGCCTGTCCGACCCGGCGCAGACCCCCTCCGGCTGGAGCACCCTGAAGAAGCCGGCCGCCGTTCCGGCCGCCAAGATCCAGATCTCCGAACTGTCGGTACGGGACTTCTCCATCGCCGACACCACCGTCCCGCAGGCGAACCGGGGCACGTTCAGCGCCTTCACCGGCGACTCGGCCGGCAACCGTCACCTGCGGAAACTCGCCGAATCCGGGGTCACCCACCTGCACCTGCTGCCCGCGTTCGACTTCGCCACCATCCCGGAGAAACGCGCCGACCAGCAGCAGCCCGCCTGTGACCTGGCGTCGCTGCCGCCCGACTCGGACCAGCAGCAGGCCTGCATCGCGGCGGTCGCCGCCACCGACGGATACAACTGGGGGTACGACCCGCTGCACTACACGGTGCCGGAGGGCGGCTACGCGGCTGACCCGAACGCCCGTACCCGCGAATTCCGCTCGATGGTGGCCGGGCTCAACAAGGCCGGGCTGCGCGTGGTGATGGACGTCGTCTACAACCACACGTCCGCCGCCGGCACCGATCCCAAGTCGGTGCTCGACCAGATCGTGCCCGGCTACTACCACCGCCTGCTCGACGATGGGACCATCGCCAACTCCACCTGCTGCGCCAACACCGCGCCGGAGAACACGATGATGGGCAAACTCGTCGTCGACTCCATCGTCACGTGGGCGAAGGCGTACAAAATCGATGGTTTCCGCTTCGATCTGATGGGTCATCACCCGAAGGACAACATCCTGGCGGTGCGCAAGGCCCTCGACAAACTCACCGTCGGCCGGGACGGGGTCGACGGCAAGAACATTTACGTGTACGGCGAAGGCTGGAACTTCGGCGAGGTGGCGGACAACGCCCGCTTCGTGCAGGCGTCCCAGACCGAACTCGGCGGCACCGGCATCGGCACCTTCAACGACCGGCTCCGGGACGCCGTCCGCGGTGGCGGCCCGTTCGACGACAACCCGCGCGTCCAGGGCTTCGCCTCCGGGCTCGCCGGCGCCCCCAACGGCGACCCCGTCAACGGCACGGATGCCGAACAGCGGGCCCGGCTCCTGCACTACCAGGACCTGATCAAGGTGGGGCTGACCGGCAACCTGGCGAACTACACGTTCACCGGATCGTCCGGCGAGACCGTCAAGGGATCCGAGGTCGACTACAACGGGGCGCCGGCCGGCTACACGGTCGACCCCGGTGAATCGATCACCTACGTCGACGCGCACGACAACGAGATCCTGTACGACGCGCTGGCGTACAAACTGCCCCAGGCCACCACCGCCCTGGACCGGGCCCGCGCCCAGTCGGTGGCGCTCGCCACCACCGTTCTCGGACAGGGCGCCGGATTCGTCACCACCGGCAGCGAACGGTTGCGGTCCAAATCACTGGACCGGAACTCGTACAACTCCGGCGACTGGTTCAACCAGATCCTCTGGAACTGCGCCGACGGCAACGGCTTCGGCCGCGGCCTCCCCCCGAAGGCGGACAACGAGTCCAAGTACGAGTACGCCCGCCCGCTGCTCGCCGACCCGGCCCTGATCCCCGACTGCGCCGCGGTGAACCTGGCCGACTCCACCTACCAGGAGCTGCTCCGGATCCGGAAGTCCACGCCGGCGTTCGGCCTCGCCACCGGGAAGACCGTCCAGCAGCGGGTGTCGTTCCCGCTCTCCGGAAAGAACGAGACCCCGGGCGTCATCACCATGACCATCGACTCCCGCGGCATCGACAGGAAGTGGAAGTCGATCACGGTGGTCTTCAACGCGGGCACCACCACCGCCACCCAGACGGTGCCGTCCCTGGCCGGCGCCAAACTGGCCCTCCACCCGATCCAGGCGGCCTCGGCCGACCCGGTCACCCGGACCGCCTCGGTCAAGGCCGGCACCTTCACCGTCCCGGCCCGCACGGTGTCGGTGTTCGTCCAGAGCTGAGCCCCCCGGGCCGGCGCGGGCCCTTCCACCCCCGCGCCGGCCCGGTCCCACATCCAAGCCGGTTACGGCTCGCTCTGCCAGCGCGTGGTGGTCAGCAGGGAAGTCTTGCCGATGGGCGGCAGTCCATCGTCGAGGCCACGGGGACGCTGGTAGATATCGCGCATCCGGCCCCGGTTCGGGATGTGTCCCGTGCCGGCCGCCCGCTCCAGAACGGTGAGCGTGCCGGCCAGGCTGATCGAGCCCACAGCATGGTCTCCATCCCGAAGCCGCCGAAGCCGGTGGATCTCACCGGTGGCGGTCCGTGCTCCGGGGCCGTCGTCGATCAGCACGATCACGTGAGCGCCTGCCTCAGCGGCCACCACGGCGTGCGCGATCACCATCGTTTCGCCGAGATCCTTGGCATGCTTCAACCGCTCGGCCATGGGTTGCCGGGTGAGCCGGTCCACGACTCGGGACAACGCGGGAGTGACATCGTCGGGAAGAATCTGGATCCAGTTCGGGGTCAGTTTCTTCCAGGCCGCCGCGGCCGGCCGGAAACGTGGATCCTGAGCGGCTTTGCGAAGCACCTCGTCACCGACCGTGGCAGGGGCACTGAGCTTGCCCAGCACGGCTATCAGAAGCCGCTCCTGATTGATCGACAGGAAGTTCAGGCCGGGTCCGGCATCGATGATCGGTCGCTGGGTCATACCGCGTCCGGCGCCGGCGTCGTGAGTGTGCCGTCCGGCGGACCGAGAATGTCGTCCAGGTCGTCGAGATCCACGACCACGTCGGGTAGCTCGGCGGGATCAGTCCAGGTGACGGGCCGCTGGGCGGGAAAGACGCCAGCCTCGCGCAGTTCCGTCGCCGCCTCGTCGGCAGTGATGCCACGCAGGGTGGCGATCGTCTGGGCGGAGACGACTCCCTCGGTGTAGCCCCGGACGGCGCGGGCCAGGAGCTGCTGCGGGGCCCGCCGGCGGTTGCTGTCGGCTTGAAGCGCGCGGTATTGATCTCCCCAGCCGAAACGGACGGCCAGCTGTGGAGCGGTCACCGCCCACCAGGCGCTTCTGGTGTCGGCATCGATGTGACCCGCCTGCTCCAGCGCTATGGTGGCGATCTTCGGAGACACCAGGAACCGCTGAACCACAGCCGACAGCGTCGGCAGATCCACTTCGTGGCCCTCGTCCAGAAAAGCCGTCAACCCTTCGCCCGGCACCAGCAGATGACGGGCGAAGGCGGTGGCGCGGCTCTCCGTGGGCGACGGCGCGCTCCAGTCACAGGTGGTGTTGTCCGCCCAGTCGCCGAACACGACGTGCGCGAGCTCGTGAGCCAACGTGCTGCGTTGCCGCATCGGATGTCGGGTCCGGGCGACGCCGATGAACACGGTGTCGCGGCGCGGATCCCGCATCGTCAGACCGTGCTCATCGGGGCCTGCGTCCAGAACGGCCACATCGATGCCGGCCGACTGCTCGATCAACGCGACGAGGTCGCCCAGTGGCTGCCAGCCGAGCCGATGCTCGACCCGGAACCTCTCCGCCGCCGCACGCCCGTCAACCTCGGCGTCCACCGTCGTCACCGCCGTCAGATCGTGGCCGGGATGGCCTGCTCGTCCAGGTAGTCGTCCAACTCGAGGAAGTGCAGCAACGCCTCGCGCATCTTTTCCATGCCCGAGCCGTTGGTGGCTCGGGCGGCGCACTGCGCGCGCTCGGCCACCGTGCTCGCCCCGGTCAACTGGGCCACCGTGCAGCCGGTCGCCCAGGAGATCGCCACGATCTCCGGCAGCTTCGCCACACGATCGCCGGTGATGATGCGCGACAACGTGGGCTGCGAGATGCCGGTGGCGTCGGCGAGGGCTCGCTGACTCAAACCCGCGGATATCCGTGCTTTGTCTATCAGCGCGCCGATGTCGATGCTGGTCATGACCATCACCCCCAACGCTGAATCATGATCAGATGTTGTGATTCAGTCTACGCGATCGGGCCTGCCGGTGCTATCGGCCGGTGGTCGCCTCCTCGTGGTGGGAGCCGGCGGAGGCGATGCGGTGGGCGTACGCGATCAGTGGTTCTGGTACAGGTCTCGCAACAGGGAGATCTCCGCGCCGTGGTGGATCGTCTCGCGGTTGATGTGCGGGACCAGGGTGGTGGCCGGGGGCTCGTCGGCGAACGGGCGCTCGGCCGGGCCGCACGGGCGGCTCAGGCCCTCCTCGCCCGCTATCCGGTTCGGACCGGTTCGGTGAGCAGGGCGCGCAGCTGGTCGGCGGGCTGGGGGCGGCCCAGGTGGTAGCCCTGGGCGTATTGGCAGCCCATCGCGATCAGCAGGGCCAGCTGGTCGGCGTCCTCCACGCCCTCGGTGACCACCCGCAGGCCGAGGGTGTGGCCGAGTTGCATGATCGCGCTGACCAGTTCCTGCTGGCGGGCGTTGCCGACCAGGCCGTCGATGAACGAGCGGTCGATCTTGAGGACGTCGACCGGGATGTCGCGCAGGTAGCCGAGTGACGAGTAGCCGGTGCCGAAGTCGTCGATGGCGATCTTCACGCCGAGTTCGCGCAGCTCCTGCAACCGGATCGAGGTGACCGCCAGGTCGCGCATCATCACCGTCTCGGTCAGTTCCAGGGTCAGGCAGTGCGCCGACAGGCCGGTGGTGGCCAGCGCGTACGCCACGTGCTCGGTGAGGTCGGGCAGGTCCAGGTGGGCGGCGGACAGGTTGACGCTGACCCAGGCCGGCGCGGTCCGCGGACTCTCCTCCTGCCACTGCCGGATGGTGTGGCAGGCCTGGATCAGGATCCACCGGTCGATCTCGATGATCATCCCGGTCTCCTCGGCGAGCGGGATGAACGAGCCGGGCTGTTGCAGGCCGCGCTGCGGGTCCTGCCAGCGCACCAGCGCCTCCGCCCCGGAGACCTGGCCGCCGGGCAGTGACACCACCGGTTGCAGATGCAGCCGCAGCTCGCCGCGGTGCACCGCCTCGCGTAGCCGGGTCTCCAGGTCGAGCCGGTTCAGCAGCTGTTCGTGCATCCGGGTCTCGAAGATCAGGTAGCGGTTGCGGCCGCCGTCCTTGGCCGCGTACATCGCCACGTCGGCGTTGCGGACCACCTCGTCGGCGTCGGTGAACCGGGCCGCGTCCGGCACCACGCCGACGCTGACCGTGACCACCGCCTCCCGCCCGTGCACCGCGAACGGCCGGGCGATCGTCTCCAGGCAGGCCAGCGCCACCCGTTCGACCGAATCCGGAGCCTCCAGGAGTACGGCGAACTCGTCCCCGCCCAGCCGGGCCACCGTGTCCTGGGGCCGCAGCACCCCGGTCAGCCGGTCGGCCGCGGTTCGCAGCAGCAGGTCGCCGGCGTTGTGCCCGAGACTGTCGTTGACCCGTTTGAAACCGTCCAGGTCCAGGTAGAGCAGCGCGATCGGCTCGCCGGACACCCGGGAGCGGGTGAGCGCGTGATCCAGCCGGTCCAGCAGCAGCTTGCGGTTCGGCAGCCCGGTCAGCCCGTCGTGCAGCGCCTGGTGCCGCAGGTCACGTTCCAGGTCCCGCTGGCGGGTCACGTCGCGCAGCACGATCACCGCGCCGACCTGGTCGATCTCGCTGATCGTGTACTCGACGCGTACCGCGGTGCCGTCCGGTCTCGGCAGCAGGCCCTCGCGGGTGCCGTTGCACAGGCCCTCGGCCTCCGGCAGCAGCACGCCCGCCTCCCGCTGCAGCAGCCCGCCGACCCCGAGGCCGGTGATCCGCCCGGCGGCCTCGTTGGCGAACGCGATCCGCCCGGCCGGGTCGACGCCGCAGATGCCCTCGCCGGCGTTGGCCAGGATGCTGTCGGTGTATCCCTTGGCCAGGATCTCCCGGGCCGAACGTTCCAGCTGTTCGGCCATCGCGTTGAAGGCGCGGGCCAGCCGGCCGATCTCGTCCCGGCCGTCGTGCGGCACCCGGTGCGAGTAGTCGCCGCTACGGATGGTGCGCACCGCGGTGGTCAGCGAGGTGATCCGCCGGGTGAGCGAGCCGGCCAGCGCCAGCCCCAGCGTCACCACCAGCAGGATGACCACGGCCGCGCTGCCCAGCGTGACCGTCTGCGCCTGCCGGGTGGCGCCCATCATCGGCTCGTAGATCGGGGTGTACTCCAGGATGACCGCGCCGATGGTGTTGCCGGCCTTGCTGGTCATCGGCACCACCACCTGCCGGATGCCGTCCGGATGGCCGGCGCCGGTCTCCAGGAAGACCCGGGACTCGCCGTCGGTGATGGTCCGGGCCACCTCGTTGCCGGCGTCACCGTCGTAGACCAGGCCGACGCCTTCGCGGGTGATGTCACCGAGGATGTACTTGCCGCTGTCGACCACCACCACGTCCCGGTGCTGGGTCTCCCGCATCCGCCGCAGGTACCGGTCGAGGGCCGACGGGCTGTAGTAGAGCGGTGTGACGATCTCGTCCTCACGGTCCCTGACCAGGCCGATCGACACGTCCTTGGCGATTCCCTGGGCCAGCCGGGCCGCCTCCTGGGTGGCGGCGCGCTCGGCCGAGGCGGTGTTCGCCTGCCAGGAGATCAGGGCGGTCCCCGCCACCATGACCGCGACCAGGAGATAACCACCGAGAAGTTTCTGCCGTACGTTCATCCCACCGCCCATCTTCCCCGGACACGTTCGGTGATGAGAGGAAAAATCGGTAAATGTGGGTGTGCTCAAGGGCGCTCGTCCGCGGCCGATCAGGAGCGTTCGAACGGTGGCGCCGGCCACCCGAGCCGGAGGTGCCCGCTGGTGGACCCGCTGCTGCTGATCCTGCGCGAACAGATGGCCCGCAAACTGTCGGAGGTGGCCGGCACGATGGCGGCCACCATGGAGGTGCTGGCCGCCACCCGGACGATCGCCGGCGACGTCCGCGGCACCGAGTCCCTGCGCGCCGCCATCGAGGAGCTCGGCGCCACCCGCGACCAGCTGCTCGGCCAGGCCCGCGCGCTGGAGGCGTTCGCGCCACGCCCCGCCGCGGGATAGAACCCGCCCGGGCGGGTAAGGGCCGGTGGTGGAGGAATTGCACTGGCTCGCGGTGGTGCGGCACGGCCTGAGCACCGGCAACGTCACCGCGGAGGAAGCCGAGACGGGCGGCGCCGACCAGATCGACATCCCGGAGCGCGACGCCGACGTGCCACTCGCGCCGACCGGCCGGGAGCAGGCCGAGGCGGTCGGCCGGCTGCTGCGCGCGGATCCGCCCGACCTGGCGGTGATCTCGCCTTACCTGCGTACCCGGCAGACCGCGGAGATCGCGCTGGCCGGGCTGGACCGGGTGCGCACCGTGGTCGACGAGCGGCTGCGGGACCGTGAGCTGGGCGTGCTCGACCTGCTCACCGCCCGCGGCGTCCGGGCGCGGCTGCCGGACGAGGCCCGCCGGCGGGAGCGGCTCGGCAAGTTCTACTACCGGCCACCGGGTGGCGAGTCCTGGGCCGACGTGCTGCTGCGGCTGCGCGCCCTGCTGCGGGAGATCCGCCAGGACCATCCCGGCGGCCGGGTGGTCCTGTTCGCCCACGAGGCCACCGTGCTGATGGTGCGCTACCTCGCGGAGGGGCTGAGCGAGGCCGAGCTGATGGAACTGTCCCGCGGCGTCACCATCGCGAACTGCTCGATCAGCAGCTGGCGTGACGGTGCGCCGGAACTCTTCAACGCGGTCGATCACCTGCGCCGCGAGGGCGCCCCGCCGACCCGGCAGGAGGACGTCGATGACGAACCGGCCTGATGAACGGGTGGTCACCCCGCGGCTGCTCCGGGACTGGGCGCTGCCCGAGCCGGAGGGCGGCAAGGAGTCCCGCGGCACCGTCCTGGTGGTCGGCGGCGCCCGCAGCACCCCCGGCGCGGTGCTGCTGGCCGGGCTCGCCGCGCTGCGGGCCGGCGCCGGCCGGCTGCAGATGGCCGTCGCCACCGAGTCCGCGGTGCCGCTCAGCATCGCCGTTCCGGAGGCCAAGGTGGTCGGTCTCGACCCGTCCGACGAGGTGCTGCGGCTGGCCGCGGAAGCCGACGTGATCGCGCTCGGCCCCGGCCTCGACGACATCGACAGCACCATCCGGCTGATGGGGACGGTGCTCGGTGCGGCCGGCCCGGACGCCGCCGTGGTGCTGGACGCCTACGCTCTCGGGGCGCTGAGCAAGGAACCGGGACTGCTCACGTCGCGGCGCGCAGTGCTCACCCCCAACGTGGTGGAGGCCGAGCACATGCTGGGCCGTGACCCCGGCGACGACCTCGCCGCGGCGGCCCACGAGCTGGCGGTCCGCCACCACGCGGTGGTCTCCCTGTACGGGCACGTGGCCGCCCCGGACGGCCGGGCCTGGCGGGAGGAGAGCGGCCACGCCGGCCTCGGCACCTCCGGCAGCGGCGACGTGCGCGCCGGGATCGTCGCCGGACTCCTCGGCCGGGGCGCGGACCCGGCCCAGGCGGCCTGCTGGGCGGCGTTCGCGCACGCGGTCAGCGGTCAGCGGCTCGCCCCACGGTACGGACGGATCGGATTCCTGGCCCGGGAACTCGTCGACGAGGTGGCATCGACGATTGCTTCGGTGTGACGGGGGTAGGCGGGTTGCTCCACCCGCACCGTAGAGAAGGAGCACCGCCATGACGACCGCCCGCGACATCATGACCCCGGACGTCACCTGCGCCCGGGAACGCGAATCCCTGGCCGACGCCGCCCGCAAGATGGCCGACCTGGACGTCGGCTCGCTGCCGGTCTGCGGCGACGACGACCGGCTGCAGGGCATGATCACCGACCGGGACATCGTGCTCAAGGCGGTGGCCCAGGGCCGCAACCCCGGCGAGGTCTACGCCGGTGAGATCGCCCAGGGCAAGCCGGTCACGATCGGCGCCGACGACGACGCCGCCGAGATCCTGCGGACCATGACCCAGCACCGGGTACGCCGGCTGCCGGTGATCGACGGCCACCGCCTGGTCGGCATCGTCGCCGTCGCCGACGTGGCCCGCGCGCTGCCCGACCACCCGGTCGGTGAACTGCTGGACGCGCTCAGCGCGTGATCCCGGCCCTCCGGTGGCGGTCGTGCTCAGGCCGCCACCGGGCGCTCGTGCAGGGCGCCGGCCGCCTCGTTCAGCAGGGCGTCGGCGTCCGGGTGGCCGTCCCACACCGCCACCCCGACCGCGGCCCGCGGCAGCAGTTCGGTGCGGGACACCCGGAACGGCTCCTGTACGGCGGCCAGCAGCCGCCCCGCCACCAGCCCGGCGTCCTCCGGCGAGTCCATGCCGTCCAGCAGCACCGCGAACTCGTCGCCACCCAGCCGGGCCGCCGTGTCCGCGCCCCGGATCCCGTCCCGCAGCCGCTGGGCCACCGCCACCAGCAGCTGGTCCCCGGTGGTGTGCCCGAACCGGTCGTTCACCGCCTTGAATCCGGACAGCTCGAACAGCAGCAGCGCCACCGGGGTGTCCCGGTCCGCCCGTGCCACCGCCTGCTGCAGCCGGTCGCGGAGCAGCGCCCGGTTCGCCAGCCCGGTCAGGCTGTCGTGGAACGCCTGATGGCGCAGGTCGGCGTCGTTGTCCACGTGGCGCAGGCCGAGCACCGTCTGCGCGGCCAGCGCCTCCAGCGCGGGCAGCACCTCGGCCGGGATCGGGGCGTCACCGCCGGCCATCAGGGTGCCGTAGAGGTGCTTGTCGCTGCGGAGCGTGACGGTCACGCGTACCGCGGCGATGTCTCCGGCCAGCAGCGAATCCGGGGCCGGGCCGGCGACCGTGCGCACCACCTCCCCGTCCGGGGTGTTGCCGGTGACCGCGGCCCAGCCGCCCGGCAGACCGCCCAGCAGGTCCCGGGCCGCCTCCGTGGACAGCCGGCACACCGTCTCCCGCTCGGAGGTGGTGACCAGCGTCGAACCCAGCCGGGCGAACACCCGCTCCCGGGCGGTGGCCCGCTCCTGCCGCCGGGTGCTCTCCGCCACCAGTGCGGTGAACAGGGCCAGCGGCGGCACCCCGGCGGCCTGCTGCAGGAACACGCCGAGCTGATCCGGATCGGTCAGCACGATCGCCCCCACCGACCCGGCGAACAGCGACGCGGTGAGCAGCAGGGCGTGCCGCCACGTCCCGTAGAGACCCCGGAACGCGACTGTCACGAACAGCAGGCCCAGCGTGATCAGCCAGTTGTGCGACCCGAACCCGACCAGCCCCAGCAGCAGGCCCTCGACCGGGGCCGCCCAGACCGGGAACCCGGCCCGCCGGTAGCCGTGCAGCCACCAGGAACCCAGCGCCAGCGCGGCGGAGACGGCGGCCACCCGCCACAGCGGCGCCGGGCCGTCGCCGGTCAGGATCCGGGGCACCGCTGTCGTCACGTGGAACAGGATGAGGATCAGGAACAGCCACCGGATGCGAGCGCCGAGTTGCCGCGGCGGTGCCATCCGGCGAAGCCAAGCCGGTGCCCGTGTCATGGCCGGATGATCGGCACCCTCAGTCCTCGAACGAAGCCCAATCCAGGCCCAGTTTGCGCAGCCGGCGCAGCGACGAACGGTCCCGGGTGGCGACGTACACCTCGAACCAGTCCGCGTCGTCCGCGCCGACCAGCGCGATCGTGTCCGGCCCGGCGAAGATCCGGGTCCGCGCGCACGGCCAGCGCAGCGGCCGCAACGGCACCCGGCGCAGCGGGGCGGTGATCCGGCGGGCCTGCGCCCGGTCCACGAACGCCATCCCACCGGCCGTCCGCCCGTCCATCGCGGCGGTGGCCAGGACCGAGAGCAGCAGGTACGCGGTGAGCCGCTCGCGCTCCCGCAGCGGCTGGTCGCTCAGGCCGTGGTAGTAGACCGCGGGGTCGTCCTCGCCCGGATCCATCAGCAGGTCGAAGGTGCCGTCCCCGGCGGTGCCGAAGATCAGCCGGCCGTCCGGGCCGCCCGGCACCGGCTCGCGCAGGATCCGCAGCGATCCGCCGTGGATCTCCTCCCGGCCGGCCGCCGCCCGGTGGAACACCCGCAACGCCGGCGGCAGCGCGGAACCCGGCTCCACCGGGGGAACCTCCCCCCACCAGCCGGCCACGAAACGGTCCAGGGCGGTCAGCGGATCGTCCGGCAGCAGGTCCAGCCAGTCCACGTCCGGCTCGCCGGCCCCGGTCACCCCCAGCAGATGCTCCGGCAGCGGGGTGTCCAGCCGCAGATCGAGCCGCTGCAGCACGCCACGGCGGCGGGCCGGCTCGGTCACCCGGGCGGTGCCCAGGGTCAGGCACCCGTCGCCGAGCCGGGCGAAGACGTGCAGCGGCAGCCCGTCCCCGCCGGTCAGGCGCCCCTCGATGAGCCGCGGGAACGGCCCGGAGACGGTCACGTCCTCGGCGGTGCGCACCCCGCCGGCGATCAGCACGGTGCCCTCCGGCCCGGCGGCGAAGATCGTGTCCGCGGTGCTGTGCACCCGGGCGCCGGGCCCGGCCGCGGCCAGCGCACCGGCCTCGGCGACGACGGACCAGAGGCGGATCTCCACCGGCCCACGGTAGAGGCCGGGCGCCACCGGCGCCTCGTGCACGCGGGTGGCCTCCCCCTCGGCGGTCACCCGCGTGCACGGACTCCGACGGTATCCGGTGCCGGCGAGCCGATCAGTGGCTCTCGTGGTCGGTGGCGCGGGCCGCGCACAGGAAGGCGCCGCCGACCGCGAACGCGCCCAGCACGGCCAGCGAGATCTGTGTCTCGTGGTCGACCTGGCGCTCGTAGACCGACCGGCCGACCACCGTCTCCCGATCGTGGTCGACCAGCACGTACGCCCCGGCCCGGCTCTGCGGGCTGCCGTCCAGCGCGCCGAACGACAGCACCAGCGACAGCCAGAACCCGGCGAACGCCACCGCGGCCACCACCGCCGCCCACACCGGCACGTGCGGCGGCACCCAGGAGGCCAGACTCCAGAGCCGGCGCGGCTGCTGGGTGCGGTAGCCGCGCCGGTTCGCCAGGATGCCGGCCGCGAACCCGGGCACCGTCAGGAGCGCCGCGAACCCGACCGCGAGCGGGGTGGCCACCAGGCGCGTCCCGAACGCCAGCAGCACGATGAGGACGGCACACCACATCACACCGGCCCCGGACACCAGGCTCAGCCGCAACAGACCGCGTCTCGTGAACATCACCGTCGACGCTAGTGTCCCGGCCACCCCGCCGGAGCCGTTTCGCCGAGAACCGGAATGCCCGGATTCTCTGCGGCGTCCACAGTGGGGTTCCTAGAGTGAGGCGATGCTCACCCGTGGTGTTGTCCTTCCGTTGCTGGCCGTCGCCATGCTCGCCGTCCCGGCCGGGCCCGCCGCCGCGGTGCCCGGGCCGCCGCCGTTGCATCAGGGCTGGATCGTCACCCAGCAGACCCCGTACCGCTGCCTGACCGGCGGCCCGTCCGGGACCACGCTCTTCACCAGCACCTGTGACCGGGCGAACAAGGCGCAGGACTTCTATCAGACCAGTGACGGCCACTTCACCCAGGGCGAGAACTGTGTCGAGCCGCGGACCACCACCAAAGGCATCAAGGCCAAGGTCGCATTGTGTACGTACAAGGCCGAGCAGAAGTGGTGGTTCACCACGGTGCTGCAGGCCGGTGATCAGAAGGGCCCGTGCCTGACCGAGGCGTCGGTGGACGCGGCCGGCCGGGGGCGGGTGCGGCTGCAGGACTGCTCCGGTGCGGCCAGCCAGCAGTGGCGGTCGCTGAACCCCTGGTGATCCATCGAGGATCGTTTATGGTTGGGCGTGCGTGAAGACGGGTGTGCCTGGTGCGGGGAGCGGCGCGACGAGACCGTTTTCGGATTGCGGATCTGGTCCGGGCGGGTCAGTGACGCGTACCTGGCGCGCCCGGTCCGGTCCCGGATCCGGGCGGTCGTGGTGTGGCGGGGCCGGCACGTGGTGGAGCCGGCCGATCTGAGCCCGGTGGAGGCCGATCTCTACCACCGCGAGGTGGTGACCGTGGCCCGGGCGATCCGCGACTGCTTCCGGGTGCGCCGGCTGAGTTATCTGACCACTCCGGACGCGGAGCCCCACCTGCACACCTTCGTCTCCGGCGACCGCGTCGAGGGCGGTCCGGGGGAGGGCTGGCGCGCCGACGCGGCGGCGCTGCACACCACACTCGGCTGATCGGGGGTACGCTGGCGATGTTTGCGCTGATTTTTGTGCGCAAAGCCGAAAAACCCACTATCAGATTAAGGGATCGGGGTCGCCTTGTCAAGTCTGTCAAGCCTTTCCACCGAACAGGACTACCTCTCGATGCTCTACCGCCACCTCGACGACCTGCGGGACCGGGCCCGGCAGCGTCTGGAGGCCGAATGGCGCAGCCCCGGCGGCACCCGGCAGGAACTGTCCCAGCGCGACAGCGCCGCCGGGCACCACGCCGACCGGCTGGCCCGCTACGACGCCGTCGAGACCGGACTCTGCTTCGGCCGGATCGACCCGCTCGACGGCGGCCCACTGCGGATCGGCCGGATCGGCATCCACGACCACGACGCCGACGAACCGCTGCTCGTCGACTGGCGCGCGCCCGCGGCCCGGCCGTTCTACCTGGCCACCGCGGTCACCCCGCACGGCATCACCCGCCGCCGGCACATCCGCACCCGCGGGCGCACGGTGACCGGCCTGGACGAGGAGATCTTCGGCGCCCGCCCGCCCGGGGACGAGCCGCCGGTCGGGGAGGCCGCGCTGATCGCCGCCCTGGACGAGCACCGCACCGGCCGGATGCGCGACATCGTCGAGACCATCCAGGCCGAACAGGACCGGGTGATCCGGATGCCGGCCGGCGGCGTGCTGGTGGTCCAGGGCGGGCCCGGCACCGGCAAGACAGCTGTCGCCCTGCACCGGGCCGCCTACCTGCTCTACACCCACCGGGAGCAGCTCGGCGCCCGGGGCGTGCTGATCGTCGGCCCGAACCCGACGTTCCTGCGCTACGTCTCCCAGGTGCTGCCGTCGCTGGCCGAGACCGGGGTGTTGCTGGCCACGCCGGCCGAGCTGCTGCCCGGTGTCGAGGTTTCCGGGAGCGAGCCCGCCGAGGTGGCCGAGATCAAGGGCCGTGCCGAGATGCTCACCTTCCTCGCCGACGGGCTTCGCGGCCGGCAGCGGGTGCCGGACGAGCCGATCGAGATCGTGGTGGACCGGCACGTGCTGCGCCTGGACCGGCACGACTGCGAGCCGGTCCGGCGGCGGGCCCGGGAGTCCGGCCGCCGGCACAACCCGGCCCGCCCGATCGTCACCGCCGGGATCCTGGACGTGCTGGCCGCCCAGGTCGCCGAACGGATCGGCGCCGACCCGTTCTGGGACGACCCGCTCGGCGAGGACGACGCCCCGGGTGTGCCGAACGTGCTCGACGAGGCCGACCTGGCGGACCTCCGCACCGACCTGGCCGACCATCCGGCGGTACTGGCGGTACTCGACGAACTGTGGCCGGTGCTCACCCCGGAACAGTTCCTGACCGGCCTGTACGCGTCGACCGATCGCGCCGGGCTGCGGCGCGCGCCCGGCGGCGGCTGGACCGCTGCCGACGTCCCGCTGCTGGAGGAGGCGGCCGAACTCCTCGGCGAGGACGACCGGGCCGAACGGGCCCGTGCGGCCCGGTCCGCACAGCGCCGGCTCGACTACGCGCAGGGTGTGATCGACGTCATGCACGGCTCCCGGGCGACCGACGAGGCGGTCCTCAACGTCACCGACATCCTGGACGCCGAGGAGCTGGCCGGCCGGTACGCCACCCGGGAAGCACTGTCCGCCGCCGAGCGCGGGGCCACCGACCGGCACTGGGCGTTCGGGCACGTGATCGTGGACGAGGCGCAGGAGATCAGCCCGATGGCCTGGCGGATGCTGATGCGGCGCTGCCCGAGCCGGTCGATGACGGTGGTCGGCGATCTCGCCCAGGGCGGCACCCTCGGCGGGCCGCGGTCCTGGGACGAGGTGCTGTCCCCGTACGTCGCCGATCGCTGGCGCCTCGCCGCGCTGACCGTGAGTTACCGGACCCCCGCCGAGATCATGGCGTACGCCGGGCGGATGCTCGCCGACGCCGACCCGCCGATCGAACTGCCCCACCCGGTCCGCTCCACCGGCGCCGAGCCCCGCGAGGAGCACGGCGACCTGACCCGGCTGGCCGAACTGGTGGCCGCCGAGCCGGACGGCCTGGCGGTGATCGTCCCGGCCGGGCGGCTCGCCGAGGTCGCCGCCGCGCTGCCCGGGCTGAGCCGGGACATCGAGGACCCGGCGGTGCTGCTCACCGCGACCCAGGCGAAGGGGCTGGAGTTCGACGCGGTGCTGCTGGTCGACCCGGAGGTGATCCGGGCCGAGTCGCCGCGCGGCTCCGGCGACCTCTACGTGGCGCTCACCCGGGCCACCCGGCGGCTCACGGTGCTGCGGACGGGCGGCGGCGCGGAGTGTGCCGGCGGTAGGCACTGACCGCCGGGTCGCCGGTGATCCAGAACCGCCACGGCACGTCGTGCGCCGAGGTCACGCCGACCCGCGGCCCGGCCGACACCGGGCCGACCGGGCCGTCCGGTGGGGACAGCACGGCCGGGCCGCCCCCGAACAGCGGTGTGCCGTCGGCGGACCGGTCCAGGCCGAGGACCTGCATCAGCTTGCCGGGCCCGGCGGCCAGGGCGGCGCCGGTCCGGGCGGCCGGGCGCCGCTGCCGGGCCAGCTCCTCGCCGTCGACCACGGCACCGGCGCGCAGCAGCACGGCGGCGGCCCGCCCGTCCTCGCCGCAGACCACGTTGGCGCAGAAGTACATGCCGTAGATCTGGTAGACGTACAGCCGCCCGGCCGGGCCGAACATCACCGCGTTACGGGCGGTCCGGCCGCGGTGCGCGTGACTGGCCGGGTCCTCGCCGAGCCCGCTGTACGCCTCGGTCTCGGTGAGCCGCACGGTCACCCCGTTGGCGGTGATCCGCCAGCCGAGCAGCCGGCGGGCGGCCTCGTCGACCCGGTCGGCGGGCAGCTCCCGGAAGTCCGGCGTGCTCACCGGAGACCGGGGCAGGGGTGGTCCGGGTCGATCGCGGTGGTGATCCGGCCGCCGATCTCCCGCAGCTGCCGGACCTGCGCTCTGGTGAGCGAGTCGAAGACCAGGGTGCGCACGTGCTCGACGTGGCCGGGCGCCGACTCGACCACCTTGTCCCAGCCGTCCGCGGTAAGCGTGGCCAGGGTGTAGCGGCCGTCGGCCGGGTCGGCGCACCGGCTCACCCAGCCGCGTCTCTCCAGCCGGCCGACCGCCTGGGAGAGCCGGGCCAGTGAACCCTCGGCGAGCAGCGCCAGCTCGCTCATCCGCATCGTCCGGCCCGGCGCCTCGGACAGGCCGGCCAGGATCCCGTACTCGAAATGACTGATGCCGGCGTCGCGCTGCAGCTGGGTGTCGAGGGCGGCGGGCAGTCGCATGAAGACGCCCATCAGGGTCATCCAGGCGGCGCGCTCGTCACTGCTCAGCCAACGTGGCTCGGAGGTCTCCACACCCGCATGATAGCTCACCGATCACTTGCATCTTTAAGTCAATGCCCCTACCTTTCACTCAACTGTTTAAGTCAAAACGAGTGAGTCGAGGCACTATGAACGTCGTCCTGTGGGTCGTCGCGTCCCTGCTCGCCGCCGCTTTCCTGGCGGCCGGCGCGATGAAGGCGCTCCAGCCCAAGGAGAAACTGGCCGCCTCCGGGCTGGCCTGGGCCGAGGACTTCAGCGCCGGCCAGGTCAAGGCGATCGGCGCGGTCGAGGTGCTCGGCGCGGTCGGCCTGGTCCTGCCGGCGCTGATCGGCATCGCCCCGGTCCTGGTGCCGGTGGCCGCCACCGGGCTGGCCGTCGCGATGGCCGGCGCGGTCGTCGTGCACATCCGCCGGGGTGAGATCCCGGGGGCCGCGCCGGCCGTGGTCCTGCTCCTGCTGGCGGCTTTCGTGGCGTGGGGGCGTTTCGGGCCGTACGCGTTCTGACCTGGCCTCCCGCCGGGTGCGGCTCTCCCAAGGCATCGATATAGTTCGCTGTCTTGGGTCGGAGTGGGGAGCGTGCGATGCGGAAGCCGGACGACGAGGGCGGGCTCGGGGCGCGACTGGTCGCCCTCGGTGGGCTGGAACTCTCCCACTTCGACATCCACCCGGCCGTCCCGGAGGCGGGGGATTCCGGCCGTACCGGCGGCGGTCGGACCTTGATCGTCTCGGCCGTGCTGCCGCGACGGCGACCGGGCCCGTCCACTGGTCGAGGGGCGGTACCGCCTGACGGTCTACGAGGTGGCCACCCGCCGCAAGCTCCTGGAGAAGTCCCTGACCGGTGCCGATCGGTCCTGCCCGTTCGTGGTGCTGTCCGGTGCCGGCGGCACGCTGCACAGCGCGGTCCGCGATCGACAGCTCTACGACCTGCTCCGTGAGCGCGTCGAGGGCTAGCGAACGTCCGGCCACACGGTCTGGCCTCGGCCTAGCCGCCGGCCCAGCCGAGGAAGCGCTCGTAGAGGTCGGCCGGTGGGCCGCCGCTGCCCGCCGCGAGATCGTCGATCGCCTCCAGCATGCACGAGCCCAGGAAGACCGAGAGGCCGTGCGGAAAGTTCTGGTACTGCTCGGACAACTCGACCTTGGCGATGGCACAGGGCCACGGCTGTCCGCAGATCCGGCAGTCCCAGGCCGGGCGTACGCCGACGTGTTCGGTCCGCGGTACCAGCATTCGATCCTCACCCTGCACTCACCATGTGCGATACGACGGCTACACATTGGAGCGTGACGTGCCTTAGGCTGAGTCTCAAGCCGGAACGGCGAGAATCCCGGAAATGGATTCTCACTGTCTCGCTCGTGGCGATCGGATCGTCTCGTTCGATACACCCGGACAGCGACGATCGTGGGAGTGACATGACCGAGACGGGCTCGACGGTCCCGAGGCGGCAGGTCGGCCGGCTGCTCCGGCAACTGCGTGAGCAGGCCGGCATCTCCCTGATGGCGGCCGCCCAGGAGCTGGAGTTCTCCCGCGCCCGGATGTACCGGATCGAGAACGGCGAGGTCCCGGTCCGCAAACACGACGTGATCGCCATGTGCGGGGTCTACGCCGCACCCGGCCACATGACCGAGGTGCTGATCGGGCTGGCCGCCGAGTCCAAGGCGAAAGGCTGGTGGCACGCGTACGGCGACGTCGTCCCGGCCTGGTTCGAGCTCTACGTCGGCATGGAACAGGCGGCGTCCCGGCTGCGGTCGTTCGCACCCGGCGTGATCCCCGGCCTGCTGCAGACCCGGGAGTACGCCGAGGCGGTGTTCCGCAAATGGCACGGCGACGACGAGGACGCCGTGGCCAACGCGGTGGCCGTGCGGCTGGAACGGCAGTCGCTGCTCAGCCGGCGGCTGCCCGAGGCGCCCCGGCTGGACGTGGCCGTCGACGAGGGCGCGCTGCGCCGGGCCGTCCCGGACACCCTCGGCATGCAGAAACAGCTGGCCCACCTGGTCAACGTGTCGACCCGGCCCAACATCAGCGTCCGGGTGATCCCGCTGTCCGCCGGCCCGCACCCGGCGGCCAGCTCCGGGCAGTTCACCATCCTCGAATTCCCGGCCGTCGGCACCGCGTCGCCCGAGCCCACCACCATCTACTGCGAGAACCTCACCGGAGCGCTCTACCTGGATAAGCTCGCGGAGGTGGAGGCGTACGAATCGATCTGGGCGCAGATCGACGCGACCGCACTGGACCGGGCCGATTCCGACGATCTCATCCGCACGATCATCGAGGAGAGCGATGGCTGACCTGACCGGTGCCGTCTGGCACAAGAGCACTCGAAGCGGCGGCAACGGGGGCGACTGTGTCGAGGTCGCCGCCAACCTGCCCGGCATCGTGGCACTGCGCGACAGCAAGGACCCGGGCGGCGGCACACTGGTCTTCAGCCGCGCCGAGTGGGCGGCCTTCCTGTCCGGGATCCGGCACGGAGAGTTCGACCTTTAGGAATTTGTGAGCCCCACCTTAAGGAATGCTTTGCCGGGCGGTCACCGGCGGTGGGCTCGGGCATGGTGTGGGTGCGTCGTCCCCGTCCCGCCACACCGAGGTGAATAGACCGTGCCCCTCTCCGCCGCTGCCCGTTTCCGGTACTCCCTGGCAGCAGGTTCGACAGCGGTGGTGATCGGCGCGGGCTTCCTGGTCGCGGGCCTGCCCCACGGTGGGACCGAATCACCCGCACCCAGCTCGGTGAACGCCCCACTGGCCGCCGCCGCCGAGACCCCCGGCGGCGACGACCCGCTCCTCGACGCGCCCACCTCGGAACCGGCGGTGGCGTCCCCGAGCGCCACCGCCGCGTCGCCGTCGCCGTCATCCCCGGCGAAGTCGAAGAGCCCGTCCCCGTCGCCGTCCGCGCCGAAGAAGGCCGCCGCCGGTACGCGCAAGGCCTCGCCCTCGGCGACCCGGACCACCGCGCCGGTCACCTCCGGATCGGTCACCGAGCGGGTGCTCGCGCACATCAACGCGGCCCGCGAGGCGGAGGGCCTGAAGGCGCTCAGCCTGGACGGCAACCTGTCCAAGGCGGCCGCCGTGCACAACCAGCTGATGATCGACGGCTGTGGACTGTCGCACCAGTGCTCCGGCGAGTCCGGCCTGGGGGAGCGGTTCAGCGCCCAGGACGTGTCGTGGCGTACCGCCGGGGAGAACATCGGCTTCGGCTCCAGCGGCAGCAGCGTCGCGGCGATGGCCGGCGCCGCCAACGGTCTCACCGACTCGATGCTGGCCGAGATCCCGCCGAACGACGGCCACCGCAAGAACCTGCTCAACGCCGACTTCACCCGGATCGGCCTGAGCATCGTCCGCGACGACGAGGGAAAGACCTGGATGACCCAGGATTTCGTCGGGTAGGGATCTTGGCCCTGTGCGGTGGGAGCAATCCGGCCTTAGGGTGACGCGGTGCTCGAATTGCTGAAAGCGTTCTTCCGGCGGCTGGCGGGTGCACCTGAGCGGCAGCCGGTCCCCCCGGCCACCCCTGCCAAACCCGCCCCCTCCGCTCCGGCCCGGCCGCCCACACCCGGCCCCTCCGCGTCGGCCCGGCCGCCCAAGCCCGCCGCGCCGAAACCCGCCGCGCCCCGGCCGCCGACGCCGAAACCGGCCTCGCTGCGCCGGGCGCCGCGCACCGTGGCGGCACCGAAACAGGGCCGGCACCTCGCCTACGCGCCCGCCCTGGACGGCGACGCCGACCCGGGTGAGATCGTCTGGACCTGGGTGCCCTACGAGGACGATCCGTCACAGGGCAAGGACCGGCCGGTGCTGGTGGTCGGGCGGGACGCGGGCACACTGCTCGGGCTGATGCTCTCCAGCCAGGGGGAGCGCGACGGACAGCGGCACTGGCTGGCGCTCGGGCCCGGCGAGTGGGACCGGGACTCGCGGCCGAGCTGGGTCCGGCTGGACCGGGTGCTGGAGGTCGACGAGGACGGCATCCGCCGCGAGGGCGCGATCCTGGACCGCCCCCGGTTCGACCGGGTCGCCGCGATCCTGCGCCGCAACTACGGCTGGCCGTGACGCAGAGAGGTATCCGGTGGGCCGAAACCTGTCTGAGCTACGGCTGGCCGTAGCTCAGACAGGGGTGCCGGATAGCGTTGGGCTCATGAACGTCATGACCGGTTTCGGAGGCAAGCAGGCCTGGCTCGCCGTCGCTCTCCCCGACGGCGGGCCGGACGCCCTCCTGGCCGCGCTCGAACTCCGTGATCTCGGCACCGTCCCGTGGCGGGACGGCCTGGATCTGGCCCATCTCACCGACGACCGGGTGGCGATCACCCCGCCGCTGCCGGGCGCCCGGGGCGTGTCCTGGGTGCTCGCGGTGGGCCGGCGGCTGATGACCCCGGGCCCGGATGTCGTCGCCCTGTCCGCCACGCTGCGGACCGAGGTGCAGTTCTTCGCCACGCACCGGGTCACCGAGCTGCATCGATGGCAGCGCGCGGTCGACGGCGACCTGGTGCGGGCTTTCGGTTACGTCGGCCAGTCCGGCGACGTGACCTCCTGGTTCGGTGACCCGGACCCGGCCGAGCGGGATGCCGGGCTGCCCGGTGTGTTCGAGCCGGCGGAGACGTCCGTGCTGGTCGCCGAGCGAGACGTGTTCCGGGTGGCCGGCGCCTGGAGCATCGACCCGACCACGTTGTCCGGGCCCGCGCCCGGCCCGCTGCGCATGGGCGCGGCGGACGCTGAGGAGGCGTGATGCGCAAGTACGTGATCATGGGTGTGCAGGGCAGTGGCAAGGGCACCCAGGCCAAGATGCTGCGTGAGGCGTACGACCTGGTGCACATCAGTGTGGGTGACATCTTCCGCTGGCATGTGCGGCAGCACACCAAGATGGGCGCCCAGGTCAAGCGGATCATGGCGGCCGGTGAGCTGGTCGGTGACGACCTGGTCGAGGAGGTGGTGCGCCGCCGGATGGGCATCCACGACTGGAACTACGGTTTCATCATCGACGGCTTCCCGCGTAACGGGCGGCAGACCGAGTTCTTCATGGAGAGCTACGACATCGACGCGGTCATCCACCTGGAGCTGCCCGACGACGAGGTGCGCCGCCGGGTGCTGAGCCGCCGGCTGTGCAGCAGTTGCGGGATGGACTACAACCTGATCGCCGACCGTCCGGAGGTGGAAGGGCGCTGCGACATCTGCGGCGGTGAGCTGATCACCCGGGCCGACGACACCCCGGAGGCGCTGGAGGCGCGGCTGCGCGACTATCACGAGAAGACCCGGCCGGTGCTGGAGCTGTTCCGGCGCAAGGAGGTCGTGCACGACGTGGACGGCCGCGCATCGGTCGAGGAGGTGCAGTCGGCCATCCGTAAGACTCTCGGACTGCCGGATCCGCGGGTCTAGCATCGCGCGGGTGACTCGCACACCCGACGATCTGAGCGGTCACGTCGAGCGCGATCTCGACGCCGGCATCGCGCGCTGGTTTCCGGATTCCGGGCGGGCCCGGGTTCCGGCCGAGACCCGTTCGATCGACCACCTGGTGGGCCGTCCGCCGGCGGACGGGCAGGTGGCCGTCTGGTTCCATGAGAAGCAGGTGCCGGAGGCGGCCACCCGCTTCGATCGTCTGGACGTCTTCCTCCGGTCGTTGCCGCGGTACGAGGCGGTGCGCCGGGGCCGGTTGCCGGCGGCCGGGGTGCGGGCGGATTTCCCGGCGCTGGGGCAGGGTGGTGTGGTGGCTCCGGAGGTCGGTCTGCTCACCTACTTGAAGGACTGATCCCTCGATCAGGGCAATCCGATCAAGTCGGACACCGGCCTACCGTGATGCCGTGTATTTCGGACCGTCGTTCTCCGCGCCCGTCACCGCCGCCGGTGCGGTTCTGTGGCGTGGTGCGGGAAACGCCCGGGAGATCGCCGTGGTGCATCATCCGGGTGGGGAGTGGCGTTTTCCGAAAGGGCGTACGGCGCCCGGTGAGCACATGGCGGCGGCGGCTGTCCGGGCGGTTTTCGAGGAGTCCGGGACGACTGTGGCATTGGGCCCGTGGCTGGGTTCCACGAATTATGTCCGGGACGGCTGGCCGGAGCACGTGGACTATTTCGCGGCCGAGGTTGACCACGTGGACGGCCTGCTCTGGCTGTCGCCGAGTCTGGCCGCCGATGCGTTGAGCCGCCCCGACGACGTGCGAATCCTTCATGAATTCCTGCGCCGGATCACCGTACGGACGAGTTCTTTCATCCTGCGCCGCCGCGCTGATTATCCGGCGCAGCCGGTCCTTTCCGCCTATGGCGTGCGGGAGGAGCCGTGCGGCGATCTGGAATGCGCGTTGCGGATCGCCGGAGAATCGTTCGCGTCCGGTCGCCCGGCGGCGGTCTGCGCGGATCTGGCCGCCGTTCAGGAGTTCTTCGGCGAGTTGTGCCGGCGGCGGCCGGCGCCGGTGCCGGTGGACGCGACGGTGCCGGAGGGCGGTCTGCTCGTGCTGCACGGCACTCCGGACCGGATCGTGACGGTCGAACGTCACCTCGTCTGAAACCCACACAACCGGACTCTCCCGATAAGACCCGATTTGTGCAGGTGTCTCCAGCAATTTAAGGAGACCGAAATCTCTTTGACATATTGCGCTCGGGCAAAAGCGGGCGTAAACAAAGACAAAGCCAAAACGAGCCGGGGTGGGTGACGGATGTACGCGGAGGAACGCCAGCAGGAGATAGTCAGGCGGGCCCGTGCCGAGGGCCGGGTCGACGTCGTCGCGCTGGCCGAGTCCTTCGGGGTGACCGCCGAGACGATCCGCCGGGATCTGACCGTCCTGGAGAGGTCCGGCGTGCTGCGCCGGGTGCACGGCGGTGCGATACCGGTCGAGCGGCTCGGCTTCGAGCCGGCTCTCGCCACCCGGGACGCCGTGCTGATAAGCGAGAAGGAGCGGATCGCCAAGGCGGCCCTCGCCGAGATCCCCGACGAGGGCGCGATCATCCTGGACGCCGGGACCACCACGGCCCGGCTCGCCCACCTGCTGCCCGCCGACCGCGAGCTCACCGTGGTGGTGAACTCGCCGGTGCTGGCGGCCACGCTCGGCCTCAAACCCAACCTGACCGTGCTGCTGCTCGGTGGCCGGGTGCGGGGCAAGACCCTGGCCACCGTCGACGACTGGGCCCTGCGCCCGCTCGCCGACATGTATGTCGACGTCGCGTTCATGGGGGCCAACGGGCTGTCCGTCGAGCGTGGCATGACGACTCCCGACCCGGCCGAGGCGGCGGTCAAGCGGGCGATGATCGCCGCGGCCCGCCGGGTGGTGCTGCTCGCCGATCACACCAAGATCGGCAATGATTACCTGGCCAAGTTCGGCGCGCTCGCCGACCTCGACCTGCTGATCACCGACAACGGTCTGGACCAGGACCTCGCGGCCGAGGTCGAGACCACTGGCGTTCGCGTGGTGAAGGCATGATTCTCACAGTCACTCTCAATCCCAGCGTCGACCGGGCACTCGAGGTCGGCGTCCTCATCCGCGGCGAGGTCCTGCGCGCCGCCGACTCACACATCGATCCGGGCGGCAAGGGCGTCAACGTCTCCCGCGCGCTGCTCGCCAACGGGGTCCGCTCCACCGCGGTCGTCCCGACCGGCGGCGCCGAGGGCGACCAGCTCGTCGACATGCTCCGTGCCGAGGGTGTCGACATGCTGGCCGTGCCGATCGCCGGGCGGACCCGCTCGAACATCACCCTGGCCGAGCCGGACGGCACCGTCACGAAGATCAACGAGGCCGGCCCGGTGCTGTCCGACGCCGAGTTCGCCCAGGTCAGCGAGGCGGTCCTGGACGCCGCGGCGACCGCCGACTGGGTGGTCATCTGCGGCAGCCTGCCGCCCGGCCCGGGTCTGGCCGCCTTCACCGACCTCTGCGAGAAGCTGGTCGCGGCCGGCACCCGGCTCGCCGTGGACAGCAGCGGCCCGGCCCTGCTGGCCGGGGTCGCCGCCGGGGCCGCCCTGGTCAAACCGAACCGGGAGGAGCTGGCCGAGGCGATCGGCGCGCCGCTGACCACCGTCGGCGACGTGGTCGAGGCCTGCGGCCGGCTGCGGGCCGGCGGCGCCGGCGCGGTCCTGGCCAGCCTCGGCTCGGACGGCGCGGTGCTCGTCGACGACGCCGGTGTCCTCGCCGGATCGTCGCCGGTGAGCGTGCCGCGCAGCACGGTGGGCGCGGGCGACGCGATGCTGGCCGGGTTCCTGGCCGGTGGCGCGAGCGGCCCGGCCGCACTCACCGAGGGCCTGGCGTGGGGCGCGGCGGCGGTGTCGCTGCCGGGCAGCCGGATGCCGACGCCGTCCGATCTCGACCGTACGACCGTGACAGTCACCCTCGACCCCGATCTGTCCCGCCGCCTGCATCCCTGAGCGACGGTTCCGCGACGGCGGCCTCGTCCCGGCCGCCGACCACCCCTCATCGTTCCCGCGTTTGCGGGGCCGTCCGGCAAATCCAGCGCTCAACCGGCCGGAAATAGCCGGAAATAAACAGATAAACCTGAACTCTCCACCACCGAATTGGAGATCCTCATGGCCTCTTCGTACACACCCGAGGTCACTGGAGGCGGCTTCCGTGCCCGCGTCCAGAAACTCGGCGGCCACCTCGCCGGCATGGTCATGCCCAACATCGGGGCGATCATCGCCTGGGGTCTGATCACCGCACTGTTCATCCCGGTCGGCTGGATCCCGAACGCCACCCTGGCCGAGCTCGTCGACCCGATGATCAAGTACCTGCTCCCGGTGCTGATCGGTTACACCGGCGGCCGGATGGTCCACGGCCAGCGCGGCGCGGTCGTCGGCGCCACCGCCACGATGGGTGTCGTGGTCGGTGCCGACGTGCCGATGTTCCTCGGCGCGATGATCATCGGCCCGCTGACCGCGTACGTCCTCCGCCTCTTCGACAACGCGATCGACGGCAAGATCAAGCCCGGCTTCGAGATGCTCGTCGACAACTTCTCGGCCGGCATCATCGGCGGTGGTTTCGCCATCCTCGGCAAGCTGGCCATCGGCCCGGTCGTCAACGGCCTGACCAAGGCGGCCGGCACCGGTGTGGACTGGCTCCTCGACCACAGCCTGATGCCGCTGGTGTCGGTGCTGGTCGAGCCGGCCAAGGTGCTGTTCCTCAACAACGCCATCAACCACGGCGTGTTCAGCCCGCTCGGCGTGCAGCAGGTGGCGGAGAGCGGCAAGTCGATCCTGTTCATGATCGAGTCGAACCCCGGCCCCGGTCTGGGTCTGCTCCTCGCGTACTTCTTCTTCGGCCCCAAGTCGCTGCGCCCGACCGCCCCGGCCGCGATGATCATCCACTTCTTCGGTGGCATCCACGAGATCTACTTCCCGTACGTGCTGATGAAGCCGCGCCTGATCCTCGCGCTGATGGCCGGTGGCTCGGCCGGTGTCGCCACCTTCATGATCACCGGTGCGGGCACCGTGGCCTCCCCGGCGCCGGGCAGCATCTTCGCCTTCGCCGCGGTCACCGCCAAGGGTTCGCACGTCGGCATGTTCCTCGGTGTCCTGATCGCCGCCGCGGTCACCTTCGGTGTCGCCGCCCTGCTGCTCGGCTTCGGCAAGCTCAAGGCCGACCAGGAGCCCGACGACGACACCACCACCGAGGCGGCCACGCCGGAAGAGGTCGCCGACACCCCGGCCATCCCGGAGCAGCGCACCGCCTCGGCCGACAGCACCGACAGCACCGACAGCACCGGCACCACCCGCAAGGAAAACGCCTAACTACCGCGAAGGGGCCGTAGAACCATGGCAACCATCAACGGCAAGGACATCAAGAAGCTCGTGGTCGCCTGCGACGCGGGAATGGGCAGCAGCGTGATGCTCGCCAGCACCCTGCGCAAGCAGCTCGGCAAGAGCGGAGTCACCGTGGAGCACACCCCGGTGAACTCGATTCCGGCTGACGCCGACGTGGTGGTCTGCCACAGCGGCCTCGCGGCCCGCGCCCGTTCGGTCGCTCCGGACAAGCCGATCGTGCCGTTCCAGATCTTCCTCGGCGACCCGGCGGTCACCAAGGTCGTCAAGGCGATCCAGCAGGGCACCGATCTCAATGTCTGAGCTGCTGAGCCCGCGGGCGATCCGGCTCGGTGAGACGGAGAAGACCCGCGACGACGCGATCCGTCGTTGCGGTGAGGTCCTGGTGGAGGTCGGCGCGGTCGAACCGGGCTACGTCGACACGATGCTCGCCCGCGAGCAGTCGATCTCCACCTATGTCGGCGAGGGGGTCGCCATCCCGCACGGCACCCTCGCCGGCAAGGACCTGGTCAAGCGTGACGCACTCGCGGTGCTGCGCTTCCCGGAGGGCGTCGACTGGGGCGGCGAGCAGGTCACCGTGTGCGTGGCCATCGCCGCCCAGGGCGACGGCCACGTGGATCTGCTCGCCGCGCTCGCCGAGATCCTGCTCGACGAGGACCAGGCCCGCGAACTTCGCGAGGCCACCGAACCCGAGACCGTGATCCGGCTTCTCGGGACCATCCAGGAGGACAAGGAACAATGAAGGTCGTACGATTCCACGCTCCCGGCGACGTCCGTTTCGAGGACGCCCCCGAGCCCGAGGCCGGTCCCGGTGAGGTGAAGATCCGGGTCCGGAACTGTTCCACCTGTGGCACCGACGTGAAGATCTCCAAGTTCGGTCACCACCACATCCACCCGCCGCGGGTGATGGGTCACGAGATCGCCGGCGAGATCGTCGGAGTGGGCGAGGGTGTCGACGGCTGGTCGAACGGTGACCGGGTCCAGGTGATCGCGGCCATCCCGTGCGGCAAGTGCGCCGAGTGCGAGCGGGGCCGGATGACCGTCTGCCCGAACCAGGAGTCGATGGGCTACCACTTCGAGGGTGGCTTCGCGCAGTTCATGGTCGTACCGGAGAAGGTCCTGGCCGTCGACGGCCTGAACCGGATCCCGGAGGGTGTCTCGTTCGCCGAGGCCTCCGTCGCCGAGCCGCTGGCCTGCGCGCTCAACGCGCAGAACCTGGCCCGTGTCGGCGAGGGCGACGACGTCGTGGTGATCGGCTCCGGCCCGATCGGCTGCCTGCACGTGCGGCTGGCCCGGGCCCGTGGCGCCGCCCGTGTCTTCCTGGTCGAGCTGAGCCGGCAGCGCCTGGACATGGCCGCGAACCTGGTCCAGCCGGACGCCGCGATCTGCGCCGCCGAGGTCGACCCGGTCGAGGAGATCCGCAAGCTCACCGACGGCCGCGGCGCCGACGTGATCATCACGGCGGCCGCCTCGGGCAAGGCCCAGGAGCAGGCCATCGAGATGGCCGCCCGGCAGGGCCGGATCAGCTTCTTCGGCGGTCTGCCCAAGGACAACCCGACGATCACCTGCGACTCCAACCTGGTGCACTACCGGGAGCTGATGATCATCGGGGCCAACGGCTCCAGCCCGGCCCACAACGCCGAGGCGCTCAACCTGGTCGCCACCGGCGCCGTGCCGGTCAACGACCTGATCACCCACCGCCTGCCGCTGGAGAGCGCCATCGACGCCTTCGGGATCGTCGCGCGCGGCGAGGCCATCAAGGTCACCATCGAGCCCTGAGGAGTCCACTATGCCCACCCGCACGGTGACCGTCGGTTCCGCCAGCGGCCTGCACGCCCGCCCCGCGAAGATCTTCGTGGAGGCGGCCGCGAAGGCCCCGGTCAAGGTGACCATCCGGTCCGGGGACCGCAAGCCGGTACCCGCCAAGAGCATGCTGTCGGTGCTCGCCCTCGGCGCCAAGAAGGGCACCGAGGTGATCCTCGAAGCCGAGGGGGAGGGCGCCGACGAGGCCCTGGACAGCCTCGCCGAACTGCTGGCGAAGGACCTGGACGCCGATCATGTCTGAGGTGCTCACCGGCATCGGCGTGTGTGCCGGGACCGTGGCCGGTCCGCTGTTGCGGATCGCCGGGGTCCCGGCCCTGCCCGGCCCCACCACCGTCACCGACGCCGAGGCCGAGATCGCCCGGGCCGAGGCGGCGCTCGCCGACGTCGTCGCCGAACTGAACCGGCGCGCCGACCGGGCCACCGACGACACCATCGCCGAGGTGCTCCGGGCCGAGGCGATGATGGCCGACGACGAGATGCTCCGCGACGGCGTCCGCGAGCAGGTCGAGGCCGGCCAGGACGCGCCGCACGCGGTCACCGCCGCGTTCGCCGGCTTCCGGGAGGCCTTCGAGGCGGCCGGCGGCTATCTCGCCGAACGCGTCGCCGACCTGGACGACCTGCGGAACCGGGCGGTGGCGGTACTGCTCGGCCTGCCGATGCCGGGCGTCCCCTCACCCGGTCACCCGTACGTGCTGGCCGCCCGCGACCTGGCCCCGGCCGACACCGCCGACCTCGACCCGGACCAGGTGATCGCCCTGGTCACCGAGGTGGGCGGGCCGACCAGCCACACCGCGATCCTGGCCCGCGCGCTGGGCCTGCCCGCGGTGGTCGCCTGCCCCGGCGTGCTGGCCGTGCCGGACGGCACGATCGTCCTGGTGGACGGGGCGTCCGGGCGGGTCGACGTGGGTGTCGACGAGGCCACCGCCAAGGCCGCGACCCAGGCGGCGGCAGAGGCCTCCGAGGCGGCCTCCGGTCTGACCGGTCCCGGTCAGACGATTGACGGGTACGCCGTGAAACTGCTCGCCAACGTCGGCTCCGCCAAGAACGTCCCGGCCGCCGACGAGGCACACGCCGAGGGTGTCGGCCTGTTCCGTACCGAGCTGCTGTTCCTGGACCGCACCCAGGAGCCGGCGCACGACGAGCAGGTGGCCGCGTACCGCGAGGTGTTCACGGCGATGGCCGGCCGCCGGGTGGTGATCCGCACGCTCGACGCCGGCGCCGACAAGCCGCTGCCCTTCCTCAACCAGGACGGCGAGCCCAACCCGGCTCTCGGCGTTCGGGGCCTGCGGGTGGCCCGGCAGCGCCCGCGGGTGCTGACCACCCAGCTCGCCGCGATCGCCGAGGCGCGGGAGCAGACCGGCGCGGACGTCTGGGTGATGGCGCCGATGGTGTCCACCCTGGCCGAGGCGACCGGGTTCGCGGCCGCCGTGCACGACGCCGGGCTGCCCAAGGCGGGCGTGATGATCGAGGTCCCGGCCGCCGCGCTGCGGGCCGCCGACCTGCTGCGGGTGGTCGACTTCCTGAGCATCGGCACGAACGACCTGAGCCAGTACACGTTCGCCGCCGACCGGATGTGCGGCGACCTGGCCGAACTGCTCGACCCGTGGCAGCCCGCGCTGCTGCAGCTGATCGGGGTGTGCGGGGAGGCCGGCCGGGCGGCCGGCAAACCGGTCGGGGTGTGTGGCGAGGCCGCGGCCGACCCACTGCTCGCACCGGTCCTGGTCGGCCTCGGCGTGACCAGCCTGTCCATGTCACCGCGGGCGATCCCGCAGGTCCGTGCGGCGCTGGCGGCGCGGACCGAGGCCGACTGCCGGCGGCTCGCCGAGCTGGCGGTGGCCGCACCGGACGCGGCGGAGGCCCGCAAGCTGGTGCACTGACGAGCCCGGTCCCCGCCCCGTCACGCGACGGGGCGGGGACCGGTTCTCAGTTGAACGGGAACCCGGCCGGGAACACCGGCATCGGAATCGACTCGGTCTTGTCGATCACGTCGAGCAGCACCTGTGGGGTGCCCGGCGTGTCCGAGTACGTGACCACCTTCTTCTTGTCGCCGTCGCGGTATCGCACGGTCACCTCGTACCGGAAACGGTCCTTCTTGCTCGCCGGCGCGTAGCGCGGGCCGAGAGCCCGGAACTCCGGTCCGGAGACCAGCTCCAGCAACTCCTTGCTGTGCTCGCCGAAGGCGGACACCTGGAACATCGCGATGTCGTTGCCGCCCCGGGTGCGTTCCAGCGAGATCTGGACCGCCCGGTCGTCGTGCGGATCCACCACCGGGGCCGGCGGCTCGGAACCGATCCGGGCCACCTGCACCCACGGCCCGTTCGGGTTCAGTGACGCCTGCCCGGCCGCGGCCACCACGGCTCCCAGCCCGGCGAGACCGGCCAGCAGGACCACCCTGGGCCGGTTGAAAGACTTCCTGCTCCTGGTCATGGCGATATCGTATCGGGCAAAAAACTCCAAATCGCCACGAAACGCCAGACGATCAGTCGTGCGGTACCCCCGGCTGATCCGCCGCACCCAGATCGAACCCGTGCTTCTCCAGCCGCCGCTCCAGCACGTGACAGACCTGCTCCGCCACCGCCAGCCGGGCGTACGGCTTCGCATCCCCGGCGATCACGTTCCAGCGCGCCCTCGGACGGTCCGTCCGGTCGATCATCTCCTCGACCGCCGCCTCGTACGCGCCCCGCTTCTCCCGGTTCCGCCAGTCCTCATCGGTCAGCTTCCACGACCGCAACGGATCAGTCCGCCGGCTCTCGAACCGCCGCAGCTGCTCCTCATCCGACACGTGCATCCAGAACTTGATCAGGATCATGCCCTCGGCGGTCAGCGTCCGCTCGAACTCGGCGATCTCGTCGTACGCCCGCCGCCACTGCTCCTCCGACGCGAACCCCTCCACCCGCTCCACCAGCACCCGCCCGTACCAGGACCGGTCCATCACCGCCATCCCACCGTTGCCGGGCAGCACGTTCCAGAACCGCTGCAGGAAGTGATGACGCTTCTCGTCGTACGTCGGCGCGGCGAACTGCGACACCCGCACGTGCCGCGGATCCAGCGGCGCCACCAGGCGCTTGATCGCACCACCCTTGCCCGACGCGTCCCAGCCCTCGAACACCACACACAACGGCGGGCCGATCCGCTTCTCCCCGATCTGACCACCCAGGATCAGCCGCAGCCGCAACAACCGCTGCTGCGCCGCGACCAGCCGGGCCTCGGCCCTCTTCTTCGAGATCTCGTACGGGGGATTCGCGCTACCAAGGTGACCCATCCGCCCAGGATCCCTAATCCCGTTGTGATCCGCAGTAGCCGGTGCGGGAGAATCCGGGTGTGACTTTCGTAGACGACCTGTTGTGGCGCGGACTGATCCAGGACTCGACCGACCCGGCCGAGCTCCGCAAGAAGCTCGACGGCGGCTCGCTCACGTTCTATGTCGGCTTCGACCCGACCGCCGCCTCGCTGCACGTCGGTCACCTCATGCAGGTGTGCACCGCGCGCCGTCTCCAGCTCGCCGGCCACCGGCCGCTGCTGCTCGTCGGCGGCGCCACCGGCCAGATCGGCGACCCGCGCGAGTCCAGCGAGCGCAGCCTCAACCCGCCCGAGGTGGTCCAGGGCTGGGTCGAGCGGATCCGCACCCAGCTGTCGCCGTTCGTCACGTACGAGGGCTCGCACGGGGCGACGCTGGTCAACAACCTGGACTGGACCGGCCCGACCTCGGTGATCGACTTCCTGCGCGACGTCGGCAAGCACTTCCCGGTCAACAAGATGCTGGCCCGCGACGTGGTCCGCAACCGCCTGGAGAGCGGGATCAGCTTCACCGAGTTCAGCTACCAGCTGCTCCAGTCCAACGACTTCTACCAGCTGCACGTCCAGCACGGGTGCGAGCTCCAGTTCGGCGGCTCCGACCAGTGGGGCAACATCACCGCCGGCGTCGACTTCGTCCGCCGCCGCGGTGCCGGCCCGGTGCACGCCTTCGTCACCCCGCTGGTCCTCAAGGCCGACGGCACCAAATTCGGCAAGACCGCCGGCGGCGCCGTCTGGCTCGACCCCGCCATGACCAGCCCGTACAGCTTCTACCAGTTCTGGGTCAACAGCGCCGACGCCGACGTCAGCCAGTACCTCCGCTACTTCAGCTTCAAGTCCCGCGAGGAGCTGGAGGAGCTGGAGAAGGCGACCGCCGAGCGGCCACAGGCCCGGCTGGCCCAGCGCGCCCTGGCCGAGGAGCTGACCGCGCTGGTGCACGGCGCGGAGGAGGCCCGCCAGGCGATCGCGGCCAGCCAGGCGCTCTTCGGGCGAGGTTCGCTGGACGAGCTGTCCGCGGACACGTTGCGGTCGGCGTTGAGCGAGACCGGACTGCTTGCGGTACGCGGGGAGCTCCCGTCCGCCGGAGTCCTGCTGAAGGAGTCGGGCCTCGTCGCCTCCGCCAACGAGGCGCGCCGCACCATCGGTGAGGGCGGGGCGTACCTCAACAACGAGCGGATCACCGACGGTGAGGCCCCGATCCCCGCGTCGGCGCTGCTGCACGGGCGCTTCCTGGTGCTCCGGCGGGGCAAGCGGAACTTCGCCGGCGTCGAGGTCACACCCTGACCTGTCGTTCCACCGACCGCCCCTGGCCCGTTTTGCGGCCGGGGGCGGTTGTGTTTCATCGGCCTTCGTGGTGCTGACCTGTGGTTTCGTCGGTGTGATGGCGGTCGCGGCACCCCGATTTGGTGTTGGGTTGGGGGACGGGTAATGTTTACCGAGCCGCCAGGGAGACGGGCGAGCGAGCGGGACCCGATCTAGGGGCCCGGCGCGGCCGTCCTGGAGGAACCCACAGCTTTGATCATACGATCTTCGGGGTCGTCTGATTGTGGTGCGTTTTTGTAGTGTGGAATTCGGTTGCGAAACGCGGATTTGACACGGCGGAAACGGCGGGTAAAGTAGAGCGAGTGCCCCGGAGGGCGGGCCGCGAAAGCGGTGCGCAGGATGGTGTGCGGTTGTTCTTTGAGAACTCAACAGGGTGCT